>JBGSQM010000035.1:0-32183 GCA_041738035.1 Cellulophaga sp.
TATACGTGGAAAGAATGTTTACTTGCATGTAACACGACGCAGATGGTTTAATGAATCAACAAGTAAAGTGGCTACAAGAGATTGGCAATTAGTGGCAAAAGGAACTAGAATTACTAGTGAGTTTGCCACTTTTTTAAAAGAGATCCGTTAGTAATAATGCAACTAGTATAGCTGTTGTAGCTAAGTTCTTTGGCGTAAACCCTAGAAGTATGCAAAGGCAATATAAAGACCATTTGAGTGCTTTTAGTTCTTGGGATCAAAAATCGCATGCGAAAGATTGGTTGCTTTTTCCTAAAAATCTAGGAAGCTATCTATCATTGGATGAAACAGCTTTTTCTAACGGAGATTTATACACCATATTAACTAGTAAAAATGCTAAAGGTAAAAAAGGAACTATTGTCGCTATGGTCAAAGGAACAAAAGCCGAAGTAGTTATAAAAATCCTAGAAAAAATTCCTTTAAAACAAAGAAAAAAAGTCAAAGAGGTTACTTTGGATATGGCAGGTAATATGGGACTTATCGTTAAAAATTCATTCCCAAACGCATCGCTGGTAATCGATAGATTCCATGTTCAAAAATTAGCTTTAGATGCCCTTCAAGAAATTAGAATCAAATATAGATGGGAAGCACTAGATGCTGAAAATGATGCTATAGAAAACGCTAGAAAAAAATCTTTGACATATAATCCTGGACTACTATCAAATGGCGATTCGCTAAAACAATTATTAGCCAGAAGTAGGTATTTACTCTATAAGAACAGTAACAAATGGACTGAAAACCAAAAACAAAGAGCCAAAATACTCTTTGAACACTATCCAGATATTGAAAAAGCCTATAAATTATGCCAAAACTTATCTTGGATATTTGAAAACACAAAAGATAAAACTTCGGCACTTGTACGCTTAGCTAAATGGGATGAGAAAGTAAGACAAGCAGCATTCAAAAGCTTTAATACAATCTCTAGAACCATGGCTATCCATTATAAAAACATATTAAATTATTTTGATAACAGAAGTACCAATGCATAAGCGGAATCTTTCAACGCAAAAATTAAGGCATTTAGAGCCCAATTTAGAGGCGTTAGAAACGTAGAATTCTTCCTCTTTAGACTAACTAATATTTTTGCCTAAATGTAAAATCCCACAACTTTATGACTTGATCCATAACGACCCCGGCCCAAAAGGGGTAACAAATAAATTAGTTGAACAGAAAAAATGAATTTTTTTTAAGTAATCTATTTGCGCAATCTAAATGGATTTAACAATAAGTCTTGATCTATTTAAGTTCCTAACTATTGATTTCCACCTTCTGTTTTACCGAATATTGCTGGAAGGAAAAGGATGGGTTTTAGATATTTCAATCTATAAGGAGCTTTAAAAGAATTTAGCTTAGATCTTCAAATTAACCCAAAACATATTAAATTTTAGTTAAAAATAAAAAACTGTGCACAAAGTATGCACAAATCAAAAAAATTAAGAATTAACAAATGTTCTAAAATAACAAAACCCCCAGTATTTACTGAGGGTTTCTACTGTGGGCCCTGTAGGATTCGAACCTACGACCCCCTGCTTGTAAGGCAGGTGCTCTAAACCAACTGAGCTAAGAGCCCGCTTTGCTAACCGTTATCCAGCTAAGCGAGTGCAAATATAGCATTGTTTTTGATATGGCAAAAGAAAATAATAATAAATTTCAAACAACTTCTGCAACAACAAAGGTACTACCACCAATATAAATAAAATCGTTAGATTTCGCTTTTTTCAAAGCTGACTTATAAGCTTTATTTACAGTTGCATAAGTGTCTCCCAACAAGCCAAAGTCCAAAGCTTTACTTTTTAAAATTACGGCAGCTAAACCTCTTTCAATGGCTGGTGTACAGAAATAATAATTCGCATTTTTTGGCATTAGTGGTAAAATTGCTTTTAAATCTTTATCCTTTACAAATCCTAACACAACATGTAATGTTTCAAAATTTTGTTTTTGTATTTGCTGCATTACTATTTTTAAACCTTCTGCATTGTGGGCGGTATCACAAACCACTTTTGGCTGTTCAGAAAGTATTTGCCATCGACCTAATAAACCCGTATTTTCAACAACATTTAAGAGTCCGTTTTTAATATGCTCTTCACGCACCTTAAAATTTTGGAGCACTTTAAAAACCCCCAGAACTCCCTTTACATTTTTTACCTGATAATCGCCCAGTAATGATGTAGGAAAAACATCTTCATCCTTAATTTCAGTATCTGCAAATAAAATTGGGGCTTTATTTTTTAAAGCCATTTCTTTAAAAACTGAAATGATTTCAGACTGCGTTTCGCTAATGACTACTGGCGTGTTTTGCTTTATGATACCAGCTTTTTCAAAAGATATTTTTTCGAGCGTATTGCCAAGCATATCAACATGATCAAAACCAATATTGGTAATCAAAGAAACTTCTGGACCAATAATATTAGTAGAATCTAAACGCCCCCCCAAACCTACTTCAATCACAGCAATATCGACTTTTTCATTGGCGAAATAGTCATAAGCCATACCTACCGTCATTTCAAAAAAAGAAAGTTTGTTTTCTTGTAAATAGCCAAAATTATCTTTAATAAAACGAATTACATTTTTTTTAGGAATGGGTTTACCATCAATTTTAATACGTTCTCTAAAATCTTTTAAATGCGGAGAAGTATATAAACCTACCTTATAGCCAGCTTCTTGTAAAATAGAAGCTATCATGTGGCTACTTGAACCTTTACCATTAGTACCTGCAACGTGAATTGTTTTAAATTTTTTTTCAGGATGTTGAAGATGGGAAACAAAAAAAACAATAGCATCTAGCTTTCCAGAATGTGCTGAAATCCCTTTTTGTTGATACATAGGAAGTTGGGCAAACATCCAACTTAAAACCTCTTTGTAGGTCATAAAATTATTCTCGCAGTTTAAAATTGACCACCACAAAACCTACTTGCTGGCTGGGTGCATTTGGGTCTGGTTTCCATTTGTGCGAAAGAGCTGTCAATTTTGCTGGTGTCATTAAACATGGATGTGTATTGTTCGAGCCTTGTTCACCGGGACTCGCAGATATAACTTTACCAGATTTATCTACTACAATTTTTACGACAACTCTACCTTCTTCATTACAATCTTGTTGCACAGGAGTATTCCCGACTAAACTTCTACCTCTTAAGCCGTAACCACTAGTGCCACCATTACCAGAGCCTGGCGCACCGTAATAACTAGTTGCATAAGGATCACCGTTTGGATTACCTTTATCACCGGTTTTATTGTCATTACCTTCGCTACCACTGGCCGTACCGTCGGACTTATTAAGTCCTCCCATAAGTTCGTCTAACTTTTTCTTTTTGGCGTCTTGTTCTTTTTGAGCTCTTTCTTTGGCTTCTTGTTTTTCTCGTTCTATTTTATCCGCTTCGGCTTTAGCTGCTTTTACCGCTGCATCGGCTTTACGCTTTGCTTCTTTTTGTTGTTTAATGACAATGGATTCTTCGCTTTCTTGGGTGAGTACTTTTTCCGAAGGCTGTTCTTTAGCCGCAACTTCTTTGGGCACTACTTCTTCTACCTTTTCTTGTTGAACAGGAGGCGTTATGGGTTTATTTAAAGGTTCTGATTTTATTTTTTCTTTGGGTTGTACCTTACCGTTGCCAAAATCTGTAGTTCCAAAATTGATGGTTATCCCCTTTTCAAGTGGCGGATCTAAATAGGTAAGTCCTATATAAAATAGCAAAACGAGTAATACACTTAACAAAATAGTGGTAAGTGTAAATGATTTTTTTTTGTGATTCGTGTCTAGTATTGGCATTATTTTGGTCGCACTGCCAAAATTACCTTATAACCATTCGTATTTGCAATATCCATAACGTTTACTGCTTCTTTGATAGCAACGCTTTCTTCTGCTCTAAGAATTATTGTAGGGTTCTCTTGTCCTTCTAATGCTTTTTTTAGTTCAATTTCAATATATTCTCCGTTTATTCTCTGATCATTCACAAAGTATTGTAAGTCTTTATTAATACTTACAGAAACATTTTGTGTATTCGTTGATTTTCCTTTTGCTTTTGGTAATAACAAATCTAATGCATTGGGTGAGTTCGCCGTTAGCATGAAGAATATCAATAACAGAAAAACAATATCTGTCATTGACGACATACTAAAATCTGGGCTTACTTTATTTCTACCTTTTAGTTTCACTTTATGATGTATATAGCTTTTTTAAAGCTTAGTTTTTAAATATTAATTTATGTTAGATAAAAGAACAGAGAATAAAGACATTATAATTGTTCGTAATTACGAGCAAAGCAAAGCAATCTTTTTTTTATTTCTAAATTCTTTTCTCTTTTCTAAAGTCTAATGACTAAATACTAGTTACTTATAACGGTTCATTTAATAAATCTAAAAAGTCAACCGCATTAGCTTCCATTTTATGGATTACCTTATCGGTTCTGTTTACCAAATGGTTATAACCAATATAAGCTATGATACCTACTATTAAACCTGCAACTGTTGTCGTCATCGCCGTATAAATCCCTGATGCCAAAGACCCCATTTCTGCTTGTCCCCCACTTGTTGCCATTTGGTGGAAAGCTAAAATCATACCTATTACTGTTCCTAAAAACCCAATCATTGGCGCTGCACCTGCTACAGTAGCTAAAATACTCACGTTTTTTTCTAGTTTGTAAACTTCCAGTGTACCAGCATTTTCAATAGCGGTATTGATATCGTCTAAGGGTTTTCCAATTCTAGAAATTCCTTTTTCTGTTAATCTTGCCACGGGCGAATCTGTTTGTGCACATAGTAATTTTGCCGCTTCAAGTTTTCCATTGGTAATATGGTCACGTATTTGATTCATAAAATTGGCATCGATTTTAGACGCCGCCTTAATGGCAAATAATCGTTCAAAATAGATATACAAGGCCACAAAGAGCATCACAAATAAAACGGATATAATGATAATACTACCCATTCCTCCACTCAGTATCAAATCGATAATTGAAAGCGTTTTTTCTTCGGCAATAGGTTCTCCTAATTGAGCCTCGTTTACAAGGTCTTGAAACAATAACATATAACTAATCTATTTAAGTTGTGTTTATAACGGTATTTTATCGATAAAATTATACGTTTAAAATAAAATTTCGCATTAATACAAATACGACTGCTCCAGACAAAAATCCGATTAATGCCAGCCACGCAATATTCTTTAAATACCAGAAGAAATCTATCTTTTCCATTCCCATAGCAACAACCCCTGCAGCCGAGCCTATGATTAACATGCTACCACCTGTTCCCGCAGAATAAGCTATAAAATGCCAAGCTGGTTCATCTAAACCAATTTGAAACATTCCGATACTTGCTGCTACCAAAGGTACGTTATCTATGACCGCAGAACCAACGCCTAATAATAGCACTACCAAATCTGAAATTAAAGTAGAATGTAGCTCTGATCCTAAACGTGGTACTGAACTATTTAAAACTCCTGCGAAATCAAACAGCATTCCTAAAGACTCCAAGGCAGCAACGGCCATTAAAATTCCTAAAAAGAATAAGATACTCGGTAATTCTATTTTTGATAAAGAATGATGTACAGGACTATGGTGCGATGCCGCCTCACTTTCTCCGCCATCAATGGTAGTAATATTAAATTTGGCACTGCTGTATATTTCTGCAAAAGCAGCTACAAAAGCCAGCGATAACATCATCCCCATATAAGGTGGTAAATGAGTAACGGATTTAAATAAAGGTACAAAAATAATAGCCCCTAAACCTAGATAAAACATAGTGCCTGCATATTTTGATTTTGGCTTGTCATTATCAGAGGCATCCGCTTCAACACTGCCTTTAAAGACCTTCATTCTGGAAGCTATAAAAGTTGGAATTGCATAACAGAAAATAGAAGGAATTAAAACATGCTCAATAAGCACCGCCGCAGTTACTTTGTTGGCAATCCATAGCATGGTGGTTGTAACATCGCCTATTGGTGACCAAGCACCACCCGCATTAGCAGAAATAATAATCATACCTGCAAACCAAAGTCTTAATTCGCGTTCTTTTATTAGTTTTTGAAGTATGGTTATTAAAACAATCGTAGCTGTTAAATTATCTATAATGGCCGACAATATAAACGCCAAAGTGGAAACAATCCAAAGTAATTTTTTCTTCTTTTTTGTCTTTATATAGCCTTTTATCGTTGCAAAGCCATCAAAATAATCAATAATTTCTACAATGGTCATCGCCCCTAGCAGGAAGACTAAAATTTCCGCTGTTTTTCCTAAATGATGGAGTAAAACACCTTCTAAATGATGAGATTCTTTACCAATGCCTGGAATAATTTCAAAAACAGGCATATGCGTTAAGGCTATAATTGCCCATAACAATGCCATCATTCCTAAAGCAGGAATAAGTTTATCTATTTTAAGGTTATGTTCTAAGGTAATGGCCAAATAGCCTAGTACAAATACAATTATAATAATGGTTTCCATAAAAATTAGTAAGTTTAAATTAATTGTTTCAATGCTATTTCAAAAGCAGTTTTGCTTAAATTGTATTTTGTAGAATTTTGGTTAAAGATATTCAAAATTGCATTTCGTATGGTAATAGATGTATCATTAAATATTAATTCGTCATCCATAGCGACTCTCCCTTCCATAAAATAAGCGAAAACTCTTGCCATACCACAGTTGGATATAAAGTCAGGAATCAGACTTACTCTTTCATCTGTATATTGCATAATAGGTCCAAAGAAAATTTCTTTATCAGCAAATGGTACGTTTGCCCCACAACTGATTACTTCTAATCCTGTGGAAATCATTCTTGTAATTTGTTCTTTAGTTACTAAACGAGAGGCTGCACAGGGTGCAAATATTTCAGCTTTTAAATCCCATATACGTTCATTAATGCTGTCAAAAGGAATCATTTTATTAGAAACTAAGGTATTGCCATCCTTATTTCTGTATAATGCTATTATTTCCTCGAAGGTATAACCATCTTCGTTGATAACGCCTCCTACCCTATCGATTATGCCTACCACTTTTGCGCCCATTTTAGACAAATAGAAAGCGGCTGCCGCACCCACATTACCAAAACCTTGAACTATCGCTTTTTTACCAACTATAGTACCTCCAAAAATATCGTAGTAATGTTTTACGGCTTCGGCAACGCCATATCCTGTTATCATATCGGCTACGGTATATTTTCTAGAGGTATCAGGAGAATAATTGCTCCCTTCTAAAACTTTTATAACTCCGAGTCGTAATTGCCCTATTCTGTTTATTTTATCAGCTTCTGTTGGTTTAAAATGACCGTTAAAAACGCCTTCTTGGGGATGCCAAACTCCGGCGTCTTCGGTAATGGGTATAACTTCGTGAATTTCATCGACATTTAAATCGCCTCCTGTTCCGTAATAACTTTTCAATAAAGGGGCTACGGCATGATACCATCGTTCTAAAACTCCTCTTTTTCTTGGGTCTTTTGGATTAAAATTGATGCCCGACTTTGCGCCCCCAATTGGAGGACCAGAAACGGTAAACTTAACTTCCATAGTTTTTGCAAGGGACAATACCTCATTCATATCTAGACCTTCGCGCATTCTTGTTCCACCACCAGCGGCTCCACCTCGAAGGGAGTTGATCACTACCCAGCCCTCTGCTTCAGTTTCAGCATCTTTCCAATGAAACACTATCTCTGGTGATTTATTCTCGTATTTGGTAAGCAACTCTTTCATGCAATTGATTTTTTAAATTTATTAAGACAAGACTATTGTTCATTTTACGATGTTTCCTTAATTAAAATTGTTTTACCCCAAACGGGATTAGTGCTGTCTCATTATTTAAAATTAAAATCAATATTAAATTATCTTTAGCAAATATAAAAATAATGATACGCAATAACAGCGTTTATGAAAAAAGTACTTATTAAATTTTTAAAAAAATATCAAAAAAAATAATTGTAAAATTATTCGGAATTAAACACGTTTACTAATTATATGGTAATATTGAATTATATTTGCCACAGTTTTTTAATTATATCGTAATTATATGGATTTTAGATTATCAGAAGAGCAATTAATGATTCAACAAGCAGCAAGGGATTTTGCCCAAAATGAGTTATTACCGGGTGTAATAGAGAGAGACGACGAACAAAGATTTCCAAAAGAACAAATTAAAAAATTAGGAGAATTGGGTTTTATGGGGATGATGGTGGACCCAAAATATGGTGGTAGCGGTTTAGACACCATGTCTTATGTTATTGCTATGGAGGAGTTATCTAAGATTGATGCCTCGACTTCGGTAGTCGTATCGGTCAACAACTCATTAGTTTGCTGGGGTTTAGACACTTATGGAAATGAAGAACAAAAACAAAAGTATTTAACTCGTCTGGCCTCTGGAGAAATTATTGGCGCCTTCTGTCTTTCAGAACCTGAAGCTGGTAGTGATGCTACTTCTCAAAAAACTACTGCAGTAGATAAAGGAGACCATTATGTAATCAACGGAACGAAAAATTGGATTACAAGTGGTAGCTCTGCAGAGGTTTATTTAGTGATTGCACAAACCCACGTTGAAAAAAAACACAAAGGCATCAATGCTTTTATATTAGAAAAAGGCATGCCTGGTTTTGAAATAGGTCCAAAAGAAAATAAATTAGGTATTCGAGGAAGTGACACTCATTCCTTAATTTTTAATGATGTTAAAGTCCCGAAAGAAAATAGAATCGGTGAAGACGGTTTTGGATTTAAATTCGCCATGAAAACACTAAGTGGTGGCAGAATTGGAATCGCAGCACAAGCATTAGGCATCGCCGCTGGAGCTTATGAAATGGCTTTAAAATACTCCAAAGAGCGAAAAGCTTTTGGCACTGAAATATGCAATCACCAAGCTATAGCCTTTAAATTAGCAGATATGCATACCGATATTGAAGCGGCAAGATTATTGGTTTACAAAGCGGCTACAGACAAAGACAACGGTGAAAACTACGACTTATCTGGCGCTATGGCAAAATTATACGCCTCTAAAGTGGCTATGGAAACTTCAGTGGAAGCGGTACAAATATTTGGTGGAAATGGTTTCGTGAAAGATTATCATGTTGAACGTTTAATGAGGGATGCTAAGATCACTCAAATTTACGAAGGAACTTCTGAAATACAGAAAATTGTCATTTCAAGAAGCATCTTAAATCAATAAAAAATAAATTTATTTAAACTGAACCCCTATTTTATAGGGGTTTTTTATTTTAAATTAGTCGATATGTTAACTATACCCCTGAAAAATATGTTAATAAAATTTAAAAAATTAAATAAACGTATTGAGACCCCTTAATATTCGGCATTCAATTACAAATGATTGCAAAAATTATCAATATGACAAATTAAGATGGCCATAAAATTAATAATGAATAATTTTTAACGTTTTATTCCAAACGCTACTTTTTTTATTACATTTTACCAAAAACACTATAGAAAACGCATAAAAACAGCTATTTTTGAGAAAATACTATAATTTATGGCGTTTAAGAAACAAGGGTTATACCTACCGGAATTTGAGCATGATAACTGTGGAGCAGGATTTATATGTAGTCTTAAAGGAAAAAAATCTAATGATATTATTCATAAAGCGCTTGAAATTTTAGAAAAACTAGAACACAGAGGAGCCGTAAGTTCTGATGGAAAAACGGGCGATGGCGCTGGAATTCTCATCGACATACCGCACGACTTTTTTCAAGATGTTTGTGGTTTTGAATTGCCCATACCGGGAAATTATGCAACTGGAAATATCTTTTTACCTCAAAAACAAAATCAAAGAGAATTTTGCATTTCAGTTTTTGAAGAAAATATAAAAAAACAAGGCTTACAATTACTAGGATGGAGAAATGTTCCAGTAAATAGGTCTATTCCCGGAAGAATTGCCAAGGAAACAGAACCATTTATAAAGCAATTATTTGTTGCCAAATCTAATCCTGAGCAAAGCTTTTTCGACTTTAACCTTAAACTATATAGCGCCAGAAAAGTTACGGAACATACCATTATCAATTCTAAATTATCGGAAAGTAATTTCTTTTATGTTCCCAGTTTATCTACTAAAATAATTATTTTCAAGGGCTTATTAATGCCCGAAGATATTAGTCTTTACTACAAAGATTTAATGGATGATAGGGTTGTAACTAGATTGGCTTTAGTACATCAACGTTTCTCTACAAATACCTTCCCCACTTGGGATTTGGCGCAGCCGTTTAGGTACATGTGCCATAACGGTGAAATAAACACCTTAAGAGGTAATGTTACCCGAATGCGTTCGCGTGAAGAATTATTGAAAAGTGATTTATTTGGAGATGACATAAAAAATATTCTTCCAATTATCCTTCCTGGAAAATCTGATTCTGCTACGATGGATATGGTGGTAGAATTGTTGTTAATGACGGGCAGGTCTTTACCTGAAGTAATGATGGTTTTAGTCCCTGAAGCTTGGGAAAAAAATCCGTACATGTCAGAGGCTAAAAGAGCTTTTTACGAATACCATTCCTGCTTATCTGAACCCTGGGATGGACCCGCTTCTGTTCCTTTTACGGATGGCAACTATATTGGGGCTGTTTTAGACCGCAACGGATTAAGACCGTCGCGTTATTCGGTTACCAAAGATGGCTATGTAATTATGTCTTCGGAAACTGGGGTTGTAGATTTAGAACCTGAAAATATTGAGCTTCACGGAAGGTTAGAACCAGGGAAAATGTTCTTGGTAAATATGGAAGAAGGCCGTATCATCAATGATGAAGAAATAAAAGAAGAGATTGCACAAAGATATCCCTACAAAAAATGGGTAAATAAAAATTTAGTCCACCTAAAAGATATACCCTATAATGATTGCCCTTTATTTTTAAATGAAGCTTCTTTAGAAAAACGCAAAGCAGCATTTGGCTACACCCTAGAAGATATTAATACCATTATTTTGCCGATGGGTAAAACTGCTTATGAACCTTTAGGTTCTATGGGTAGCGACACCCCAATAGCCGTTTTATCGGAACGTCCGCAATTGATTTACAACTACTTTAAACAATTATTTGCACAAGTAACCAACCCACCTTTGGATGGTATTCGTGAAGAATTAATTACCGATATAAGTTTAACCCTAGGCTCAGATCACAATATTTTTGACTTTACAGAACTTCATTGTCGAAAATTGAAAATTCAGAATCCTGTTATTTCAAAAGAAGATTTAGATAAAATTAAAAATTACGACTCTAGTCCAGATTATAAAGTTACCTCCATTCCTATTTTATATGAAGTCAATAAAGGAAATAACGGTCTTGAAGATGCTTTAGAGTCGATGTTAAGTCAGGCCTCGAAAGCGATTGACGAAGGCACAAATATTATTATTTTATCGGATAGAAATGTAAGCAAAGATTTAGCACCTATCCCTGCCGTTTTAGCTTGTTCTTATGTGAATAGCGGTTTACAAAGACTTAAAAAACGTTCTAAATTAAGTGTGATTATTGAATCCGCAGAACCAAGAGAAGTACATCATTTTGCTTTGCTATTCGGGTTTGGAGCGAGTGCGATAAACCCTTATTTAGTCAACGAAATTATTACCGAACAAATCGAAGAAAACAACATCATAGAATTTACAGCAGAAGAAGCTATAGCCAATTATAACAAAGCAGTAGGTAAGGGAATTCTGAAAGTGATGAATAAAATTGGCATTTCTACGCTTAATTCTTATCGAGGTTCTCAGTTGTTTGAATGTATAGGAATCAATACCAAAGTGGTAGAGAAATATTTCCCGAATACGGTAACCAGAATACAAGGTATCGGACTTTATGAAATTGAAAAAGAAATAGCCAAACGTCATAAAAACGCGTTTGAAAGCCCTGAGGTAGCGGGAAGTCTAGATTTAGAAATAGGCGGAGAATACAGATGGAGAAGAGATGGTGAAA
The DNA here is from genome assembly GCA_041738035.1 of Cellulophaga sp. GTDB lineage: Bacteria > Bacteroidota > Bacteroidia > Flavobacteriales > Flavobacteriaceae > Cellulophaga. The sequence goes on from JBGSQM010000035.1 coordinate 11,914, forward strand.
AACATATGTTTAATCCTCTTTCTATAGCAAAACTGCAGCAGTCTGTTAGAAATAATGAACCTGAATCGTATAAAGAATTTGCCAATATGGTAAATGAACAGTCAAAACATTTGATGACAATTAGAGGATTGTTTGAATTTTCAAATTACGATCCAATTCCTTTAGAAGAAGTAGAGCCTTGGACGGAGATTGTAAAACGCTTTAAAACGGGCGCCATGTCTTACGGTTCTATCAGTAAAGAAGCGCATGAAAATTTAGCGATTGCCATGAACCGTATTGGTGGAAAAAGCAACTCAGGTGAAGGTGGTGAAGATGCAGAACGTTTCTATAAAAATTCCTCTGGAGACTGGAAAAACAGTGCCATTAAGCAAGTAGCCTCAGGCAGATTTGGTGTTACATCAAACTACCTTACCAATGCGCAAGAAATACAAATTAAAATGGCTCAGGGCGCTAAACCTGGGGAAGGTGGACAATTACCTGGTCCAAAAGTGAATCCATCCATTGCGAAAACAAGGAATTCAACCCCTTATGTAGGTCTAATTTCTCCTCCACCACACCACGATATTTATTCTATTGAAGATTTATCACAATTAATTTACGATTTAAAATCTGCCAACAGAGAAGCTAGAATTAATGTAAAATTAGTGTCTGAAGTAGGTGTAGGAACAGTAGCTGCCGGGGTTTCAAAAGCAAAAGCGGATGTTATTCTTATTTCAGGATTTGATGGTGGTACAGGAGCATCACCCTTAACCTCTCTAAAACATGCAGGTTTACCATGGGAATTAGGCATTGCAGAAGCACAACAAACTTTAGTATTAAACGATTTAAGAAATAGAATTGTTTTAGAATGCGACGGACAATTAAAAACAGGCCGTGATGTGGCTGTAGCTTGCTTGTTAGGTGCCGAAGAATTTGGTTTTGCAACTGCTCCATTGGTCGCTTCAGGTTGTATTATGATGCGTGTTTGTCACTTAAATACCTGTCCGGTTGGGATTGCAACACAAAATCCTGAATTGCGTAAAAAATTCAATGGTAAGCCAGAACACGTGGTCAACTACATGTATTTTGTTGCTCAAGAATTAAGAGAAATTATGGCACAATTGGGCTTTAGAACCATCAATGAAATGGTGGGACAAGTTCAAAAATTAGACCGCAACAAAGCGATAGACCATTACAAAGCAGCAGGTATAGATTTAACGCCAATTTTATACAAAGTGGATGTACCCGCAGGAACCAAATTTTACAATACGCAAAAACAAGAACATCATATAGAAAAATCAATCGAATTTGATATTATAGCAAAAGCACACCCTGCATTATTTAGAAAAGAGAAATTAAGTATTGATTATCCTATCACGAACTTAAATAGAGCTGTTGGAGCAATTATCAGTAACGAAATATCGAAAATTTACGGGGCAGAAGGTCTTCCAGAAAACACTTTAAAATTAAACTTCACAGGTTCGGCAGGTCAAAGTTTTGGAGCCTTTAGCACTAAAGGCATTACCATGATTGTCAACGGAAACACCAATGATTATCTAGGAAAAGGACTTTCAGGCGCTAAATTGATCATCAAAGTGCCTGAAAAAGCCACTTTTAAGCCGGAAGATAATGTCATTACTGGTAATGTTACGCTCTACGGTGCTACTTCTGGCGAAGCGTACATCAATGGAAAAGCTGGAGAACGTTTCTGTGTTCGTAACTCAGGAGCAAAAGCAGTCGTAGAAGGAATTGGAGATCACGGTTGCGAATACATGACAGGAGGAATCGCTGTAATTCTTGGAGAAGTTGGTCGAAACTTTGGGGCAGGTATGAGCGGAGGAATTGCCTATATTTTTGATGAAAAGAAAACTTTCGAGAAAAACTGTAATAAAATCGCTTTAAATCTTCTTCCTGTAGATGAAGATAAAGATATTGTGGAATTAAGAGCCTTGATAGAAAACCATTACAATGCCACTTTAAGTCCACTTGCGCAAAGAATATTAGAAAAGTGGGAAGAATCACTTCCTAAGTTTATAAAAATATTCCCTGAAGAATATAAACAAGCCTTAATTCGTTTGGAAAATGAAAAATTACAAACTACTTAAATCGAAATTATGGGAAAGATAACAGGATTTTTAGAATTCGATAGAAAAGTTGAAGAATATGCAACAGTAGAAGAACGCCTTAAAAATTACAAGGAGTTCACGATTCCGTTGGATGAAAAAGAAATGAAAAATCAAGGAGCACGCTGTATGGATTGTGGAATTCCATTTTGCCACAGCGGCTGCCCACTAGGGAATTTGATTCCTGATTTTAATGATGCCGTATATAAAGGAAAATGGGAGAAAGCGGCAACCATTTTACATGCTACCAATAATTTTCCAGAATTTACAGGTCGCTTATGCCCTGCTCCCTGTGAAGAGGCTTGTGTATTAGGAATAAATGAAGACCCAGTTTCCATTGAAAATATCGAAAAAAATATTGTAGAAATAGCTTTTGAAAACGGTTGGGTAAAAGCCAATCCACCAGTAAATAGAACGCATAAAAAAGTGGCTGTGGTAGGTTCTGGGCCATCTGGTTTAGCCGCTGCGCAACAATTAAATAGAGCAGGCCATACCGTTACCGTTTTTGAAAGAGATGAAAAAGTAGGTGGCTTGTTACGCTATGGCATTCCAGATTTTAAAATGGAAAAAAATATCATCGACCGTAGAATTGATGTATTAGCAGAAGAAGGCATCATTTTTAAAACAGGAATAAACATTGGTATCGATATAAAAGCAGATGAACTAAAGAATGATTTTGATGCTATAGTTTTATGCGGTGGCGCAACAGTTAGACGTAATCTACCTATTGAAGGCGCAAACTTAAAAGGCGTTGTACAAGCAATGGATTTTTTGGCTCAAAATAACAAAAGAGTTGACGGTATTAAAGAACTAGGAGAAGAAATTAAAGCTACAGGAAAAGATGTGGTAGTTATTGGTGGTGGCGATACAGGATCAGATTGTATTGGCACTTCGTTTAGACACGGTGCAACATCTGTTTCAAATTTCGAAATTATGACCAAAGGAACACTTGAAAGACCAGACGATCAACCTTGGCCATTTTGGCCTATGCGTTTAAGAACAAGTTCTTCGCATAAAGAAGGAGCTGAGCGTTATTTTAGTATTTCTACCAAAAAATTTATAGGAGATAAAAACGGTAATTTAAAAGGATTAATCACCTCCGAAGTAGAATGGATTAAAAATCCAGGACAAAGACCTATTCTAAAAGAAGTTGAAGGCTCAGAAAAAGAATGGAAATGTGAACTCGCATTACTTGCTTTAGGTTTTACAGGTTCAGAAATGACAATTGCAGAACAATTAGGCTTAGAAGCCGACCCAAGAACCAATATAAAAGCATCAGCTAAAGATTACATGACCAATGTCGCCGGTTTTTTTGTAGCAGGAGATCAAAGAAGAGGACAATCTTTAATTGTTTGGGCTATATCTGAAGGTAGAGAGGCCGCCCACCATATTGACAGTTATTTGATGAATAGCACTTCCATTCTTCCCTTAAAAGGAGATGGCGATTTACCAAGAATATAACTATTAAGGTGCTGGGTTTTGGGTTTAAATAACCAAATTCCAAAAATCTAAAAATCTAAAATTTCCAAAACAATAAAGACATCAGCTTTTTTTCTGAAGTATAAAATCTTTTAAATAATAAGGTTCAAAATAAGCCACACTTTCAAACTCGTTTGCTTTAAACTTTTTGTAGGATAACAAGGCCATATCCTTAGCAGAAGGAAAAGCATCTGTTTTGAAAACCACATTGGGATGATATTGTAAAAATTCTTTACACTTTTCGGCTCCGCTCCCAATTAATATCACTTTGGCTTTTGCTGTAAATGCTTCAAAAGAGTGCTCATCTATAATTTCTGCTTTGGTTTCTTTAATTTCGTTTAAATTCTTATCAAAAACACAAGAATAGACTTCCATTCTTCGGGCATCTAAAACAGGAATGATAAAATCTACAGCTTCATTTTTAGCTTGATATGCCATACTTTTTAAGGTGGCAATAGCAATAAGAGGAATATCGAGTGCAAAACACAAACCTTTAGCTGCAGAAACACCAATACGTAATCCTGTATAAGAACCTGGCCCTTTACTTACTGCAATCGCATTTATTTGCCCTAAGCTTAATGCAGCTACTTTGATTGCATCTTCTATAAAAACATGCAATTGCTCCGCATGTGAATATTCAGCACTATTGTATTCTTTAGAGCTAAGTAATATACCTTCTTTGGCAATACTAACAGAACAATTGGTGGTTGCGGTTTCTATGTTTAATATGATGGCCATAATATCTACAAAGATACATTCCTAATTTTTAGCAAACTTAAAAAATGCGACTACCATAATTATTAAAAATAATGATGACCTCCACAAAGAGAAGGTCAATCAAAACAAATCGAAAAAGAAAGGCTTAAAATGAGGATTAATCCAATGTAATGGGCATTCCAAAATAGAATTCTAATACCTTTAATCTAAAAATATAGTCGTATTTGGTGCGTATTAATTGTGCTTCGGCGTCATCCACTCTGGCTTGCGCCTGACTAAAATCGAACGAGTTCATTAAACCTACATCAAAACGTTCTTTAGAGTATTCATAAGCTAATCTTCGGGCTTCTACTGTTTTTTCTGAAGCCTCATAAGCTTTTGCAAAACTAGTTACATCAACATAAGCTTGATTAACAGTTGTTTCCAAAGCTAATTTTTCTTGTTCTAATTGGTTTTTTGCTCTATCAATACCAATTTTAGAGCGTTGAATATTATTCCTTACGCTAAAACCATTAAAAACAGGAATATTAACTTGAAAACCATAAGAAATACCATCATTCAAAAATAGTTGATCTTTAAAAGTATTCCTAAATAATTCTACTTGTCCTGTACCCGGATTTATTATAGGTTGAAAAGTAATTGGATCTCTTAAAGGTGAAAATTGATTGGTATAAAACGTATTATAGTTAAAAAAGGCATTTACTGTCGGATATAGAGCACCTTTAGAAATATCTAAATCTTTTTTCGCTAAGTCAACATTTAGTTCTGAGAGCTTAATATCATTTCTGAAGGTTAAAGCTTTTTCGAAAATGCTTTTAGGAGAGTTTGCTAAAATTTCAGAAGGTGGAATTTCAAAAGTTTCATCAGCAATATCAAAATTTGCATAATCTGTAATTTGTAAAAGCTGGGCTAGGTTAATCCTAGAAATTAAGATAGCATTTTCAGCATTTACTATTTGCTGCTCTTGGTTTGCTGAAGTTGCTTCAACCTCTAACAAATCGCCACGAGGCACCACTCCGGCATCCACCAACTCTTTAGTGCGCTCTAAATCTTGTCGCGTTACTGCGTTTTGCGCTTTAAAAACAACTAAAGATTCTTTATTAGACAAAACGGACAAATAGGCATTGGCTACATTTAAACGAATATCGTCTTTAAGGTCATCTAAACGATATTGACTGGCGAGAGCGTTTAATTTTGCTCTATTTAATCTATTTATATTTTGCAGCCCATTAAATATGGTAACATTAGAAGAAACACCTGGAGATACTGAAAATATCGTTCCCGATACATTGGTGTTACTATTTGGATCTACTACCAATCCAGAACGTTCAGAAACGCCACTACTAGCATTAAAATTGGGCAAAAAATCACCAAGTGCATCTGATTTTTCTATTTGTACATTTTCTAAATCTAACTCAAATTGCTCAATTGTCAAATTGTTATCTACTGCATATTCAACACACTCCTGTAAAGTCCATTTTTTGACCTGTGCAGTAGTATAAGCAATTGAAAAAAGAAATGTTACAAGTATTAATTTAAATTTCATGTGATTTGATTTTTGATTGTTTATTTAGATTGATGAAATTTTATCCTTTCGATTCTTCTTCAGCATCTTTTTTAATAGGTTCTGTTTTATTCCACACTTTTACCTTATCTGCTTCTGTTAATCCTGAGATAATTTCTACGTTAATACCATCAGAAATACCTATTTCAACATCTCTTCTTTCAAATTTTTGATCTCCAATCGCAACTTCTACATAAGGCTTATCGGTGCTTTTATCGAACTGTAATAATGCCTCTGGTATCACCAATACATTTTCTTTAGTTTCTAAAACCAGAGAAGCATTAGCGCTATATCCAGCTCTTATCAAAACGTCGTCATTCACATCAACTTCGCCTTCAATCTTAAATTGAACAGCTCCCGATTCTTCTACCCCTTTAGGTGCAATAAAACGCAATTTAGCAGGAAACTTTTTATCTTCTATAGCGCCTAAGCTTATTTCTAAGGGGGTTCCAATTTTTAATTTTCCTACTTCTCCTTCATCTACTTTTCCTTCAAAAATCATTTTTGTCAAATCTGCAATGGTAGCAATAGTAGTACCATCATTAAAGTTATTACTTTGGATTACCTGATCACCTTCTTTCACGGGAATTTCTAAAATTGTCCCTGAAACCGTTGCTCTGATAATGGTATTTGCTACGGAAGCACCCGCAGCCGTTCCTTTATTGATAATTTGATAATCAACTTGGGCATTTTTTAATTCCTGTTGCGCTTGATTAAATTGTAATTGGATAGTATTAAAATCTTGACTAGAGATAACTCCTTTATCAAAAATGGCTTTGTTACGATCGTATTCAATTTTAATGTTATTGACGGCAAATTGAGCATTCCTAACCCTACCACTTGCTTGGTTAAGCGATTGTTCATTGGGTATTACTTTAATTTTAGCAATTAAATCACCCGCCTTTACTTTTTCGCCTTCTTGTAAATAAACTTCTTCAATAATCCCTGTAATTTGCGGTTTTATTAAAATTTCATCTTCTGGCACCACTTTACCCGTAGCCACGGTTTTTTTCTCAATATTAGACATAAATGGCTGTGTGGTGTCATAAGTAATAGCCGATTTGCTATTGGTTCTTATAAAAAACATGGCTGCCCACAAAGCTGCTATTACTAGAACAACAATTACTACGTATTTTACTACTTTTTTCATTTTAAACTATATTTACTTTTATATTGGTTTCGTTTGTTACTCTTCTCTTAAAGCATCTATGGGTTTAATACTTACTGCTCTTTGTGCTGGTATTAAGCCTATTAATGTACCTAAAATTATCATGATCGCCAAAGCTCCTAAAACATAAGGTATTGGCAGCGTTGGGTTTGTATATGGAAAATCGGTATCTTGGGTAAAAAAGTCGATCAGCCGTAGGACGCCCGCGCCTAAAATAATTCCCAGTACTCCAGCAATTATTGTTAAAAAAACAGATTCTAAAATGATTTGATTTCTAACCTCCGCAGGGGTCGCACCTAAAGCTCTGCGAACACCTAGTTCTTTTGTACGCTCTTTAACTGATATTAATAGAATATTCCCAATACTAATAACTCCCGCCAAAATGGTAGCAACACCCACAATAAGTGATAAAAAAGTTAAGCCTTTAGCAAAACCACTAATTCTATTAAAAATTTCTCCTAAATTGAATGCGCCAAAAGCTCTTTCGTCTTCAGGATTTACCCTATGAATACTTTTCAATACTGCCTTAACGTCTTTTTCTGCTTGAACTACATCAGCGTCATTATAAGCTGCGATAGTCAACCAATCTACATTATCCCCAGTATTATATAACTTTTGAAAGGTTGTATAGGGTATATATATATCCGTATCTCCTTCAAAACCGCCTCCTGGCACAAATTTATGAACACCAACAACTTGAAAATAAATATCATCCACTTTAATAAACCCCCCTATTGGATCTTCATCTTTTTCAAAAAGTTCTTTCTGCGTTCTTTCACCTATAATGGCAATTTTTCTATTTTGTGCAATATCTTCGTCATTAATAAAGCGTCCACCATCATATATTTTTTTTGTGGCTATTTTCGTATAAATAGGATAATCGCCGTACACCGGTGATGTACTAGATTTTGTTCCCCTTATCACAGTTGCTGGAGCTCCACCAAAAACACCTTTGGCATTTCTTGGTGCAATATATTGTATTTCTGGAAGCCGATTTTGTAAGGTAACCACGTCTCCTAATTTTAACTGTAAATCGCGATCTGTCTTATAACCTTCATAAGGCATGCTTGTACTTTGTGCCCAAACAAACATGCTGTTTATGGCTGTGCTTTCAAAAGCACGTTCAAAACCATTATCTAATCCTTTGGCTGCACCCGCCAAGGCAATATAAATAAAAATGCCCCAAAGTACTCCAATTATGGTAATGGCTGTCCTGGTTTTATTCTTCCCAATAGAACCAAAAATTTCTTGCCAAGTATTACTATCAAATATAAATTTCATTTTACTCGTCTCTTAATGCTACAATGGGTTTAATTTTAGAGGCTCTACGCGCAGGTATATATCCAGCAATTCCTCCACAAATAATTAAGACAACAGTTGCAAAAATAGCGACTCCCATGTCTATATAAGGATCTGTAATAAAATACGCATCCAGTGTTTCCCCTAAAGAACTTAATACCGCAATACCTATCATCATACCTACAAAGCCAGAAATAGTCGTAATAAAAATAGATTCTAACAAAATAGTTCCTATCACAGATTTTGGCGTTGCGCCTAATGCCTTTCTAATCCCCAACTCTTTGGTGCGTTCTTTTACTACAAAAACCATAATATTACTTATACCAATAATACCTGCTATAATGGTACCGAAGGCCACAAAAGACACAATTAATTGTAAAACCACAGCTAACTGCTGATTTTGTTGTAGCTGGTCTGCAATATTTCTAAAAAAAATTCCACTTTCATCTTTTGGGCTAATATATTTTTTACTTTGGAGGTATTTTTTTAGGCTATTTTGAAAAGCCATAGAACCCGCATAGCCAATTTCAGGTTTAAAACCTATGATAATTTGATTTAGTTTATCATTATTCTTCTCAATTAATTGTCGAGTGGTAAATGGTATATAAATTACACGCTCTTCATTATCCCCGCCATCGTCTTGAAAAACACCCACTACTTTAAAGGTACTTCCTGCAATGTCAATAAATTCGCCTAGAGGGTTTTTACTTTTAAATAAATCTTGCGCAACTAACCTGCCAATAACAGCTACTTTAGCTTTTTCTTTAATATCATTTTCATTGATATACCGACCAAACATCATAATAGTTTTCTCATTGTATTGATGCGCCGGCCCCACACCACTATTTGAATAGTTATTTGATTCGTTATTGTATTTTACTAAACCACTTCTTGAAATTCTAGGCGTTATATATTCAATAAACATCGCGAAGTTTTTTTCTATATCCTTTAAATCGCTATTATCAAATTCTACAACACGATTTGCCTTGTATCCTTGATAAGGAACAGTAGTTCTTCCAGGAAAAACAAAAATAACATTCGTGGCATCATCACCAAAAAACTTATTAAAAGTATTCGTTAAGCCATTACCAAAGCCAAAAAGTACTACAAAAATAAAAATACCAATGGCCACCGTAAAGCCCGACAAAAAGGTACGCAGTTTGTTTTTTTGAATGGTTTCAAAAATTTCTTGCCAATTGTCTCGACTAAACATATTGAGATGCTCTTACTTGTTTCACTTTTTTATCCTCAACAATTACCCCATCTTTTAAGTGCACAATCCGCTTGCACATATCGGCAATATCGGGTTCGTGAGTTACTACCAAAATAGTATTTCCAGCATCGTTAATTTTCTGGATCAAATCCATCACCTCATAAGAAGTTTTACTATCTAAAGCTCCTGTTGGCTCATCGGCTAACAATACTTTAGGTTCGGCTGCCATGGCTCGTGCAATCGCTACACGTTGTTTTTGACCGCCAGAAAGTTCACTGGGTAAATGGGTTGCCCATTCTTTTAAACCTACTTGTTCTAGATATTTTAAAGCTTTTTCTTGACGTTCTTTTCTACCTACTTTTAGATAATATAAAGGTAAGGCCACATTCTCCAAAGCATTCTTATAATTGATTAAATTAAAAGACTGAAAAACAAAACCTAGAAATTTATTGCGATATTGCGCTGCTTTGGTTTCATTTAAATTCTTGATTGGAACACCATCTAGCGTATAAGAACCTTCATCGAGCTCATCTAACATGCCTAATATATTCAATAAGGTGGATTTACCCGAACCTGATGAACCCATGATGGCAACCAACTCACCTTCTTCTACAGAAAAATTGATTCCTTTTAAAACGTGAAGTGTATTACTTCCCATTTTATATGATTTATGAAGGTTTTTAATTTCAATCATGTTAGTTTAGTTGTTTTTTAGATGAACTTTGACGGTTAGACTTACAAATTTTAAAAATGTTACATCACTAAATCAAAAATTTTTGTTAAAAGAAAATTTAAGACGCTCTATCTATTTTAATTCTAAATAAAAACTTAGGAAATGAACATTATTTTCTTAAAATATTAATTAATCAGCATTTTCCTCTTTGGTAATGGCATTCCATACTTTTATTTTATCTTCTAACAAAATACCTGATTTTACTTCTACATTGATTCCGTCGCTAATGCCCAACTCGATATTTTTTCTTTCAAATTTTTGATCGCCAGTAGCGATTTCAACGAATGGCTTTTTAGTTTTATCATCATACTGAACCAAAGCTTCTTTAATCGACAAAACATTTTCAACTTTGGCTAAAATAATCGAAGCATTGGCGCTTAAACCAGCTCTTATGAAAAATGAATCCTGTTTTTTTAAAGTCCCTTTTATTTCAAATTGTATTGCTCCGTTTTCTGCTTTTCCTTTAGGTGCAATATAGTCTAAAACGGCTGGGAATATTTTATTTTCAATGGCGCCAACCGTAATTTCTAAAGGCAAATTTTCCTTTACTTTACCCACTTCAGATTCGTCAATCTTACCTTCAAAAATCATTTTATCAACATCAGCAATGGCGGCAATGGTAGTCCCTTCATTAAAATTATTACTTTCTATCACCTGATTCCCTACTTCAACTGGCACTTCTAGCACCATTCCATTAACCGTAGCCCTAATTAAGGTATTTGCTGAATTTCCGTAATCACTGGTTGTTCCCGTTTTAACAATATCATATCTTTTATTGGCTGCGCTGTAACTTTGTTTGGACTGGTCTTGCGCTACTTCTGCCCTTTCTAAATCTACTTTTGAAATGACGCCTTTATCAAACAATATTTTTTGACGTATATAATTACGCTTCTGGTCGTCTAAATTAATTTTTGCTTCATCAATACTATTTCTTGCATCATTTAAAGCATTTAAATTAGGAACTATTTTAATCTTGGCCAATAAATCGCCCGATTTTACATAATCGCCACCCTCAACATAAATTTCCTCGATAACTCCAGAAATATTTGGTTTGATGAGCACTTCTTCTAAAGGCAAAATACTACCCGTAGCCAATGTTTTTTTGATGATGGTTTGCACAGACGGCTCGCTAGTTTCATAGGTGATGGGATCTTCTGCATTTTTTTGATATAAATAATACATTGCTCCACCAAAGGACGCTACAATCAGTAGTAAAATAATGACGGTTACTCGTTTTTTCATTTTTTGATTTGATTAATTTATAATTTATTATTCTACTCTCAAAGCATCAATAGGTTTTACTTTAATGGCGCTTTGCGCGGGAATAAAGCCAGCCAACAAACCAGAAACTATTAAAATTGCTAATGCTATTAAAACCACTCCTAGACTCACACTCGGATTCAAAAACATATCAACAGGTCCCACAGCATCTAACAAAGAATTAACTCCGAAAATAAATAGTGCACCCATGATGATTCCTGCCATACCTGAAATGATGGTTAAAAAGATAGATTCCATTAAAATTTGTAACTGTATCGACCATGGTCCTTCGCCTAAGGCCCTGCGGATACCAATTTCCTTAGTGCGTTCTTTTACCACAATTAACATAATATTACTAACCCCTATAATTCCTGAAATCAGGACGAGAATGCCTACAAAATAGGCAATTAATCGCATGGCCGTAAACAGACTTTCTACGCGGTTAAACTCTTGAAACAAATCAAAATTACCAATAGCCCGCTGATCCTCAGGATGTATTTTTCTATTTTTCTTTATTAAAGTAATGATGTTTTCTTTTAAACTGGTGATGGATGAACCATCATTTGCGGTAATTGCCATTCTACCAACATCATTACCTTTGTTGAAAGCTTGTGAAAAAGCGGTAAAGGGCACAAAAATTTCTTTTTGACTTTCTTCTCCATTCCCATTGTTATTTTTTTTCTGATAGGTACCAACGACCATAAAATTAACTCCTTTAATTTTTATGAACGACCCCAATACTTCTTCATCTTTATCATATAAAGCCGTTTTTACCCCTTCCCCAATAATCGCAATTTTACGTTTTTCGTCAATATCGGCGTGATTGATAAATCTGCCTAAGGTAATGGCCATTGGGTCTTGTTGAATGATTTCAGGATAGTCACCATACACATTAAAAGCACCTACTTTTATACCTTTTACCACATTGTTTTCTCCTCTAAATCCGCCTAATTGATTGCGTGGCGTGATAAACCGTAGGTTTGGAATATTCTCCTTTAGCGAAGCTACATCTTCTATTTTAAATGCAAATCTTCTTCCTTTTGGCAATCCTTGAAATTCCTTGGAGGTTGCTTGTGTCCACATAAACATGGTATTCGTTGCAATATCCCCAAAACCCGATTTAATACCATTTTCTAATCCTTTGCCAGCCGCTAAAAGAATAATTAAAATTAAAATTCCCCAGAAAACACCGAATGCTGTCAAAATAGTCCTGAACAGATTACTAGTCAACACCTGTATTATTTCTCTCCAGCGATCTCTGTTAAACATTTTTTATTTCGTATTAGGATTACCTTAAATGGTTTGGACAATCTTTTTATCCTATTTTAAAATTTCTGTTGAAGTTTAGGAGTTGAGGAGTTTAATATTTAATTCTTTTTTCCTACTAATTACTTTTCTTTTATACTTGGTTGAGGAGTTTAATTTTCTAACACTAATTATTATTTAAACATTTAGACCCATAACCTCATAACCTCATTTCACAATTAATCATCTCTCAACGCATCAATAGTGTGTATGGTAGCCGCCCGCCAAGCAGGAAAAAAGCCCGCTACAGCTCCAGCGAACACCAATAAAAACACCGTGGCCAATGCCACTTTAAAATTTACAGAAGGGTTCACAATATAATCTACCTCTATATTCGGGCCAACAATTTCTAGCAGCCCCATACTTAAAATTAATCCTGTAAAACCAGAAATAGCGGTAACAAAAATTGACTCGTGTAAAATCATCCCAATAATCGCCCATGGTTTGGCACCCAAAGCCTTTCGAATACCAATTTCTTTGGTACGTTCTTTTACGACAATCAACATAATATTGCTAACACCAACAATCCCAGCGATGATGGTACAGATGCCCACAAACCAAAAAAATAGTTTAATATTTCCTATAAGTCCATAATACCGCTTTGCCTCTTCCATAGGATTGTAAATACCTACTCCGCCTTGATCATCTGGAGCGATAGCATGTTTTTGCTTTAAAAAAATTTCCACTTGATTTTTAAATTGCACAGACTGCACTACGGCATCCTCAAAATTTTCAACAGGCGGCAATGAAAAACTTAAATTGTCTAGTTTATCTGCTCCGTTGAAAACTCTTTGTGCAGTGCTTATAGGAATAAAAATACGGTCTTCTTCTTGTTCGCCTCCTTTTTCTTTATAAACCCCTACTACCTTAAAAGCAATATTTGATATTTTAATAATTTCGCCAATAGGGTCTTCTACTTTTTTAAAGGCTTCTCTTTTTATTTTTGCACTGATGATAGCCACTTTCCTAACTTGTTCTTCGTCATCTACATTTAAAAATCTACCAGCTACCATGTCTTGGTTTTCTATGAACTGAACCTCAGGTGTTGTTCCTAAAATTTGATAAATTAAAGCATCATTTCGGTAGGTAGTCGTAATGCTTCTGGGGCGATAATATTTAGATTTATGTTCTATAGTCAAATCCATTTTTTCAACGATTGTATTATAATCTTCGTTTCTAAATTGAATTTCGCGACCCGGATTAAGACCTTTATATTCTTTTTGTGTAGTTTGTGTCCATATCCATATACTGGTAGCAGCATCACCTTCGAACTCTTTTGCGATACCGTTTTGCATGCCTTGACCAAAACCTAATAAAATGACTAGAATAAAAATTCCTGATGCTACAGAAAGTCCTGTGAGAAAAGTTCGCAACTTATTTTTACGAATGGTATCAAAAATTTCTTGCCATCTTTCTATATCAAACATAAAGTTGCCTTAGTTGGTCATTGTTTAAAATACAATCTTACCTAAACCAATAGACTACTTAAAACAAGATTTTGTTACAATAAAAAACTTAAAATATTGTTAAAATTTTATGTGAAGACAGAAAAATCAAAGAACATTGAATAATGCTGGGGTACAAAATTTCAACTTTTATCACTTAAATTGGTTCGACTATTTCTGTTTAGTACATTACCTATATCCAGTGGTTAAAAATTTGTTTTGCAAAATTACAACGAGCAAAAAGAGATTCACCAACATCGCAATTGAAAGTTGTAGATTACAATAACAAAAAAACTTCAAATTACCGAGAATACATAAAAATGATAAATGGTGGATTTACCACAAGAAACTAAAAGTAAAATAAAGTGTCTAAGCTTGATTCCTCATTTTACGATATACAAAGTAAAACAAAGAACCCACTAAAATATAAGGAATAGCCATTAAGTAAACAATGCCATCATTAATACCTTCTGCTGTTTTTTGACCTTCTTCACTTTCTAATACTGCTCTACACATAGCACATTGCGCTTCTGAAAACGAAGGAATTAACAGTAAGACTACAAGCACAATAATAACTTTTATTTTCATGGCAAACTAAGTTTAAGCGTGATTATAATAGGGTGATATCATTAAATAAACAACAACTCCTGTAATGGCAACATACAACCAGATAGGAAATGTAATTTTAGCTAATTTTCTATGCTCCTCGAATTTTTGCAAATATGCTTTTGCGTAGGTTCTCAGCACTAAAGGAATGATGATAATAGACAATATAATATGACTAATTAAAATAAAATAATACACATATTTAATACTCCCTTCACCTCCAAATTTTGTAGAATCGCTAGTCATGTGATAGCCGATATACATGACTAAAAACACCAACGATAATGCAATACAGAAGGTCATTAAAGTTTGATGCAGCTTTCTTTTGCCATTTTTAATAGCTAATACTGCTATTACCAATAATATGGCTGTTAAGCCATTAATACTTGCGTAAATTGGAGGTAAAAAACTTAAAGGTTCCACATTTGGTAATTTTACCATGAATAACAAAGCAACCACTACTGGGACAATGATAGATACAATCGTTATTAGTTTACTAAATTTCTTTTCTTTTAATTCTATAGCATTCATGGTTACTCTTCTAATAATTTTTTAATATCCTCTTTTAAAATACTTATTTGTTCTTTTTCGCCTTGATCATTAGCAGCATCTTCCTGCGAAATAGCCCCTCGATAATAAATTATAGGATTCCCAAAATCATCTACGCGAGATCTTATAAAACCATTTTTATCAACTAAAGCAAACATACCCGAATGTTCGAAACCTCCTGGTGCATTAGGCACTTGGCTCGCAAAAATGCTAAATCCCGTATTTGCCAAATCATATATTGCTTGCGTATCCCCAGTCATTAAATTCCAATTTAAATTAGTGATTTTATACTTTTCGGCATATTCCTTTAAGACAGATGGCGTGTCGTATTCGGGATTTATCGTAAATGACGCCACGCCAAAATCCTCAAATTCTTTGAACTGATTCTGAATTTCAACTAAATTTTGATTCATTATTGGGCATATCGTTGGGCAGGTAGTAAAAAAGAATTCTACAACATATACTTTGCCTTTGTAATCGTCATTGGAAATAAGTAAGCTGTCTTGGTTGACAAAAGCAAAATTAGGAACTTTCCTTTTTTCGCCATTTAAAACTATAAAGGCTAAATCTCCACTATTGTTGGCAACATTTAGGCGATCGCTTTCTACAATGGAGCCTGTTTTAACTCTGTTGATTATTCTCGGAATAAAAATAATTCCGAATACAAGTATTACGGCTGAAACCCAGATGTAAGTATAACTATTTTTCATTTCCAAGCGTTAAAATTACTAAGATACAGTACTTTACTTTTAAAAAAACCACCTTTCACCAGCTTAAATCTAGCGTTTTGCATTGTTCTTTTTTAAGGCCAGACGATATTCTGCCAAAATAATTTTTACATCGTCTATCATTTTATTATTGAGTTCCGCTACTGAGGTGGCGTCAAAGCCATACAAAACCTCCTGGCCTTCTTCCTTATCTCTACCTCTCAAAGATGTATCTTTATCAATAATAAAAACGTAAGAAGTACTGTAATTGCCATCAAGATTTAAATTGGTTTTTAAACTAGAAAATAATGTTTGAATTTCATCAGGGGCTAAAAAAACAAAATTCCATTTGCTTACATCAGCCAATTCATTAAGTTCTGTTTTTAAGTCTTCAACTTTATTTTCCGTCCCACTTGGTAAAACCATAACGAATTGAAAATCGTTAAACTCATAAAAGCGTTTATAAATTTTCTGATTGAGGTTAAATGCGTTGCCCTTTTTCAAATCCACATCATTCCCCAAAAAACCAAGTACGGTGATTTTATCTTTAAAAGTAAGTTCAGATTTGTACACCTTGATGTCTTGCACATTTTGAGTAAGGATTGGCAATTTCCCAAAGTTGGTTATTCCAGAAGCGAAAAACAAATAAGCAACTATCGGAAATATAAATAGTATCACTAAAACTAAAGTCTTTTTCATCTGATTATATTTTATTTGTTTTTAGAGTTCATTTTGGAATTAAAAAACCACTAAAAAAAAAGCTAATAAGCCTTTAACAATAGGTACAAAAATAAAAAAAGACGGTCATTAAACCGTCTCTTTTAACTGTTATTTATAGAAACTAATTTTTAAAAGTTCCATTTTACAAATCCATTCTGATACACTTCATGTATGTAGTTCGCTTCAAATAGTAAAATAAATATTAAATAACTCACTAAAAAAATAGGAGTCCAAACAATGGTTCTTCTCAAAGAACTTCTTTCGTCCCGCAAGTGCATAAAGTCCCAAGCTATATAATAAGCTTTTACAAGAGTTAATATAATGAAAATCCAGTTTAACAGGTGCATTCCTAAAAAAGAGGTAACCACTAAAAACGTAGGTCTAATAATACCTAAAATCACTTCAACCGTTGTTACAATAGATAGAAAGATAAGAACTCCCCAAATTTTTGTAATATTCGATTTAAATTTAATTAGACCTCTAAAAATTTCTAATTTATGTTCGTGTGCCATTTTATTATTTTTTAATGTTTTAAACCAAGTAAAAGAATGTAAATACAAATACCCAAACCAAATCTACAAAGTGCCAATAAAGTCCAACTTTTTCAACCATTTCGTAGTCTCTTCTTTTTTCGTATGTACCCAAAATAACATTAAAGAAAATAATGATATTAATAACCACTCCAGATAAAACGTGAAAACCGTGAAAACCAGTAATAAAAAAGAAGAAATCAGCAAACAATCTACTCCCGTATTCGTTGTGAATGAGGTTTGCACCTTCTACTACTTGTGACGCACCTTCAGTAAGCTTTTTTAAAGAATCTTCTCTTGATAAAATTATTTTCTTTCCGTTCTCATCTTTATTGTCAACACGAACTAGTAAGTTTGTGTTTGCTTTAAAACCTTCAACAACTTCATTAACCGTATATGTTGGCAAGGAACCCTCTTTCATGAACCATAGGCCTTCACTTCTTGTTAATTGTTCGCGTTCATCTGCAATAATTTTAGAAAAATCAGCTAAAGCCACTCTATCTCCTGTATCCCCATCCACAAATTGCAGAATTCTACCACCCTTTGTTTCAATGGCACCGAAATCCCCTTTGATAAAAGTAGCCCATTCCCAAGCTTGTGAGCCCACGAATATAGCGCCCCCAATAATGGTAAGGAACATATACCAAACCACCTTATTTTTTTGCATTTTATGCCCCGCATCAACCGCTAAAACCATAGTTACAGATGACATAATTAAAATAAATGTCATAAAGGCAACATAAATCATCGGGTAGTTACC
The DNA here is from genome assembly GCA_041738035.1 of Cellulophaga sp. Taxonomy (GTDB): domain Bacteria; phylum Bacteroidota; class Bacteroidia; order Flavobacteriales; family Flavobacteriaceae; genus Cellulophaga. The sequence continues at coordinate 30,071 of JBGSQM010000035.1, forward strand.
GTGAAAAAAAGGTACGTGCGTAAAAACCTCATCAGCTATGGGCCATGATTCTATAAATTTAAATCTTGAAAAACCATAAGCAGCAAGAAAACCAGAAAATGTTAAAGCATCTGAAACGATGAAAAACCACATCATTAATTTTCCATAACTCGCTCCCAGAGGTCTGTTTCCTCCACCCCATACATTTTCTTCTTCACCCGTTGTTACCGTAGTATCCATAAATAATAATATCGCGTTAATAAAATTTTCACAAATTTACATTTTTTTTAACCAAACAAAATTTTTGCTTTTAAAAAAAGTAAAAAATTAATCCTTCCTATTCAAAAATCTTTTTTCGTAAATACCTAAGCTATTTTTTGGATTTTTATTACCTATAAAAATAAAAAAACAAGATTAAATATATCCATAGTAAATCTAAAAAGTGCCAAAAAGTTGCTCCCAATTCTATTCCTAACAAATTATCTGGAGCATATTTACCTTTTAATTGGTTAAAAATAACAATTGATAAGGATATAATACCTGCAATAACATGTAAAATATGCACCATTGCAATTAAAAATATATAGGATGTAGTGACACTACTTGATTCTCCCGTAAAATAATATCCTTGCGATACAATTTGTGAAAATCCATTAAATTGAAACGCAATAAACGCAATACCTAAGCCTAAGGTCGTTAATAAAAAAGTAGTGCACAGCGATGACTTACTATCTTTCATTGCCTTTTTAGCTAAGATATAGGTAAAACTGCTCACGATTAATAAAACCGTGCTGACATAAAATGAAGACGGCAACTCAAAGCTTTTTAACCAATCTTCTCTAGTGCTACTTACAATATAAGCGCTTGTCCACCCTGCAAATGTCATTAATAAACTTGCAATACCAAACCAAAGCATCATTTTTTTTGCTCTGCCTTGCTTTACCTCTAAAGTACTTTCTGTTAAATCCATTTTATTTATAAATATTTATCAATCACGTAAACAATAGGCATTAGGGTAATATAACTTACACTTGCTAACATTAATTTTTTAGCGGACAGATTATCTCTTTTCTCGTATAATTTAAAGGCAAACAACAACATTATTAGTCCTAAAATAAAAACAATTATCGCTGCTACAATGGATAAATTTAACTGACCGGTGAAACCAAATACAGGAATAATTGAAATAATAATCATCCAAATCGTGTACATGATAATTTGTAAGGCTGTTCCTTTATCCTTTTTACCTGTAGGCAACATTTTAAAACCTCCTTTTTTGTAATCTTCATCCAGCATCCAGCCTAAGGCCCAAAAGTGTGGAAACTGCCAGAAAAACTGTATCATAAAAAGCGTACCTGGTTCTATTCCGAACTCGTTAGTTGCCGCTACCCAGCCCAACATAAATGGAATAGCGCCAGGTATAGCACCCACGAACACCGAAAGTGGTGTCATTGTTTTTAAAGGCGTGTAGGCGCTTGTGTATAAAAATATAGATATAGCACCAAACATGGCCGTGGTAGGATTTAAAAAATACAAACAAACCAAGCCTATTACTGTCAATAGCACCGCAATAATCAAAGCTTGATTAACAGCCATTCTCCCTGCTGGAATAGGTCTGTTTTTAGTCCTATTCATGAGGGCATCCAAATCCTTTTCAATAATTTGATTATAAGCATTTGAGGCACCAACCATGCAATAACCACCAAAAGCTAATAATAAAATAGGATATAATTGTACTTCGGGTGTTCCAAGCAGATAACCAGCAATAGCAGAAAAAACAACGCTTACGGAAAGCCTTGCTTTGGTAATCTCCTTAAAATCAGCAAAAATTAAAGTCCAAGAGGTACTTTTTGCTGAACTAACTGCCGTTTTCATTCGGTTTTTTATTGGAGTGCAAAGATACATCCAGATTGCTATTTCTGCAACGAAATTGAAAGGTTTATCTACATTTAACTTATTCTTTGCTAAAGCCCCAGACCTGCTTCATTGGCCTATCTATTTCTAATACAATTGGACTTCACTCCCTAACCCAACGCAATAACTGCCAAAATTAAAGTGTTCACACACAAAGTAAAAAATTTGAACCGCTACTAGTAATTTAAGACGTTATATTTTAGACACTTGAATATTAAAA
>JBGSQM010000042.1:0-9909 GCA_041738035.1 Cellulophaga sp.
TCTGTGCCTGGGTATTTTTCAGCAATAAAATCGTTTAGCTTTACACTAAAAGGCAATTCATACACCTTAGAAGCATAGCGAATTGAAAAATCTAAACCACCGACGGTAACGATATCTGAATAGTTACCTGAACCTTTACCTCCTAATACTTTTTGCTGCACCGTTTCTCCGTTTGAACTTATTTCAAGGACAATGGCATCTCTCGTTTTTTCTGTTATTTCTTCCTCGGGTACTTTTACAATACCATAAGATCCTCTCATGATGGGATCGGGGAATACAAATTGCATTCCTGCAGCATTATAAAGCGATCGAAGCTGTAATGTTTGTAAACTATCTTTAACCAAATCTCCTTTGAACTGATCTGCCATGCGCATAAAATCGCCTTCAAAAGGAGATTTAATTTGATAAGTACTGTCTGTTGTTATAATATTAATGGCGCCATCGGTTAGGTTGTTTAAAGAAAATAGCACGTTGTGAATGCTGGATACTTTTCCGTTCTCAATATAATGATCAGGGCGTTCTCCCCCACTCGACTCCACAACTTTTAAATATTCGCTTCCGTTTTCATCAGGCACTAAATCTTCTTTAGCACCCTCAATAAATTCTACAAAAGATATTTTAAAATCTTGACCATTAAAATTTTTCCGCCATGGTAAAGTAGATTTTATACCTTCTGGGGTAATAATAACATTATCTTCTAAAGGTTTTCTCAATTTTTTACCATCTATCATTCCGTCCACATTTACATTTATGAACGTTTTATCAGAATAAAAAACCTTTTCAGAAGCACCCTCACGGATCGGCATCATACCCTCAAAGCTTATATATCTGGTTACAAAAGCCCCAACAATAATTAAAATCCATGAAGCATGTAACAATAGAACTGGCCATTTTTCTAGTCTAAATAATTTATACCGAACCATGTTCCCAGCAAAATTAATCACAAAAAATACCATAATAGCCTCAAACCACCAAGCATTATAAATATAAATACGCGCTGTATCTGTACTATACCAACTCTCGATAAAAGTTCCGAAGGCCATAGCGGTAGCAAAAACAATAAATAAAACAGCCATTAAACGTGTAGAGAATAGGTACTTTTTGAGCAGTTCTTTCATTTAAAATAAGCCTTTATATTTTAGTATGCAAAAGTACGGTGTTTTACAAGTATTTAAAAAGTAAAAAATGGCAAAATGAAGCTGAATAATGTTAATTATTTCTTATTATTTTATAAAGCTTACCATCACAATAGCTTTGTTATTAAAAGTTGATCTGTATTTAAAATTAAATGGAATTTAGGATACTTATTTTCTAAAATTTGTACTTTTGAGCATGGTTTCAGTAATACTTATCGGCACAGGAAATGTCGCCACGCAGTTGTTTGATACTTTTTTGCTTTACCCGACCATTCAGGTGGCGCAGGTAATCGGTAGGAGTGACAAATCGCTAGCGTATTTTGGTTCGAAAACCGAAACTAGTTTAATTACGGGAATTATAAAAAAGGCAGATGTTTATTTTATTGCGATATCTGATGATGCCATTGAAAGTGTCGCTCGTGAGTTAACAGATGTAGATGGCCTAGTGGTGCATACTTCCGGAAGCGTTCCTTTATCCGTTTTAACCAAATTGAAGCGTATTGGTGTTTTTTATCCACTACAAACTTTTACCAAAGGAAAAAAGCTAGACTTTAGAAATATTCCAATTTGTTTAGAAATGGAGAATAAAGAAGAGGATAAGCCCTTAAAATTTATTGCAGAAACCATTTCTGACACTGTTTATGACATCAACTCTGAACAGCGAAAAAGCTTGCACTTAGCGGCCGTTTTTGTGAATAATTTTACCAATTATATGTACCGCATGGGACAAGAAATATGCGAAGAACATAAGGTTCCGTTTGGTATTTTAAAACCTTTAATACATGAAACAGCAAATAAAATTGATGTTATTTCACCTGAAAAGGCGCAAACAGGACCTGCTAGGCGTAACGACCTTCAAACCATGCAGTTGCATTTAGACCAATTAAAGACCAAAGAAAAAAAAGAAATCTATAAATTATTAAGCGAATCCATTCAGAAAAAATATAAAAGCCCCTAAAGGCCATAAATTACAAAATAGAAAAACGCATGGAAAAAAGTTACAAAGAATATTTACAGCACATTACCACCTTTGTTTTTGATGTTGATGGGGTATTTACAGATGGGAGCTTATTGATTACCGATACGGGAGAAATGCTTCGTAAAATGAATGTGAAAGATGGATACGCCTTAAAAACTGCCATGATCAAAGGTTATCATGTGTGTATTATTTCTGGCGGCACCAACGAAGGGGTTCGCGAACGCTTGAAAGCCCTTGGCGTTACCGATATTTATTTAGGGGCGCATCATAAAGAAAATCCCTTACAAGAATTTTTAAAATCGAAAGACTTAAAACCAGAAGAAGTATTGTATATGGGTGATGATTTACCGGATATTCCTGTGATGCAATTGGTAGGTTTACCTTCTTGTCCGCAAGATGCAGTTCCCGAAGTAAAAGCCATCTCAAAATATATTTCACATAAAAATGGTGGCGAAGGTTGTGTTCGTGATGTTATTGAGCAGGTTTTAAAAGTTCGTGGTGATTGGTATGATAATTTTGATGCTCAAAATACCTAAGTGCCATGTGGACAGAAAAATTGGAAAAACTCACCATTATTTTAGCCTCGGGATCCCCGAGAAGAAAACAATTTTTTGAAGATTTAGATTTAAAAGTAAAAATTGATGTTCGCCCTGTCGATGAAGTTTATCCTGAACATTTAAAAGCAAGTGAAATATCCGATTATTTGGCCGTTTTAAAAGCTTCAAAATTTACAGGAAGTTTACTTGAAAATCAAGTGGTGATTACCTCTGATACCGTAGTTTGGCATAATGGTCTTTCTTTATCAAAACCTGCGAATGCTCAAGAAGCTTATGAAATGATAAAAACATTATCAAACGATTGGCATGAAGTGATTACCTCAGTTTGTTTTACCTCGGCAAAGAGTCAAAAAACAGTCAATAGCACTACCCAAGTGAAATTTAAATTGCTTACGGACGAAGAAATTTGGTATTATGTTCATAAATATAAACCTTTTGATAAAGCAGGTGGTTACGGCATTCAAGAATGGATAGGCCTTATCGGCATAGAAGAAATAAAAGGTTCGCACGCCAATGTAGTAGGACTCCCAACGCATCTGGTACATGAAACGCTGATGGAGCTGGTTTCTTGTTAGTGGTGAGTAGAAAAATTAACCGATATTACAAATTAAAACTTCACCTTTAAAATTCAAAACATATTATACTCAATACGCTTTCTACTTTAGTCTTTGGACTTTAGACTTACAATCAGTAATTTTATAAAAAAAACATGAAAATCTATCTTAAATTTAACCTAAAGACAATTGTCGTTTTGTTCACTTTATTACTCCTAATATCTTGTAAAGAAACAACTGCATCAAAAGAAGAAAATACTATTGTAAAAAATGAAAACAAAACAACTATTTTACCTAAAAAAGAACTTTCTTCTGCTTTTAAAAAATATTGGTACGCCGGAAAAGCAGAGATTACTTCTTACACCCTAGCACAAGCGCGGTACGGAGAATTAAGAGCGGGTAATGCCGTTTTGATTTACGTAACCGAACCTTTTTCCGCCGAAAAGCAAGTAAAAGCAGATGCGCAAAACGCAGATAATATCTCTGTTCTAAAACTAAACAGCACCAAAAATTACCTTACAGGTATTTATCCTTATGCTATTATGACGAGTAGTTTTTATCCTGTTTATGGTAATAGTCATGCGCTAAAAGTCGCTTTTTCAGCCCAAGAGTGGTGCGGCCAAGTTTATGCACAATTAAATAACAAAGAAAATTTTGAAATAACTTCTCATTCTTATTTCGAAAGTGAAGGCGACCAGCAATTATCCTTAGAGAAAACTTTACTTGAAGACGAAATTTGGAATAAAATCAGAATAAACCCAATAGATTTGCCTGTGGGGGAAGTAAACATTATTCCTTCCTTTGAATACATAAGATTGCTTCACAAAGAATTAAAAGCATACAAGGCGATAGCGCAAACAGAAATACTTGAAAACGGTATTCAAAGCTATAGCATCTCCTATCCTGAACTAGCAAGAAAACTGACTATTAATTTCACCCCTGAATTTCCGTATAGCATAGAAAGCTGGACAGAAACTACGCAAACCGGTTATGGAACTGATGTAAAAGAAATAACAACCACAGCTCAAAAAAACAAAAGAATTATAACACCTTATTGGCAACAAAATAAGAATAGTGACTTATTTTTGCGCGATAGCTTATTTTAACGTAAAAATTGTTGAATTTGAAAATTTGTTGATTTTAAAATTTGGAGTTTAAGAACAAATAACTGTCAAACTTTAAACCTTAGACTTTAAACAATTAAACCCAAAAACAAACATCCATAAACAAACCAGAACCTGAAACTTTAAACTTTTTTATCCAAAAATCTAATAATCCAAATGAATAGATGAAACATTTTTTTATCAATCATCAAGAAGAGTTATTTACATCACTCATCACTATCGCAGTAGTTTTGATTTTGAAATTTATTTTTACCAAAGCAGTTAAAAAAGTAGGTAAATTAGGCGATTTCGACAAGGTAAGGACCAACCTTATTATAAAATACATTTCTTTAGCACTAAGCCTAATTGCTATTGGCATACTTATCCCGATTTGGAGTGTTAATGTAAAAGATATAGGAGCTATTTTAGCCTCGGTCTTTGCGGTTATTGGAGTAGCATTATTCGCGCAATGGTCTATTTTAAGCAATATTACAGCTGGGGTCATTATTTTTTTTTCGTATCCATTTAAAATAGGAAATACGATCAGAATTTTTGATAAAGAAATTCATGAAGCCGATAAAAATGGCCACGAAGCATTTGTTATTGAAGACATTAGAGCTTTCCATCTTCATTTGCGTAGAAGCAACGGCGAAATATTAACTTACCCAAATAACATGGTCTTACAAAAGGGAATAGCTATTGTACACGTGTATGAACACCATCAAGAGCAAAGCTCTATTAACGAAAATATTGATTAACAATAAGGCTAAGCTGTTAAAGTAGCTTTAAAAAATAGTTAGTCCTTATTTATCTTTCTATATTTGACAACCAACTAAATCAATTAAAATATGCGTCGAATTACTGGATTGATAGCAATTCTGATTTTTGTAACTAATTTTAGTATTGCCCAGGCGCCTCCAAAATCGAATTCTTCAGATATTTACTTGTCGATTCAAAAATTGAATTTTTTAGGAAAAGCACTCTATATCGCAGCGCATCCAGATGATGAAAATACGCGACTTATATCCTATTTAGAAAATCACGTAAAAGCCGAAACTGCTTATTTATCCTTAACTAGAGGCGATGGAGGACAAAATTTAATCGGCCCAGAGCTTTCTGAACTATTAGGCGTTTTAAGAACGCAAGAACTCTTAGCAGCACGTCGGATAGATGGTGGAGAACAATTTTTTACTAGGGCTAAAGATTTTGGCTACTCTAAACACCCAAAGGAAACTTTAAAAATTTGGGACAAAGACCTCGTGCTGAGTGATGTTGTTTGGATCATCAGAAATTTTAAACCTGATGTTATTATCAACCGCTTTGACCATAGAAATGCAGGAACCACACATGGTCACCATACCGCATCTGCCATGTTGAGTCTCGAAGCTTTTGATTTAACCAATAATCCCAATGTTTATCCAGAACAACTCTCAAAAACAAGTATTTGGCAACCAAAACGCATTTTCTTTAACACCACGTGGTGGTTTTATGGAACTCAAGAAAAATTTGATGAAGCTGATAAAACCAATTTATTGAGTTTTGATACGGGTCTTTTCTATCCTAATTTAGGACTTTCTAACAACGAAATTGCTTCTATGGCGAGTAGCCAGCATTTATGTCAAGGTTTTGGCCGACTTACTTCTCGCGGTTCCGAAACGGAATATATAGAACTATTAAAAGGCGACTTACCAAAAGACAAAAGTAATATTTTTGATGGTATCAATACCACTTGGTCAAGAATTGAAGGTGGTAAAGCCGTTGGCGATATTCTTTATAATGTTGAAAATAATTTCAATTTTAAAAATCCGTCTGTACATTTAGCAGATTTGTTGAAAGCCTATACTTTACTTCAAAAAAGCAATGATGCCTATTGGGTAAAAGCCAAATCAGGTGAACTTATTGAAATAATTCAATCCGTTACAGGTTTGTATTTAGAAGCTTCAGCAGAGAGTGCTTCTTCTTATCCTGGTGGAAATCTAAATATAAATATTGAAGCGATCAACCGAAGTGATGCTAAAATAAAACTCCTATCTGCCTCACTGGCACCGAATACGCTTCATACCAACAACATCGATTTAACGAATAATAAAAAATTTAATTTTGACCTCACCTTAAACATCCCTGAAAATAGTGCTTATACCAATGCGTATTGGTTAAATGAAAGTGGAAGTTTAGGTAAGTACATTGTAAATGACCAAGAACTGATTGGAAAGCCCGAAACGCCTAGCCTAAATAATGTGTATTTTACATTGAACATAGAAGGAACTGCCATTACGATAGAAAAACCTGTGGTGTATCGCTATTCTAAACCTGATAAGGGCGAATTGTACCAGCCTTTTGAAATTTTACCAAAAGCGACTGTAAGTGTCAAGGATAAAATTTTAATTTTTGTCACAAAAACCTCAAAAGAAATTCCTGTTGTAATAAAAGCTCATAAAGATAATGCCATCGGTGAAGTTTCTTTAGCTTATCCTAAGGGTTGGAACATTGATAAGGATTCTAAATCATTTAATATTCAGAAAAAAGGCGATGAACAAACCTTATATTTTACCCTAACGCCACCCGATGAAGATGATGAAAGTTATATTTATCCGGTGATAAAAATTGATGGGAAAACTATTTCTAAAGAATTGGTAAGCATTGCCTACGACCACATACCGCAACAATCGATTTTAATGCCTGTAGCACTTAAAGTAGTGCGCTCGAATATTAAAAAAGCAGGTGAAAATATAGGCTATATTGTGGGTGCTGGCGATGCCGTTCCCGAAAGCTTAGCACAAATTGGTTATACCGTTCATACTATTGACCCCGCCAGTATTACGCTAACTTCTCTAGAAAAATACGATGCTATTGTTATGGGGATTAGAGCCTATAATGTTGTGCCCGAATTAAAATTTAAACAAAAAATACTTTTCGATTTCGTTAACAATGGTGGTACATTAATTGTGCAATATAATACGGCTGGCAGATGGGATAAACAATTTGAAAACATTGCACCCTACGAAATACAACTTTCAAGCGATAGAGTAACCGAAGAAGATGCTGAAGTTACGCTGCTGGCAAAAGATAATTCTTTAGTGAATTTTCCAAACAAAATTACCACTAAAGACTTTGAGGGTTGGGTTCAAGAACGTGGTTTGTATTTTCCCAGTGGTTGGTCAAAAGAATTTACACCTATTCTGGGGATGAATGATGCCGATGAAACACAAAAAACAGGAAGTTTACTCATTGCACCTTATGGTAAAGGCTACTATATTTATACAGGACTTAGTTTCTTTAGAGAATTACCATCAGGGGTAACAGGGGCTTATAAATTGTTTGCCAATATGTTATCGGTAGGAAAAGAAATAAATACAAATAACAACATCAAAAAATAAATTACCATGGTAGAAAAATTTATTTGGAAAAAAGAGTATTCCATCGTGCTACTGTTGAACGTTTTCTATATTATTGTTTTTTACTTCATAATGACAGGGAACAGCTAATATGGAAGCATTAGATTGGAGCATCTTAATAGGAACCCTTGCATTTATTGTTGGCTATGGTGTTTGGAAAACTAAAGGAAGTAAAAACGTAAACGAATACGTTCTTGGTGGTAATGAAGCCAATTGGACGACCGTTGGATTATCTGTAATGGCAACACAAGCCAGTGCTATTACCTTTCTTTCTACCCCTGGACAAGCTTTTCATGATGGGATGGGCTTTGTTCAGTTCTATTTTGGACTTCCCTTGGCAATGGTTATTATCTGTATGGTTTTTATACCAATCTACTATAAATTAAAAGTCTATACCGCCTACGAATTTTTAGAAACAAGGTTCGATGTTAAAACCAGAACCCTTGCTGCCATCTTATTTTTAATACAACGTGGTTTGGCCGCTGGGATTACCATTTATGCACCTTCTATAATCCTCTCCGCAGTTTTAGGTTGGGATTTATTTACCTTAAATATTATTATTGGCTCCATTGTAACTATTTATACCGTTTCAGGAGGTACAAGAGCTGTAAACGTTACCCAAAAACAACAAATGTTCATTATCATGTTGGGAATGTTTGTGGCATTTTTCTTTATTTTAGGCTATTTGCCAGCCGATATCACCTTTAGTAAAGCTTTAAAAGTGGCGGGGGCTAGCGGAAAATTAGAGATTTTAGATTTCAGTTTTGATACCTCCACCCGTTATACCTTTTGGAACGGAATCACAGGCGGACTCTTTTTATTTTTAGCCTATTTTGGCACCGATCAGAGTCAGGTGCAACGTTACTTGTCGGGAAAATCGGTTCGGGAAAGTCAGCTTGGTTTAATCTTTAACGGTGTTTTTAAAATCCCGATGCAGTTTTTTATTCTCTTAGTGGGTGTGCTTGTTTTTGTTTTTTATCAGTATAATCTATCGCCTTTAAATTTTAACCCCGCAGCAACTTCGGCGGTTTTAAACTCCAAATATGCTGATGATTACAGACTTTTACAAAAAGAGCACGAAGAATTGTCTGTGGAGAAAAAAATGGCGCAAGATAAGTTTTCAGCTGCTTTAGATATCAAAGAATATGATGCGACTGTTGATGCAAAACAGAATATTATACGTGTCAACGAAAAAGATAAAAAAATTAGGCAAGCTGCTAAATCTTTAATTGAAAAAGCGGATAGTAATACAGAAACTAATGATAAAGATTATGTATTTATTCACTTTATTTTAAACTACCTACCAAAGGGATTAATAGGCTTGCTTTTAGCGGTAATATTATCGGCTGCAATGTCTTCTACCGCCTCAGAGTTAAATGCTTTAGGTACCATTACCTCTTTAGACATTTACAAAAGGCACACCGATAAAAATTCTGAAAAATCTCAGGAACATTACGTTTCGGTTGCCAAATGGTTTACCCTACTTTGGGGGATAATTGCTATTGGTATTGCCTGTTTTACCAATTTATTTGATAATTTAATTCAGCTCGTCAATATTATTGGTTCTATATTTTATGGGAATGTATTGGGGATATTTCTTTTAGCCTTCTTTGTAAATTTCGTTAAAGGCCACGCTGTATTTATTGCGGCTATTATAACTCAGCTCTTGATTTTCCTTATCTATTACTCGTTTATTTACGACTTTCCATCGGGCGAAGAAAAAATAAGTTACCTACTTTTAAACCTTATTGGTTGCGTTTTAGTCATGACCATTTCATGCTTCTTTCAGTTGTTTGATAACATGTTGAAGTTATCGGAAGAGAAGTAATTTTCGTGAGACTTTTTAAAATAATGAGCTTGCAATAGCAATTTTGAATTTAAATAGAGCTTGCTGAAAAACTATTTTGATTATGCTATAATGGGATTTAATTTTGTTGGATATTGAGTTTCATGGATGCTGTTTTTCAAAAATAGCTTGAAAATAAGGCGATTTAAAACGAGCCAAAAATATTCCTTGCTTAGCTTTAGAATATTCATCACAAAGAAGATAGCTGCTATCCAAGATTCGCTGGTTTGATCCAATCTTGCCATTATTTTATTGAGTTTGTATTTTGATTTACCCTGTCCGAATTTGCCTTCTATGTGGTTTCTTTCTCCTCGTTCTTTTTTTAGTTTTTCTTTTTGA
>JBGSQM010000048.1:0-11128 GCA_041738035.1 Cellulophaga sp.
TTAGGACATAGATAATCATCGGCATCTACAAAATAAATATAATCGCCCTTAGCTAATTTTAGCATTTTATTTCGGGTTGCATCAGCACCACTATTGGGCTCACAAAACAACCTTATTTGAGGATGGATTTTTGTAAGGGCTTTAATTAGCGAAACACTCGCATCCTTTGAACCATCATCCATCACAATAATCTCGTAAGACTTAAGGTCGAGATCTTGGTTTAATATACTATCCAAACACTTCCCAATATAATTTTCAGCATTATACATAGGGATTAAAATACTTAAAAGCATATATTTAATTTTAGTACTAAAAAAATCATTCCTTTATTAATAAATACATGGGGAGATGTGTCGAATATAAAAAAAATCTTGATAAGGAACTTTATTCTTAAAAAAATACTTCATACGTCGGTAGAAAACAAACGTTTGTCGATAAAAGTATAATATCAAAAAAGTCCTCGTTCACCTATACATCTATTCAAACATTTATCACAAATAAACGCCCCAATAACTCTTAGTTTAATTCTTAAAAAAGCTAATTCATCATTAAAAAAACGCACCCTTTACAAAACTTTAGTTCTGAAAAAGAAGTTAAAGTGCATTTTATCGAATATCCTACTGGCTTAGTCGATTTGCAATGATATAACATGCTTAAAATCACGTTCTTCGTAGTCCCCTACCAAACATTTTAAATAATATTTCAATTTAACGCGTCTATGAAGAATTTTTACCCACAATTGGCCTTATTGTTTAAATCGAAGAGCATTAAACTACCTCAACCTATTGCTTTTTGTTTTTTAACAATATTTATGTTATCGATCTCTACCGCAATAGGGCAAAGTATTAACTTTGGTTCTACAGGTTTAGTAGGAACAACCATCAATAATCCAACGTCTTTAGAGTTTGGTCCTGATGGAAAATTATATGTTTCACAACAAAATGGTACTATTTGGCAGTTTACTGTAGAACGCAATCAAGCCGCTGCTGGGAGTGGTACCTATACCATCACAACCACTAATCAAATAAATCTTGTTAAAACGGGCATCCCCAATCATAACGATGACGGTTCTAATAATACCAGCAATACGCGACAAATTACTGGAATTTTAACAGCCGGAACTGCCGCAAATCCAATTTTATATGTCACTTCATCTGATTCTAGAATTGGTGGTGGTGGTGGTGCTGGTAATGATACAAACCTAGACACTAACTCGGGGGTATTATCGCGTTTAACTTGGAATGGAAGTAGCTGGAATAAAGTAGATTTAGTTCGAGGATTACCACGTTGCGAAGAAAACCACTCTACGAATGGGATGGATTCTTTTGTAAAAAATGGAAATACCTATATCTTAGTGCAACAAGGAGGGAATACCAATATGGGATCCCCTAGTAATAATTTTGCTGGTTCAACAGAGTTTTATTTGGCCGGTGCCATGTTAATTATCAACGTTACACAATTAGAGCAAATGGAAGCTGCCAATGGTGGCCCCTATATTGATAACAGACAGGGAAGCGCAGCTTATATTTACGACTTACCTACCTTAAATGACCCTCAAAGAATTGATATTACCAATACGCATCCTTCTTTTCCTTATAATTCAGGACATCCATTATTTAATGCGACCATTGATTTAGGTGATCCGTTTGGGGGCAATAATGGCTTAAATCAAGCTTTTACTGAGCCTAATGGTCCTGTACAAATTTTTTCTCCTGGGTATAGAAACGCTTACGACGTAGTTATTGCGGCTAACGGTAATATTTATTCTGGTGATAATGGTCCTAATGGAGGTTGGGGTGGAAAACCTAGAATTTATACCAGCGCTGGGGTTTTAAAAGGAGACCAGTCGAACAGTACTTACAATGCTTTAGCTGGCGATTATATTACCAATGAGTTCAATGTTACCAACGGGATAACCCATGGCGATGCGCTACACTTTGTAGGCACCATTAATGATGCTAACAATACGTACTATGCAGGACACCCAGCACCCATAAGAGCTTTTCCTTCTCGAGCACAAGTTATTAAGTATGAATATAACGGAAGTAGCTGGATTGAATCTGAAAGACACGATTGGGAAAATTTAATTTCAGGTGTCTCTAGTTATTTCAACTCAGAATTTACAATGGCCAACTTTGCTGATGACAACAGGCAAGGCGAATATTTAGCAGATGCCGTTAACAGTAGTAAGGTAAATATTTTTGATGTTGCGAACTTTTCTACCAATGGTATTTGTATCTATACCGCAAGTAATTTTAACAATGCCATGCAAGGTGATATTTTATCAGCTTCTTTTAATGGCGCCATCAATAGGTATTCTCTAAATGCGGCTGGAGATGGTATTTTAAGTAAAAATAATACTTTTTTAAGTGGCTTCGGTTCTATTCCTTTAGATATAATTGCTCAAGGAGACACAGATCCTTTTCCGGGTACTATTTGGGCGGCCACGTACGGTGCAGATAATATAACAGTTTTTGAACCTTCCGATTTTGGAGATTGTATTTTACCTAGTGATCCAGGCTTTGATCCGCTAGCCGATTATGATGGAGACGGTTTTTCGAATGAAGATGAAATAGCGAATGATACGAATTATTGCTCAGCAGGGAGTAAACCTAGGGATAATGATGGCGATCTAATCTCTGATTTACTAGACCTTGATGATGATAATGATGGAATACCAGATTTCAATGATGCTTTTGCTATTGACGCAAATAACGGAACTACCACGAATTTACCTATTATTTTCCCCTTTTGGAATAACGATCCTGGTACTGGTTTTTTTGGTCTTGGTTTTACTGGTTTAATGGTAGATGGCAACGGAGGAACAGATTACTTAACACAGTATGATGAAAACAATTTAGCTTTTGGTGGTGCGGGTGGAAAAGCTACCGTTGACAATGTTTCAAATGGTAATGCTTCGGCAAACATAAATACACAGCAAAATGCCTTTCAGTTTGGAATAAATGTTGATGAAAATTCTAATCCCTTTACCATTCATTCAAAAATTGAAAATCCTTTTAGTGGATTAGAAGCTTTAAACGATCAGTCTTATGGTATTCAAATAGGAAATGGCGATCAAGATAATTATCTTAAGATAGCTTTGTCAAATGGCATAACCGCTAATGATAATATCAATGGTTTTGAAATAACGTTAGAAGAAAACGGTCTGCCTTCAAGTTCTACTTATGACGTATCAGATTTGTTGAGCGCTACAGGGGTTGACCTCTACATTAACGTTAATCCGTTATTTAATACGGCTCAAATTTTCTATTCATTAAATAACGGGCAAGACATAATTGCTCTAGGAAATACTATAAGTTTACCTTTGAGTTTTTTAGATGCTACTGACGCTAAAGGTTTAGCGGTCGGAATCATCAGTACCTCTGGAAATTCAGGAAGTACCTTTATAGCTACTTGGGATTTTTTAAATGTTACCGAAGATCAACCGAGTAACTTAGTGAGTGCTCCTACCAATTTAGATTTTGGCTCGTTGCTTGTGGGCGGAAATTCCGCTCAATTAAACATTGAGGTATTAAATGAAGGGGGACCAACAAGTGGTTCAATTGAAGTTTCAGAAATAACCATTACAGGGATTGACGCTTTGCTTTTCAGTCAAAATATAATATTACCCTTAACTATTGGCGCTGGAGCAAATAAAATTTTACCTATAACATTCACAACTGATGCTGCCATCGGCGGTAAAAATGCATCACTAAATTTAATATACGATAACGGCAATAAAACACTTTCTATACCATTATCGGCTATAGTTACCGATCAGCCCGAACCCCTAATTCGTATCAACACAGGACATATTACTCTTTTTACGGCAACAGATAACGGCCCTAATTGGGAAGCCAATGCTACGAATGGTGCTTACATTGGCACTTCATATACCGTAAATACGGGTATGAATGTTAATAGCACTTTTCTCTTTGAAAATAGACATTCCTCTATTCCAAGTTACATCGACCAAGCTACATTTACTGCTATTTTTGCTAGAGAAAGGTATGATGATGCCAATGGTGAGGAAATGGAATTTAAGATTCCTATAGCAAATGGATCTTATACTATTAACATGTACATAGGAAATAGCTATGGTCCCACTAATCAAGTAGGAAGTCGAATTTTCGATATCTTAATTGAAAACAACATTGTTTTTGATAACCTAGATTTGATTAGCACCTTTGGGCATCAAGTAGCAGGGATGCTTTCTTTTCCCGTTGTCGTTACTGATGGTGAGCTAAATATTAGTTTTGGTCACGTAGTTGAAAATCCTCTAATCAATGCTATTGAAATAATTTCTGGGAATACACTGGGTAATCAAGCGCCAAATGCAATTGCATCTGCAGATATAACTACTGGCGAAGCCCCATTAGAGGTGTCTTTTATAGGCAATACTTCCACTGATGATACTGGAATTACTAGTTATGCATGGGATTTCGGAGATGGAAGCCCTATCGTCACCACTGCAAATGCCATACATACATTTGCAACTGTGGGTACATTTGATGTAACGGTTACTGTAACTGATGCTGAAAACTTAACGGATACAAGCACTATTACTATTAACGTTGTAACGGAATTATTACCAAGCCTAAGCCTATCTTTAAATACACTGGACTTTGGACAACAGGTACTGAACAGTGCTACACCATCATTAATTATAGACCTACTGAATGATGGCACTACTAGTGAAATAATCACCATTAGTGCTTTAACGATTACCGGTACAGATGCTTCCTTATTCTCAACTAATGCCGAGGTACCTCTAACGATTAATTCGGAAACAGCTACTAGCGTAAACCTTGCTTTTAACCCTAATGGAGCTATAGGAAATAAAACAGCAAGTTTAGAAATTACACACAACGGAGCGAACAGCCCACTAAGTATTCCTCTGAATGCAGAAATTATAAATTCATCGGTATCTGAAGCTTTAGTACGCATTAATACAGGGAATACTTCCATATTTACGGCTACAGATAATGGTCCTAATTGGGAGGCCAATGCTGCAAATGGTGCTTATATAGGCACTTCATATTCTGTAAATACAGGAATAAATGTGAATAGCAACTTATTATTTCAAAACCGACATTCCTCTATTCCAAGTTATATAGACGAAGCTACTTTTTCGGCGATTTTTGCTAGAGAAAGGTATGATGCCGCTGATGGTGAGGAAATGGAATTTAAAGTGCCGTTAGCCAATGGATCTTATACCGTAAACTTATATATTGGTAATAGTTATGACCTAACCAATCAACCAGGAGACCGAGTATTTGATATCTTAATTGAAAATGCAGTAGTTTTTGATGACTTAGATTTAGTTACAGAATTTGGACATCAAGTGGCTGCAATGCTATCTTTTCCTGTTACCGTAGCTGATGGTGAACTTAGTATTAGTTTTGGTCATGTGGTAGAGAATCCAATTATTAATGCCATTGAAATAATTTCAGGAAGTACCGCAGGTAATCAAGCGCCTATAGCTCTTATTTCAGCTAATATTACTTCAGGTCAAGCGCCGCTGAATATTAGCTTTTCGGCTAGTGGATCAACAGATGACAATAATGATATAGTTAGTTATGATTGGAACTTTGGTAATGGCGATACAGCTACGGGTATTAATCCGGTTTACACCTATACAACCGCAGGAAATTATACCGTTACCTTAACGGTTATAGATGGTGGAGGCATTACAGGTACAGACAGCATAGCAATTGATGCTATTTTAGCTAGCACTTGCCAATGGAATGACTTAGCAAACTCAAGCTTAGAGAAAGTAGAGTCTCAGAGTGCTAAGGTGGGAGATAAATTATATGTGATGGCAGGATTCTTATCTGGCTTGCAGATCACGGGTGCCACTGAGATTTATGACGCAAATACAGGTATTTGGACGACTGGTGCTCCAATGCCTACACCTGTAACCCATATGGCAATAGCAGTAGCTGGTACCGATATTTGGGTTGTTTCAGGCTTTGTTGGAAATCATCCTGGCACAGCAACAAACCTAGTGCAAATCTACAATACGGTATCGAATACTTGGAGTTTAGGCCCTAATTTACCAGCCCCAAGAGGGTCTGGAGCTGCTACGTTCAATAATGGTAAGATTCATTATTTCGGAGGCTTACTTCCTGATAGAAGAACCGATGTTGGTGAACATTACGTTCTAGATATAAATAACCAAGGGCTAGGTTGGGTTGCAGCTGCAGCACTTCCAAACCCAAGAAATCACCTAAGTGGCGCTAGTGTTAACGGCTTAATTTATGCTATAGGTGGCCAGTATGGCCATGATGCAGGCGTACAAGACCAGGATTTCTTAGATGTTTACGACCCCGCAACAGATGCCTGGACTAGATTAGCAAGTCTTCCTTCTGCACGGTCACATTTTGAACCTGGAACTTTAGTACATAATGGCAAAATAATCATCGCTGGAGGAAGACGAGGTGGCTTTTTCTTTGATGATGTTACGGAATATAACCCTATCACAAATCAATGGTCTGAAAGATGTAAGTTGCCTGAAAAACTATTAGCACCAGTGGCTAAAGTTTTTGGAGACAGATTAATCGTAACAAATGGTGGTGTAAACGGAGAAAGTTCTCCAACCAATGCAACACGATGGATTGCTATTGAACCTGAAATACAATTTCCATCTTTAGTTTTTGATCCTATTACCGATCAATTTAATGTGGTAGGCGATTTAAGCTTTTTGGTACCCTTTGCATCGGGTGGTGACCCCAATGAGAACATTACTTATAGCCTTACAGGACAACCTGATGGCTTGATTATTGAGCCAACAAATGGTCAAATAACGGGTAATATTACAGCGGGTGCCCTTACAGGTGGTGCTTTAAATGATGGAGTTCACGCTGTCATTGTATCTGCAGAAAAACCTGGTTCTGAAACTATAACTATTGCCTTTAATTGGACAGTAACTGCTACTTCAACTTCATTTGCATGGATTGATAAAGATGAAGATGAAAATTATACGCCAAGACATGAGTGTTCATTTGTTCAAGCTGGAGATAAGTTTTATTTATTTGGAGGAAGAGAAAATGCGCAAACTTTAGATATTTACGATTATACATCAAACACTTGGACATCTTTAATTAATTCTGCGCCTATAGAATTTAATCATTTTCAGGCTACGGAATACCAAGGTTTAATTTGGGTCATTGGTGCTTTTAAAACAAATAACTTTCCATCAGAAATTCCTGCCGATTATATTTGGACTTATAACCCAGCTACGAATCAATGGCTTCAGGGACCTGAAATACCTGCAGCAAGAAAAAGAGGTTCTACAGGATTAGTACTGTATAATGATAAGTTTTATATTATCGCAGGAAATACAGCAGGTCATAGTGGAGGTTATGTTTCATGGTTCGATGAATATGACCCAGCAACAGGTGCTTGGACTGTTTTAGCGGATGCTCCTAGAGCAAGAGATCATTTCCATGCTTCTGTAATAAACGGAAAATTATATGCTGCATCAGGACGATTATCAGGTGGTGCTGGTGGTACTTTTGCGCCTACCATTGCTGAAGTGGACGTGTACGATTTTAATACTCAAACTTGGTCAACATTACCTTCAACTCAAAATTTACCAACACCAAGAGCAGCAGCCATAGTGGCTAATTTTGAAAATAAACTTATTGTAGCAGGAGGTGAAATTGCAAGCTCAATTAGTGCCTTATCTATTACAGAAATTTATGATCCAGCAACTCAATCTTGGAGTAATGGAGCTTCTTTGATTCATCAACGACATGGAACGCAGGGTATCGTTTCTGGGGATGGTATTTATATTGCAGCAGGATCTCCTTTAAGAGGCGGTGGCAATCAAAAAAATATGGAATTTTACGGAAGCGATAATCCGTCAGGTGCGGCTAGTATTGCCAGTATTTTAAATGCCCCAACAGAAATCGTATTTGAAAACCAAGAAACAATAGACACAACTTTGGTGGTTTCTGGTGGAAACGTTGGGATTTTCATTTCTTCGATTGAAATTTCAGGAGCAGATGCTTCAGATTTTAGTTTAAATACTAATTATTCTAAGGCTTTATTTAAGGTAGATAGTCAAAATATCCTTTCTATAAGTCATATTGGAACTGAAAATAATAATCCAGAAGCCACTTTGGTTATAACCTATAACAACTCAGAATCAATAGTTATTGATCTTGGTTTAAGCACATCAACTGTAAACGAGGCACCTATTGCTATTGCTACAGCCGATATTGTTTCTGGAGAAGTCCCTTTAGAAGTAAGCTTTAGTAGTGATGATTCAACAGATGACATAGGTATCGTAACTTATGCCTGGGACTTTGGAGATGGAACCACTTCTAGCTTGGCGAACCCTATACATACCTTTACAACAGCAGAAACTTTTACCGTAACGCTTACCGTCACCGATGAAGAAAACTTATCTGCGACAACAGATGTGACTATTGAAGTAAACGAGCCTACTTTAGTCAATGGCCAAATTAGTGGAGAGCTTAAAAAGTATCATAAAATAACGATTACGTATGATGGTGTGGCTACAGACGAAATAGCGACTACGTTTAAAGACTACCGCTTAGATGTAACCTTCACCAGTCCTACTGGGAAAGCTTATAAGGTACCTGGTTATTTTGCTGCGGACGGTAATGCTGCGGAAAGTTCTTCTAATTCAGGTAATAAATGGCGCTGCCATTTTACCCCACTAGAGCAAGGCACTTGGTCTTATGCTACATCGTACAGAAACGGCACAGATATAGCCATTAGTTTTGATGCGAATGCAGGTACACCAATTGCTCCCATACATGGAGAAACCGGAACTTTTACCATTGGCGATACCGACAAATCAGGTGTTGATTTTAGAGCTAAAGGAAAATTGGAATATGTAGGCGAGCATTTTTTAAGATGGACCAATGGAGAGTTCTTTTTAAAAATAGGAAATGATTCCCCTGATAACTTCTTAGAATATAATGAATTTGATAATACGACCTACAATAGACGAGGGGAAAGGTTTTATCCTGATCATATCGCAGACTGGCAAAATGGGAATCCACTTTGGAAAAATAATTTAGGAAAAGGTTTAATTGGCGCTGTTAATTATTTAAGTGAGCAGGGTATCAATGCGCAATATGTAATCACAGACAATACCTATGGAGACACCGATTCTGTATTCCCTTGGATCAATAAAAATGACCACTTTGTATATGACGCCTCTAAATTAGATCAATGGCAAATAGTTTTTGATCATATGATCGAAAAAGGTATGATGGTGCATTTTGTTTTGTCAGAAGCTGAACAACAATCGCTATTTGAATTGGCCGCTGATGCGCAAGGCGATGCTAATTTTGCCGATGCTCGTAAAATTTATTTTAGAGAATTAGTAGCTCGCTTTGGCTATTTAAATGCAATTACTTGGAATATTGGTGAAGAGAATGGATGGAACAGAACAAATACATATGGTAGAGCATTAACTAGCCAGCAGCAAATAGATTTTGCCAATTATTTAGATCAATTGGTCTATTATAAAGATAATATAGTGCTCCATAATGGTCCTGCAGGTGACGATACCGTATATAACAATCTTATTGGAAATAATTCTTATACCGGAAATGCAATGCAGGGTTTCTTATCAAATACCGATCGATCGAGAACAAGTACCAAAAAATGGCGCTCAGAATCTGCACTAGCAGGCAAAAAATGGGTAGTTAGTTATGATGAAGCCTATAGTGGCGGCAACCTAAATGAACCAATGGTACGATCCAATTTAATTTGGTCTTCTTTTACCGCAGGTGCGGCTGGAGTAGAGCTTTACTTAGCGAGAAGAGATTTAGAGGAGCAGAATTTTAGAACCTACGAAACCTATTGGGAATATATGCGCTATGCCCACGAATTCTTTATAAATAATAATATCCCTTTCCATGAAATGGAGAATAGAGATGACATTGTTTCTCAAGGCTGGTGTTTCGCAAAAGAACTAGAAACCTATGTCATCTATCTACAAAACGGTGGAAGTACAACAATTGACTTGAATGGACAGTACAGGGTAAAATGGTATGACCCAAGAAATGGCGGGGCATTGTTAGATGGCTCTATTACCACCATTAATGGAGGTAGCAATGTGAGTTTAGGACTTGCTCCAAATAATCAAAATTTAGATTGGGTGATCCTTTTAACCTCTACAGCAAACCAAGCTCCTGTAGCAGTGGCTTCTTCAAACATTATTTCTGGTGATGTTCCATTAGAAGTGAACTTTACAGGTAATAATTCTACTGATGATACAGGTATTGTTAGCTACGCGTGGGACTTTGGAGATGGTAACACGGCTACCCAAGCAAATCCAATACATACGTTTACAACAGTAGGAACTTTTAATGTTGTTCTTACCGTAACTGATGCTGAGAGTTTAACAAATACAGCTTCAATTACTATCGAAGCCTTTGATCCTGCAGTAAATCAAACGCCTGTAGCCGTAGCATCATCAGATGTTACTACTGGTGAAACACCTCTAACAGTAAACTTTACTGGAAATAATTCTACAGATGATACAGGTATTGCGAGTTATACATGGGACTTTGGTGATGGTAGTACTTCTACTCTAGCCAATCCAACGCATACTTTCACTACAGTAGGAACATTTAATGTTACTTTAACCGTAACAGATGGAGAGAACTTGACAAATACAACTTCATTGGCTATTGAAACCATAGATCCAGTAGTAAATACCAACGGAGTTATTAGTCTTACACTTATCAATTCTGTAACAGATGTTGATCTATTTAATTTAACTAACGGCATGCAAATCAATGCAAATACGGTTCAGACTACGCTCTTTAACATTAGAGCGAATACAAACCCGAATCCTACAGGTAGCGTATCTATGACCTTAAGCGGTCCTGTTAATAGATCTCAAACTGAGAGTGTAGCACCTTATGCCCTTTTTGGAGATACTAATGGAAATTATGCAGGAAGTGCATTGCCTCTTGGTACCTACACCCTTACCGCAACCGCCTATAATGGTGCAGGTTTAAGTGGTGGTCAACTAGGTAACCCTCTGGTAATACAATTCTCTTTAGTGAATGGTACTACTACAACTAATCAAGCTCCTGTGGCAGTGGCTTCTTCAAACATTATCTCTGGTGATGTT
>JBGSQM010000077.1:0-76535 GCA_041738035.1 Cellulophaga sp.
AAAAAAGATTAACGCATTTCAACAACTATATTTTCAACAAGCCAAGATTCGTTGTATATTGTGTCTCCGTTTGAAAAGTTTTTAGTATTTAGTTCAAGGCTCAAAGGGGAATAAGAAATTATTAGTTTATTATTAAACAAATGCGTAAAGCCTGCTGCTTACAGCATTAATTAACGATTAAGAAAACACACTATGCATGTTGCTGTTGCAGGAAATATTGGCGCTGGAAAAACTACGTTAACAACGTTATTAGCCAAACATTATAAATGGGAACCCCATTTTGAAGATGTGGTGGACAACCCCTATTTAGATGATTTTTACAACCAAATGGAACGTTGGAGTTTTAACCTGCAAATCTATTTTTTGAATAGTCGGTACCGACAAATTTTAGAAATTAGAGAAACGGGTAAAAATATTATTCAAGACCGTACTATTTACGAGGATGCTTATATTTTTGCGCCCAATTTACATGCGATGGGATTAATGACCAATAGAGATTTTAGTAATTATTCCAGTTTATTCCAATTAATGGAACGCTTAGTGCAACCACCCGATGTATTAATTTATTTGCGCAGTTCTATCCCTAATTTGGTAAAGCAGATTCATAAACGTGGTCGTGAATATGAAAATACAATTTCTATTGATTATTTAAGCCGACTTAACGAACGCTATGAAGCTTGGAGTCAAAAATATGAAAAAGGAAAATTATTAATTATCGATGTTGACCAGCTCGATTTTGTAGATAACCCAGAAGATTTAGGCATTATTATCAATAAAATTGATGCGGAGATTAACGGCTTATTTTAATACTTCGACCTCGCACAGTGACCTCGTTAAAACAATCTTAAGTCCAGAATACTTATTTTAATTATTGGTAAGGCTTAGTTTTAAATAAATCCTAGCTCCCTTGCATGTTCCACTGCTTGGTCGCTATTTTCTACAAATAAAACTGGTGTGGTTTTATAGTCTTCAAAAAGTCCTTTTACCCTAATCATTCTGCGTTTATGGTTAACGCTTCTGAGATATATGGCTAAGATGCGGTCTGGAAAAAGGGCTGCAATTTCTTTATAAATATCGGCATCACGTTCGCCACCATCTCCAATTAAAATAAACGATAAATGGGGATAGGTTTTTAAAATATTTAAAATTTCAAGTTGCTTCTGAGGTTTGTCCCCTACTGCTTTTCTTTTAAATATGGCTTGAAAACTACGCAATAAAATAGGCCCTTTTGGAAAATTATTTTGTCTTAAAAAAAAATCCAAATAGCGGTATAAATTCCACGGACTATGGCTTACATAAAATATGGGATTTGCATTCGCCAAGTTTTTACCCAAATGTAATTGGTTGTAAAAATCTGATGCTCCTTGGAGTGGTGAACGATTTTTAGCACTTTTAAAGACCGTATTATAAAGTACTTTCCATTTTAATCTTGAAACCACGCCAGTATGTAAAATGGTATCATCAATATCTGTAATAACTCCGTATTTGGCTTCTGCTGAAGGAATCAATATTTTACCCTGAAAACTATTCTTTTGCTGAATGATTCGGTTTAATGGGATATCGTCATAGGCTACCGTAAAAGATAACCAGCCTTCAGTGTTGGCGAAAGTACTTAAATCAATAAGGTCGGCCTCAACCTTAAAATACCCATGTTGATCTGTTTTGGTCTTTATAATAGCCCCGTTAGGTAAGGTAATTGATAATTCCGTATTTTTAATTTCATCGGATTCAAAACGCTTCCAAGTATTTAGTACCAAATGAAACCATCCTTTTTTATCTAAATCTATGGTTTCATCTTCCAAAGCACGACCTCTCAAATAAAAATGCGATGCGGTACCATAGGCATCAAAACATATTATTTGTAAAGGATCTTTTTTGAAAAATGACATATCTTATTGAATAATTCCGGGCATGGGATTAAGATGGTTATACGCTTATAATTTTATAAAAATAGCAATATTTAAAAACAACAGTCTAATAAATTTTGAGTTTATTAAACAATATACGTTGACAAATCATATTTTCCTTTATTAAAAAAAATCCCGCTATGTAGCGGGATTAAAAATAAAAATTTATAATGATTTCAATAAAATTATTTTCGAATATCTACTTTTTCAATCTTAATATCGATATCTGAATCATCATTATTTACTGTAGTGCTTTCAAAAGCCAACAATTGTGCTTTTACTTGTTCTTGTGTTCCTTTGAAAATTTTCTCTTCAGTGATAGCTACGCCATTAGTTGTGGTGGTATAAACAATAGTAGCTTCTGCCACATCATTTTGGGCTACATTCATCTGAATAGTAGTTTCGATAGATTGCTTATCCTTAGCATAAGCAGAAACATCGTCTAAACTTAAAGCTATACTTGGTGCAATTACCAATGCCACAACCGACATTAACTTTAAAAGAATATTTAAAGACGGCCCTGAAGTATCCTTAAATGGATCTCCAACAGTATCGCCAACAACCGCTGCTTTATGAGCATCAGAACCTTTACGACCGTCAGCTTCAATCATTTTTTTAGCGTTATCCCAAGCACCACCAGCGTTAGACTGGAAAATTGCCATTAGAACACCCGCAGAAGTAACCCCTGCCAATAAACCACCTAGCATTTCTGCACCACCAATAAAACCAACAGCTACAGGAACTGCAATCGCTAACAAGCCTGGCAATACCATTTCTTTAATCGATGCTTTTGTAGAAATATCAACACATTTATCATATTCTGCATAGCCATCCGCAGCATCAAAAATAGCCCTGTCTTCTGGAGTGGCTTTAGACATATCAGAATCATACTTGCGCATAACAGCTAGTGCTGCTTTTAATTGAGGAATATCTCTAAACTGGCGACGTACTTCTTCAATCATGGCCATCGCTGCTCTACCTACTGCATTCATGGACAGTGCCGAGAACACAAAAGGAAGCATTGCACCAACTAACAAACCAGACATAACTGTTGGTTTAGAAACATCAATTGAAGTTACATTGGCTACTTTCATAAAAGCAGCAAATAATGCTAGAGCGGTTAATGCTGCAGAAGCAATCGCAAAACCTTTACCAATAGCCGCAGTGGTATTACCAACAGCATCTAATTTATCGGTACGTTCACGAACTTCATGTGGTAACTCGGCCATTTCAGCAATACCACCTGCATTGTCAGAAATAGGGCCGTAAGCATCTACAGCTAATTGGATTCCTGTATTGGCTAACATACCAACGGCTGCAATGGCGATACCATATAAACCTGCAAAATGGTGTGATACTAAAATTGCAGCTGCAATGAATAAAATTGGGAACATGGTACTCATCATCCCCACGCCTAAACCTGCAATAATGTTTGTTGCAGCACCAGTTTCTGATTGTTTTACGATAGAATTTACAGGTTTTGTTCCCGTTCCCGTATAATATTCTGTAATTTTACCTACCGCTAAACCAGCAAATAAACCAGCTATGGTAGCAAAGAAAACGCCATTAGCGGTATAAGCTACTCCATCATACATCCAGGCCTCAGGAATTAATGAGTTAATAAGAAAATAAGAAGCTACTACCATTAATCCAGCAGAACCAAATTCACCTATATTTAAAGCAGTTTGTGGGTTTCCACCGTCTTTTACTTTTACGAAAAAGGTGCCAATAATAGACATGATAATACCTACCGCAGCCAATACCAATGGCAAATACACTGCCCCTAAACCCCCAAAATCTGGAGTAATGATAAATGCTCCTAAAACCATAGTCCCAATAATAGAACCCACATAAGATTCGAATAAATCGGCTCCCATACCTGCCACATCACCAACATTATCGCCAACGTTATCGGCAATAGTAGCAGGATTTAAAGGATGATCTTCTGGGATACCAGCTTCCACCTTACCCACTAAATCCGCCCCTACATCGGCAGCTTTGGTATAAATACCCCCACCCACACGAGCAAATAATGCAATAGAAGATGCACCCAATGAAAAGCCTGACAGCACATTTAATACCATTCCTAAATTATCTGGACCAGCCCAAACCTCTTGATAGATAGCAAAGAGACCACTCAATCCTAAAACGCCTAAACCTACAACACCAAGACCCATTACTGCACCACCAGCAAAAGCGACTTCTAAAGCTCTTCCTAATGATGTTCTTGCGGCTTGTGTGGTTCTTACATTGGCCTTAGTAGCTACTCGCATTCCTATAAAACCTGCTAAGGCAGAACATACTGCGCCCACTACAAATGAAACGGCCACCATGCCATGAGAACCAACTTCATTGCTTCCTTTTACATATAATAAAACAGCAACAGCAACTACGAATATAGAAAGAATCTTGTATTCTGCTTTTAAAAAGGACATTGAACCATCTGAGATGCTTTTTGCAATTCTTGTCATTTTTTCATTTCCAGCATCTTGCTTAGACACCCACATGTTTTTCCAAATGACAAACAACAATGCCACAACACCAAAGAGGGGCAGAAATTTTAGTAGTATTTCCATAATAATTTTAAATATTTGTTAATTAGTTGGCCGTAAATGTATGAAATCAGTACAAATAAAAAAAACCACAATTAAATATAAAAGTGGCTTTTTAAGATTGTTTATTTTAAACTTATATGGTAAAGGTACGTTTTTTCTTGTGTTCGCTTTCATCATAACGCTTTACACATTGATGATAAATAGCAATGGCTTCCTGAGCATTCCCCCATCCGCCTACGTCCACTTTTTTTTCTTCTAAATCTTTATAGACTTGAAAAAAGTGTTCTATTTCTTTTAATCTGTGAGGATTTAAATCACTTATATCATGGTTATTATTCCAAATTGGATCCGAAACAGGCACACAAATAATTTTTTCATCAGGGCCTTTTTCATCGGTCATGTGAAAAACGCCAATGGGCCTTACTTCCATAACTACCATAGGGTAAGTTGGTTCTGTACCCATCACTAAAACATCTAATGGATCTTTGTCAAGGGCTAAGGTTTCAGGAATAAAACCATAATCACCGGGATACATCATTGATGAAAAAAGCATACGGTCAAATCTAATTTTATGTAATGTAAAATCGTATTCGTATTTATTTCTACTTCCTTTCGGAATCTCTATTAAAACATCAAAGGTAATTTCTTTATTATCACTCATAATTTTCACTATAATTTTGTAGCAAAGGTACTTGATTAAATTCGTTCAAGCCGTTTATACGAACGAAACATAGCAGGTTTTAGTCTAATTTTTTTAAAAAAAAATTCACGAAATCGGTATAGTCAAAGAGACTAAAGTACCTTGGGTTTTTAAATTTAAATGAAATTTAATTCTAAACATAAAAAGTAGGACCTAGCAGTTGGAAAAAAAATTTAAAAACTAAACCCAAAAGATCCTGTAAGACTAAAAGCTCTAGCATCAGGGTTTTCTAAGTAGTTTCCTCTAAAGTTGGCATCAATCCTAAAAATTTTAAAAATATTCCCAATTCCAAAGGAATATTCCCAATAAATTTGATCATTAGGCGCCATTAAAGGAATATTGGTAGGACTACTCAATAAGATGTTCTCTTCAGATAATGAACCCCAGACCCCTCTTAAACCGACAATTTCTCTGAGATTCCATTTTTTAATAATAGGAATTCTAGAAAAAAGGATTCCGTTAAAATTGTGTTCTAAATGCACCGCGGTGTAAGTATCAGTTACAAATTCGTAAAAATTTAGATTGGGAAAAGTTCCATAAATAGAAAATAAGGTTTGATTTCCAGGAATTACATTGAGCAACCCTAGCGGCACTTCGCCAAAAGTTTTTCCAATTTCAACGGTGCTATTTAACCTTCCAAAACCACCTATTTGCCATGGTTGGGTGTATGAAAACTGTAATTTTTCATAGTCAAAATCACTTTCTAACAAACCCTCTATGCCTTTGGTATATTTTAAAAAAAGAGTACTGTAGGTATCGTTTATATTCCTGCGTTCTACTCCATAACCAATGGTTCTTTTTCCAGGCGTATAAACCAAAGTAGTCGTAAGATCAAACTGATTAATTTCAGAATTGATTCCGGTAGGGCTTGTGGAATCTAAATAATCCAAACTAAAGGAGTCTGGCAAAGCGGAGCTTAAAGTACGCTTGGAACCCCCAACCCTCACCACAAAATTATTTAAAGGTTCCGCTTCCATGGCAAAGGTACTTAGATTTATATTCGTCAACCGATCATTTGCACCTACTACAAATAACGATGAGGATGCTGCACTTCTACCCAAAACATCGGTTGTTGCGGTAAGGCTCAAGCCCAATTGCTCGATATCTTGCCTATTCCCTCCAGAAATAATTAGTCTCGATTTTTTATCTAACAGCCATTTTCCAGAAATTCCGTGCTTAAACTTTTGGTCTTTAAACCCGTAGGCAGTGTAAGCCTCTAATCGCCACGGGTCGTTTTGCCCAAAGTAAGTTCTAGCGCCTGCCCTTAATCTAATTCCTTCTGCATCATTAAACCCAAAAGTGCTATAAACATCCCCAATATCTAAATTCCATTTATCAATTTCGACATATCCCGAGCCTAAAATACTGACGATATTATAATAACTTTTAAATTTTGGAACTGTTTTTAAAGTATCTAAAAGTTTGTAAATGCCTTTTTCATCTTTGTTTAATTCTTCTAACCTATTTTCTTCCCAAAAAGTATTATCCCGCTCGACAATGGAGGTATCAAATTTATTTTTTAAGTTCTTGTAAAAATTATCTTCCTTTAATTCGTCAAAAACATAATTATTGTAAACAGTTGTTCTTTTTCCATAAATACCTTTAGAATTTTCCTTTTTGTTAAGGCTAAAATCGCTTAACATATAATCGCGCTTTAAAAGAAAAACGGAGTCGTTTAAAACCTCGAATTCTTGTTCTATATAAATTTCTTTTACCCAATTAATATTGGCACTTTTGGTAACTTCTAAATTTATTTTTTTGATGGCGTAAGTAGAGTCATTTACCCAAAAATTGCCTTTGAAGGTCAATTCGTTTTTTCTTCTAGGGTAATAAATAATATTATAACACCATTTATTATCTATAAATGAGCTATCCGTCAGAACATAATTATATACGTCAACACCTGTTTTGGAAAGTGGACTCGTAAAGCTTTTATCAAAAAACTTTAGGTAATTTTTATAGATGTCATAATCGGCATATAAATCTTCAATAAATGCTGTTAGCGCCTGATTATTGCTGAAACCAGAGTTTTTGGTGCCTAGAAGTTCTTCTTCTTCTTTTTTTGAAATATTATCCCCATAAATTTTTGAAAAAGTTTCATTGATGAAAATTGGAAGATAAGTTTTACCTGTAATTCTTGAAGTATCTAAATCTTGAAAAATAAACTCTAACCCTTTAAATATTTTACTATTAATGACAGAACTATCAATGGTATTTAAGTCGAATTCGATTTTTTCGTATTTATCGTAGTTGTATTGTTTAAAATGATTCACCCCATTTTGCCGCCTTTTTTCCCATATTTTTTTCAGGATATCAATAGCTGGATTATTTTTTTTAGACTGTTTTCCTGAATAAACTATCACTTCTTTTAATTGCTCACCGCCCTCTAGCAGCGTAATTCTCATTTGATAGTTTACTTTTTTCTCCAAAATTATTTCGGTACTTTCATAACCCACGAAGGAAACAATTAAGTTCGTATAGCTGTTATCTGATTCTAGATAAAAAACACCATCATCATTGGTTATGGCACCTTCGCTAGAGCCTTTAAAAATAATATTGGCAAATGCTACAGGTGCACCAAGTTCATCAATGACAATACCACTTACTTTGGTTTGTGAAAAGACTAAAAAGGAACAGAAAAAGGTTAAAAGAAAAAAGAATAATTTCATTAAATATTTTGGATAAAAAACTAAAAAAGCTCTACTGAACATAAAAGTCAGTAAAGCTACTATTAACTTACAAAAATTGCGATTTATTTATACATTACTTTTTTTACGGATCTAATTACATCCTGATAATTCGGCAACCATTCTGCCAATAAAACTGGAGAGTAAGGAGCTGGAGTATCTGCCGTATTTATTTTCTCGATAGGCGCATCTAAAAAATCGAATGCCTTAGATTGTACATGGTATATAATTTCAGAAGCTACGTTCCCAAAAGGCCAAGCTTCTTCTAAAATAACCATTCTATTGGTTTTTTTAACCGATTTTAATACGGCATCATAATCTAAAGGTTTTACGGTGCGCAAATCTATAATCTCGCAACTGATGCCTTCTTTTTCTAATTCATCGGCTGCTTTATAGGCTTCTTTTATAATTTTCCCGAAAGAAACTATGGTAACATCAGTACCTTCTCTCTTGATATCGGCAACCCCAATGGGGATAATGTATTCTCCTTCTGGCACTTCGGCTTTATCGCCGTACATCTGCTCCGATTCCATAAAAATAACAGGATCATTATCTCTAATTGCCGCTTTCAATAAGCCTTTTGCATCGGCAGGGTTCGATGGCACTATTACCTTTAAACCAGGGCAGTTCGCAAACCAACTTTCAAAAGCTTGTGAGTGCGTTGCCCCTAATTGACCCGCAGAGCCAGTTGGCCCTCTAAAAACAATAGGACAATTAAACTGACCACCAGACATTTGCCTAATTTTAGCCGCGTTATTGATAATTTGATCAATACCCACCAAGGCAAAATTAAAGGTCATAAATTCTATAATGGGTCTATTTCCATTCATAGCCGAGCCAACGCCAATACCTGCGAAACCCAACTCAGAAATAGGTGTATCGATAACTCGATCTGGACCAAATTCGGCTAGCATTCCTTTGGATGCCTTGTAAGCTCCGTTGTATTCAGCGACTTCTTCACCCATTAAGTAAATAGACTCATCTCTTCTCATTTCTTCGGACATTGCCTCACAAATAGCTTCCCTAAATTGTATTGTTTTCATGTATTATTTTTAATTCTTTTAAAATAACCTCAGCTCACTTTGAACAAAATAAGCCCATTTTAAAACAATGAATTTCACTAAAATAGACTTTCCTAAAATTCTTATTTTAAAAGGTGAGCAAAAATAACAATTATCCATCATAATAAAGCCTGTAAAACTCAAAAAAAGTTTTAAATTTATTATGCACGCATAGTATTTTTGAAAAATATTGGCTATCTTAGCCATGTTTTTAAATTTAAAAATTAAAGAATGAAAATATTAGTTTGTATAAGTAATGTACCTGATACTACATCAAAAATAAATTTTACTGATGGCGACACAAAATTTGATGCCAATGGTGTGCAGTTTATCATTAACCCGAATGATGAATTTGGTTTAACAAGAGCCATGTGGTTCAAAGAAAAACAAGCGGCTGTTGTGCATATTGCCACGGTCGGCGGGTCAAGTGTAGAGCCAACAATGCGAAAAGCATTGGCCATAGGCGCTGATGAAGCTATAAGAGTAAATGCAGAACCTACAGATGGTTTTTTTGTTGCAGAACAATTAGCAGCTATTATTAAAGATGGTGCGTATGATTTAATCATTGCAGGCCGAGAATCAATTGATTATAATGGTGGCATGGTACCCGGTATTATCGCCAGTATTCTGGATATGAATTTTGTAAATACCTGCATTAAATTAGACATAGAAGGTTCTAATGCTACCGCAATGCGAGAGATTGATGGAGGAAAAGAAAAAATAGCGACTACCCTTCCCTTAATTATTGGTGGACAAAAAGGATTAGTGGAGGAAAGTGATTTAAGAATCCCCAATATGCGTGGCATTATGATGGCGCGTCAAAAAAAATTAACCGTTGTTGAACCAATAGCAGCAAGCAACGCCACAAAAGATACTAAGTTCGAAAAACCTGCTGCAAAAGGCACGGTTAAATTGGTTAATAGCGTGGACGAATTGATCAATTTGTTGCACAACGAGGCGAAAGCTATTTAACCTCCCTTAGTTCCTCCAAAGGAGGTAAACTAATTATAGAAGGGTAAAAAAATAAAAATTTGAAGCAGTAAAATAAAAATTCAGCCTTTTTTTTATAGCTAAGCTACTTTTAAAAATAGTGTTTCACTAAAAAAAATAAAAAATATGTCAGTTTTAGTATATACAGAATCCGAAAACGGAAAATTTAAAAAGAATTCTTTTGAAGTGGCTTCTTATGCGCATGAAGTTGCAAAGCAAATGGGCACCACAGCCACCGCAGTTTCTTTTAACGCATCACACAATGAAAGTTTAAGTGATTACGGAATTTCTAAAGTTTTAAATATTTCAAACGAAAAATTAAAAACTTTTAATGCAAAAGCTTTTGCCGATGCTATTGAGCAAGCAGCAAAAAAAGAAGGTGCTAAAATTCTTATTTTAAGCTCTAGTGCAGATACGAAATTCTTGGCCCCACTTTTAGCGGGCCATTTAAAAGCAGGATACGTTCCTAATGTAGTCGCGGCTCCAGAAAGTACGAGTCCGTTTACCGTTAAAAGAACCACCTTTAGCAATAAAGGTTTTGCCTTTACAGAAATAAATACCGAAATAAAAATTGTCGGAGTATCCAATAACGCTTTTGGTATTATTGAAAATAAAACAGCAATTACGGTAGAAGATTTTCATCCGACTTTAGTTGATGATTTTGGAACAAAATCTGTCGAAATAGACAAAGTAGTTGGCAAAGCAACTATCGCCGATGCTGACGTAGTGGTTTCTGCTGGCAGAGGTTTAAAAGGTCCCGAAAACTGGGGAATGATTGAAGAACTTGCTGATGTTTTGGGCGCAGCAACTGCCTGCTCTAAACCTGTTTCTGATTTAGGTTGGAGACCTCACGGAGAACACGTTGGGCAAACAGGAAAACCAGTAGCAAGTAATCTTTACATCGCGATAGGCATTTCTGGCGCTATTCAACATTTAGCCGGCGTGAGCTCCTCTAAGGTAAAAGTGGTTATTAATAATGATCCAGAAGCCCCTTTCTTTAAGGCGGCCGATTACGGCATTGTTGGTGATGCTTTTGAGGTTGTCCCAAAATTGATTGAAAAATTAAAAGAATTTAAAGCACAAAACGCTTAATTTTTTATAAATTGTGCCTCTTAAAAGGGCTGTTTAGATAATGGGTCGAGCCTTTTATTTAAACAGCCCTTGATAGTTTAATAATATTTATGAGTTTAGTACGATTAAAAATAAAAGGAATATCCTATAGCCAAACACAAAATGGTGCTTATGCCCTTATTTTGAATGAAGTGGAAGGTGATCGAAAGTTACCCATTGTAATTGGCGCTTTTGAGGCGCAATCTATTGCGATTGCACTAGAAAAAGAAATAAAGCCTCCACGACCTTTAACTCATGACCTTTTTAAAAATTTTGCTGAACGTTTTGATATCACCGTGAAGCAAGTAATTATCCATAAACTTGTTGATGGCGTTTTTTATTCGAGTATTATTTGTGAAAGAGATAAAATTGAGGAAATTATTGATGCTAGAACTAGTGATGCTATTGCTTTAGCCTTGCGTTTCAATGCTCCTATATTTACCTACAAAACCATTTTAGATAAAGCAGGTATTTTCTTAAAATTTTCTTCCAAAGAAAATGAAAATGAAAAATCTGATGATAGTATCATGGTCAACGAAATTCTGCAAGAAGGAGAAACTGTAGAAATTACAGGATCTGCAAGTGATGGTTATTCTGAATTGACCATGGAAGAATTGTACAAAGAATTAGAAAGTGCTATTACCAATGAAAACTACGAAAAAGCAGCAAAATTAAGAGACGAAATCTCTAAACGCCAATAATTATATTCAAATTTTAACTTAAATGAAAAACAGTTTTTGGCTTCTTCTTTTCGTATTGTTTATTGTATTTCCAGCATTTACTCAAGAAACAACCGCGATAGACACCATAAGCAAGTCAGTTGAATCCATCACGCTCAGTGAAATAAATCAAGACACTTTCAATACTATAAAACCTAACGAAGGTTTTTCATTCAACAGTCTTTGGAGGGGCGTTTTAGGAATGGCTGTTTTAATTTTTGTTTCCTTCCTTTTTAGTGCAAACAGAAAAGCTATCAACTGGAAAACTGTAGGGATTGGACTAGGACTTCAACTCATTATAGCCATTGGTGTACTCCGAGTACCTTTTATTCAATATATATTTGATAAAATAGGCAAAGTATTCGTGAAAATACTTGAATTTACAACTGCAGGAAGTAAATTTTTATTCGAAGGATTAGTAGTTGATATGGACACTTTCGGATTTATTTTCGCTTTTCAGGTGCTACCCACCATCATCTTCTTCTCTGCCCTAACTTCTGTATTATTTTATTTAGGGGTCATTCAGAAAGTAGTGAAAGTTCTCGCTTGGCTTTTAACCAAAACTTTAGGTATTTCTGGCGCAGAAAGTTTGAGCGTTGCTGGTAATATTTTTCTAGGACAAACCGAAGCACCATTGCTGATTAAAGCCTATCTAGAAAAAATGAACAAGTCTGAAATACTTCTAGTGATGATTGGTGGTATGGCAACGGTAGCTGGAGCGGTATTGGCTGCTTATATTGGATTTTTAGGTGGTGATGATGAAGAATTGCGTTTACAATTTGCAAAACATTTATTAGCAGCATCGGTTATGGCAGCACCTGGTGCTATTGTCATCTCTAAAATATTATACCCCCAAACCGAACCTATAAATACAGAAGTTCAAGTATCGTCCGATAAAATTGGCACTAATTTTTTAGATGCTATTGCCAACGGAACTACAGAAGGTTTAAAACTAGCGGTCAATGTAGGTGCCATGTTACTTGTATTTGTAGCTTTTATTGCTATGATTAATTGGATATTTGGTGCTATTGGAGACGCTACTTATGTAAATGACTGGATAGCAGCCAATACAACCTATCAAAAACTATCTTTAGAATCTGTACTTGGAACTATTTTTGCGCCCTTAATGTGGCTCATCGGCGTTGCTAAAGAAGATGTTATGCTCATGGGACAGTTATTGGGGATTAAATTAGCAGCAAGCGAATTTATAGGCTACATACAGTTATCAGACCTTAAAAATGTTGCCAATAGCACGCACTTTGCCTATAATAAGTCTGTTATCATGGCTACTTATATGTTATGCGGTTTTGCAAATTTCGCCTCTATTGGTATTCAAATTGGCGGTATAGGTTCATTAGCACCTGGACAACGTAAAACTTTATCAGAATTTGGACTAAAAGCCGTTTTAGGCGGTTCCATGGCATCACTACTTTCAGCTACTATTGCAGGTATGATATTGGGATAGCCCCCTAACCCCCGAAGGGGGAACTCCAAAAAATATGGTTAAAAACTGCTTATTTATTAAACAAGTTTAATTTGCCTTTCTTTCGTTGATAATTATTGATAACTAGCTTCTAAGAAGACATTGTCTAACATAACAATTCTATATTTTTGTTTTAGATTAATAAAACAATTCCCCTTTTGGGGATTAGGGGGCTTTTACTTATGAAACAATATCACGATTTATTAAATTATGTACTTGAAAATGGCAGCCAAAAAGGAGACAGAACTGGCACAGGAACTAAAAGTGTTTTTGGATATCAAATGCGTTTTGATCTAAGTGAAGGTTTCCCCATGGTTACGACCAAAAAATTACATTTAAAATCGATTGTGTATGAATTACTTTGGTTTTTGAAAGGAGATACAAATATTAATTATTTACAGGAAAACGGCGTTAGAATATGGAATGAGTGGGCGGATGAAAATGGCGATTTGGGCCCTGTTTACGGACACCAATGGCGCAATTGGAATAACGAAGAAATAGACCAAATAAAAGAAATTGTTGAAACCCTAAAGACAAATCCTAATAGCAGAAGAATGTTGGTTTCGGCTTGGAACCCAAGTGTATTGCCTGATACTTCAATATCGTTTTCTGAAAATGTAGCGAATGGAAAAGCGGCTTTACCTCCTTGTCATGCTTTTTTTCAATTTTACGTTGCGGATGGAAAATTATCTTGCCAGTTATACCAACGTAGTGCTGATATTTTTTTAGGTGTGCCTTTTAATATTGCTTCTTATGCCTTATTTACCATGATGATGGCCCAAGCATGTGGTTACGAGGCTGGAGATTTTATCCATACTTTCGGCGATGCTCATATTTACAACAATCATTTTGAGCAAGTTGAACTACAATTAAGTAGAGACATTAGACCTTTACCGAAAATGATTTTAAACCCGAAGATAAAAGATATTTTCGACTTTACCTTTGAAGATTTTACGCTTGTAGATTACAATCCGCATCCACATATTAAGGCTATTGTGGCTGTTTAAATTTATTATAATACCAAAAAACTAAATTTCACTTATAACCAAATGATAAATTTTAGAGTCATTGTTTTCTTTATTAGCCTTTTATTTCATTTTCAAAGTCATTCGCAGGATTATAATTACAATCCTTTTAGTGAAAATAAATATGCCACTTTTACTAGTTGTATTGATACTTCATCAAATTTGAAAGAAAGTTGTTTTAGAACAAATTTGCTTGATAAATTGTCAAATTCTTTACATTATAGCATTGAGAAAACCCGAGATAATAAAGATGGCCGTGACGTTTATTTTAGCTTTCAAGTAGATTCAATTTCCCAAATTTCGAAAGTTTTCTTTTTTAAACCCGAAGACCCACAATTACAATCTGACTTAAAAACTATTATTTTTAACTTGCCCAAAATGGTTGCGCCTATTGAAGATGGCATAGCAGGCTCAACAGAAATCTTTTTAAAGCTTCATTTAATTCCTGAGAATAAAGGTGTTTTTTCTATTATTGACCTTAAAACAAGATTTGAAAAACCTAAAGATGAGAAGGATGAGACCAACAAAGATATAGAAAAACCCACTTTAAATACTATTGAGGAAGTTCCAGTTTTTCCGGGATGTTCAGGAGATAACCAACAAGACTATCGGTTGTGTTTTCAAAAAGGGGTTATGACTCATATCAATAAAAACTTTAGATTTCCCGAATATGCTTTAAAAAATGGGATAAAAGGCAAAGTTTATATTTCTTTTATTATTGATAAGGCTGGCGATATAACCAAGATAAGAACCAGAGGGCCGCATCCATTTTTAGAGTTAGAAGCTAGACGAATATTTACTACATTTCCTAAAGTAAAACCGGGAATGATTGATGGAGCGGCTGTTCAAGTTCCGTTTTCGGTCCCTATTACCTTTGCTTTTCAATGAAAAACTTTAACGCAGAACCATTGAGTTTCACTAATAAAAAAAGCCGAAATAAATTTTATTTCGACTTTTACATATTTAGTTTGATGCACTTATAAAGCCAATACAGAATTTTCTGTACCAGCATACTCATTCCATTGATAACTATCGGCTTCTATTTCATTAACATAAGTATCATCTACAAGATACCTAAATTCATAAGATGAATCTTTTGGCAAATCTAATGTGCCTTTAAAGGTTCCATTTTTTAATTTTCTAAGTGCGCCTTCTTTTGGATTCCATTGATTGAAATCACCAACAACAAATACTTTTGCCGCTTCTTCTGCTGGTACTGTAAAGGTTACTTTACAAACCGGCTTACCTTTTAAATACTGTTTTGTAATAGCCATAGTGTTTCGTTTTTAAATTCGCCACAAAGCACGCTATAATATTATTGATAACCAATTAGTTAAGTGCGATTTGTGATTTTAGCAAAATAGAAATTATAAAAAATTCAAATTATCAATAAATTAATAGAAATTTTTGCATTATCAAAATCATTAACTTCATTTTTTTATGATATCAATAACTTTACTGATGTTTTTTGTCGTGTTGTAGAAGTGAAAACTAAGACGAATACCACCTCCTCGTTGCGAACAAATAATATCATTTTGTGTAAGTTGATCAAAAAGTTTTTGATTTCCTTTGATATTAAAAATAGTACTATGCACATTTCGTTGAACCACCGCCTCTTCTAACAAATTTAATTGGGAAAACTGCTGCCTGGCAAATTCACTTAATTCCTTATTTGTAGCGCCTATTTTGTCCATACCAATATCCATTAAAAAATCTAAAGATTTTTTAAGACTTCCAAAAGCTAAGGTATCCAAATGTCCTGGTTCTAAATGTTTGGTAAATCGGAAGGTATTTTTCTGCTGTACATCTGCATTTGCACTATTATAACCAATAGTTTTCAAGTCAAAATAAGCTTTAGCAGTCTCTTTAAAGAGCATAAATCCGTTTCCGCTACCCGCCAAAAGCCATTTGTAGGCACTAGCACCTAAAACATCGATCGCTGAGTTATCAAAATCAAACGTTTCTGTACCACAAAATTGGGTGCCATCTGCAATAATTAAAAGATTTGGATGTGCTTCTTTTAACTTCTTTAAAAAAGAAAGCTCAATTTTAATTCCATTAAGCCATTGCACCATGCTCAAAGCCAAAACCGTGATATTTTGCTTATCAACACAGGCCAAAATATCTTCTTCCAAAGTTTTACCGATGTTGATGTAGCTAATATCAAAACCTCTAGTTTCAAAAGGCCAATTTAATGAGGGGTAATCATCGTTAAGTAATAAAACCTTATGTTTTTTATCTAAGCCTTCTAGCAGCATATTTAAGCCTAAAGAAAAGTTGGGTACAAGAGCAACATTACCTTTTTGGCAATTAAAAAATTTCGCGACAGTTTCTCGTGTTTCCGTTATTAGTTTTAGACTTTTGATTTTAAAGGTACTTCCACCAATTAAAAAATCTAAATCGTGCTCTTGCCGCCAATCTAAAAGACTATCATATAAAATACCATAAGCAGCGGTGTTGGCATAAACGTACTGATCTAAAATGGGGAATTCTTTAATGATCTTTTGCATAATTTCAATAGTTAAAAATGCTACTTACAGAACTGATTTAAACTTTTCGTATTTAAGCGAAAATTAACCATTTTTTGACCAATTGAAGCCTTTCCAAAGTTTCACAGCATCGATATGAAAAAAGAAAAAGAAAAAAAGCGGACAAAAAAGGGCAATTTTTTAGCGAATGGAATAAGTTTAAATCGGTTCGCAGTATATTTGTGGGTAAAGATACTTATTATCCATGTTTTCTAAAGCAAAAAAAAAGTCGGAAATTGATCTAGAGCAGCACGAACTAATGGAGCATGCGCAATTACGGATTAAACAAAAAAAACGATTGTACGCACATTTCATTGTTTTTCTAGTGGGAAGTGTTTTTCTTATTTTAATCAATAAAATTCTGAAATACGGCGAAAACTATAATTGGTTTATTTGGGCAATTACTTTTTGGGCTTTTTTATTCGTTATCCATTTTATTACTGTTTTTATTACCCAGAAATTTATGGGAACAGCTTGGGAACGTGAGCAACGCGAAAAATTAGTTGCCAAACAAAAGAAGCGAATTGCCCAATTGCAAAAAGAAATCGAAACAGAGTTTCCCATGTCGCAGATAAATAAAAGAGACTCAGAAATTTAAATAATTCCGAAGAAAATTTAAAGTTAATAAACTACCATCTATCTTGAATTCCTTGTTATCATCTTGAATTCAAAAAAGGGTTTCACTAAAAAAAAGCATATTGAAAACAATTACATTAATTGCAGCGGCAGCAGAAAATAATGCCTTAGGAAAAGACAATGATTTATTGTGGCATTTACCCGATGATTTTAAACGTTTCAAAACATTGACAACTGGTCATAGCATTATAATGGGTAGAAAAACCTTTGAAAGTTTTAAAAAACCGCTCCCAAACAGAAAGCATATTATTATCACTAGAGATAAAAAATATACGACATCTTTTGATGATTGTTTTATTGTTAATAGCCTTAATGCCGCTATGAAAATGACTGAAAAGGAAACTTCTGTTTTTATTATTGGTGGCGGCGAAATCTATGCTCTTGGACTGAAAGAAGCGAATAAAATAGAACTTACCAGAGTTCATGATAGTTTTGAAGCCGATACTTTTTTTCCTGAAATTGATGCCGAAAATTGGGAAATCATTCAAGAAGAATACCATCCAAAAGATGAAAAACACCAGTACGATTTTACGTACATAAGCTATCTAAGAAAGCATTAACAATTGAAAATTGAAAATGAAAAATGATAAGTTGAATGTCAAAAGTTTCAGTGGATTGAAGTTTTTTCGAAAAGTCTAAAGATTACTGACTACAGACTAATGACTAAACCGTCAAAAATCCCAATAGGCAATATCTACATTAAAGTCGGTTAAAAAAGCTTTTAAAACAGTGCTATCTGCATTGCCATAAAATTGATAAACTGCTTTGTTTTTTAACGCCAACAAGCCTTGTTTTTCCAATATATTTTTAGTTTGCCTTGCTACTGCTTCGCCTGAGTCTATAATTTGTATATGGTCTGGTAAAATAGTTTTAATTACAGGAATTAAATACGGATAATGCGTGCAGCCTAACACCAAATAATCAATACCCTGCACTACCATGGGATTGAGATACTTTTCAAGTAGCTGTTTTGTTTTATCATCATTTATTTTTCCTTGTTCGATTAATGGTACCAAGCCTTCTCCATTTTGTTCGATTAATTGAATACCATCAGTGATATTTTTTGATGTTTGATGAAAAAGTGCGCTTGACAAAGTGCCCTTTGTGGCCAATATCCCAATTTTTTTGGAAATCGAATTTAAAGCCGCAGGTTTAATAGCGGGTTCTATACCTATAAAAGGGACAGAATACCTATTCCTTAAATGAGTAATTGCATTCGTGGTCGCGGTATTACATGCCACTACAATTAGCTTACAACCTCTTGCTATTAAAAATTCGGTGTTTTTTACGCTTAACGCTATTATTTCTTCAGCACTTTTTTCGCCGTAAGGTGCATTTTTACTATCTGCTAAATAGATGGTGTTTTCATAAGGAAGCAAACTGTTTATTTCTTTCCAGATAGAGGTTCCACCAACACCAGAGTCAAAAACACCTATAGGTTGTACACTCATAGTTATTTTAAAATAGATTTTAAAGTTACATTAAAATTATTATACCAGTTATTGTTTGAAATTACAGTAAAAGAAAATGATGATTTTTTTCTTTATACGGTATTGTAAAACAAAGTATAGCCATAGCTATGGTTTTTTTTTAAATTCAAATAGAAAGGGAAAAGACGCATTTTATACCAATTATGAATTTAAATAGACCTAAAGAATTTGAATTATATTGTGTTCAGATGAAATAGAAAATCAAAGCATAGTATTAGCTACGGTTTTATTTTTTATTGAAATATGCGCACAATAGAAACAAATTATTGGGCTTATTTGGATGCATAATCGGTATTAATACAGTAATTTCAAATGGGAAATGGTATTAATCCCATAAAATACTCAAATCTTTTTAACCCAAAAAAAATCCACTTTTTAGAAAGTGGATTTTTTAATTTAATATTTCGATTTTAATTAGAAACCTAATTCCTTTTTTACAGAAGCCAACAAGTCTGTACCTTTAGCAACGATTACGCCGCTCCCTTGTGATGAATCTAATACATAATTGATGCCTTGTGCTGCTGCCACTTTTTCGATGGCTGCCTTTGCTTTGTCAGAAATAGGACCCAATAAGGCTACTTGTCTGGTTTGTAACTCTTGACCTGCCTTTTGTTGTGCTTCTTTAATTGTTCTATCAAAACCTTCTAATTCGGCCATTCTTTTCTGATTTTCTTCATCAGATTTTGTTGCTGCTTCGTTTTGATATTGCTTGTATTTGTTTTGCATTTCGGTTACAGAACTTTGAATATCGGCGCCATAGGTTTCTTGCAACTTTTTAAGTTCAGCTTCCGCTGCTTTCATTTCTGGCATGGCAGACATTAATTCAGTTACATCGATGTGAGCTACTTTGTTTTGTGCTTGAACAAAGCTAGTTGCTGCTACAAATAAAACTACTGCTACTACTATTTTTTTTAAGTGTTTCATGATTTTTAAAATTTACTATTTTGAGTGTTAAATTAATGGTTTATTTCTCTTGACAGAGCTTTGTTGAGTTTTAATTTTCAGTATTTTCTTTTTCTTGCGTTTCTTTTTTCTTTGCGTCGCGCTCTTCTAAAAGTTTTTTGCGCCGTTCATCATAGGCTTTTTTACGTTCTTCTCTTAACTTTAATTGTTCATCTCTTTTATCGGCCGCAGCTTTGTCTCTTGCCAACTGGGCTTCTTCGGACTGTGATATTCTTTCTTTAAGTGCGTCTGTCATTTCTCTTTCTGCAGGCGCTTCATCTTCAAAATCATCAATGGCATTACGCTTATCTACCTTTTCACGTGCCACGCTTACTTTACGAGTCCTAGAAATGGCTTTCAAAACCAGTTCACTAAGATCTAAACGCTTATCAGCATACAACATCACAAAATCGGCTGATCTATCTACAATCATATCATAATTTTTACTCTGCCCAATTTTTTGAACTTCATTAAAAACCTGATCTTGTATCGGCTGAATTAATCGCTGTTTCGACAGCATCAAATCTCCATTAGGTCCAAAACGGTCTTGTTGGTAATCGAACATTTCTTTCTCCAATATTTTAATCTCTTCTTCCCGTTCCGCTATGAGTTCGTTGGTTAACAACACTTTTTCAGCCATCAAGTCTTTTTTAAATTGATTAATGACATTTTGTTCTTGCTCCAACTCTAACTT
Organism: Cellulophaga sp.; assembly: GCA_041738035.1. GTDB lineage: Bacteria > Bacteroidota > Bacteroidia > Flavobacteriales > Flavobacteriaceae > Cellulophaga. The sequence goes on from JBGSQM010000077.1 coordinate 20,528, forward strand.
CCATTTTTGCACTTTGGCATCAAGTTGTTCGTTGGCTTCTCTATATTCCTCTACATTTTCAAGAATATATTCCATATCAACATAAGCAATCCTAACACCTCTTTGCTGCGCAAAAACGCTCAAAGATACTAGCAATACCCCAAAAAATAAAAGAACTTTTGTCTTCATCTTAATTTTACATTTACTGCTATAGAAAATATCGTGCCAAAATAAATAAATATTTCAAAAAAGTCTGTAAAATACTAAAGTTTAGTACTAAAAAACTTTGAATTTAAAGTAAACTTATTTAAACACGCATCACTATGCAAATTATCATTCATTATATTTAAATTGATGATGATATTACGCATTTAATTTTCTAAAACTGTTGCCCAATGATGAAATGTGTTTGAAAACCACTTGGAGTTCCTACAGGATTAGCAAAATCATTATCAAACCCGTACCCAAAATCGATTCCTAACAAACCAAATGCAGGCATAAAAATACGTAAACCAGCACCTACTGATCTTTTTATTTCAAACGGATTAAATTCATTAAAATTGCGAAAGGAATTACCGCCTTCTGCAAAAACTAGCCCATAAATGGACGCAGATGGTTTTAAGGTCAATGGATACCTTAGTTCCATGGTAAACTTATTGTATATGGTAGCCCCATCTTGTTGTCCCGTAACAGGATTGAATGGTGTTAATGAATTATTTTCATAACCTCTTAACTGTATGTTTTCACGACCGTCGAGTGTAAAAACTCCCATACCATCACCTCCTAAGAAAAAACGCTCAAAAGGAACATCACCTTTTTTACTATTATAGTTACCTAAGAAGCCAAATTCTGCATTGGTACGCAAAACCAATGACTTATTACTTTGTCTTCCAATTAAAGTGGTGTACCAATCACCTTTAAAATTTATTTTATAAAACTCTAACCATCTAAAACGTTCTTGATTGTTTCGTTGCAATTCTGGCCCATTAGGGTTCGTGATGGCTGCCAATTCTTCATTTAGTTGGTCGTAATCTACATTATTAAATAAAGACCACGGCGGCGTAAATTTGGCGCGGATTTCAAAATTAGACCCATAGGTAGGGAAAATGGGGTTAGACCCTGCCGATCGTCTAGAGATACCCAAAGTATATGCCAAAGAATTGGCATTACCGTTACCAAAATTTAAGTTGGTTACGTTGAAATCTCTAAATTCGTATAACTGATAGCCTAAGGAATGGGATATGGTAAAAAAGTCGTCAGGCCATTGTACGCGCTTCGCTAAGCCTAAAGTAATCCCAGTAATAGCGAAACTCCTGCTTTTATCTACTTCAAACCTACCACGGAATTGTTGTGCTCTATCAAAATCAAAGTTTCTAGTTCTTGATAAGGATGCACTAAAACTAACTGGTTTTCTACCTCCAAGCCATGGCTCTGTAAAACTTAAGCTGTACACTCTAAAGGTTTGGCTGGCTTGTAAACGCAAGGCAAAGCTTTGACCATCGCCCATGGGTACAGGTTTATACTCTTTTTTATTTAATAAATTTTTAATGGCAAAATTACTAAACGACAAACCTAAAGTACCTATAAAACCACCGCCACCGTAACCTCCTTGCAATTCTATTTGACTAGAACCCGCTTCAACAACGCTGTAATTTAAATCAACTGTACCAGAGTTAGGATCTGGGTTCAACACATCTGGTTTTACATTTTCAGCATCAAAAAAGCCTAAAGCCCCCAGCTCTCTAATACTGCGGATAATATCCGATTTATTATATTTTTGTCCTGGTTTAGTTCTTAGTTCTCTAAATATTACATGGTCATTAGTTCTATCATTACCATCAACGGTTACATGGTTTAAGAAAGTTTCTTTCCCTTCAATAATTCGTATTTCAAAATTAATAGTATCATTTACTGCAGAAACCTCAACAGGGTTGATACTAGAAAACATATAGCCATTGTTCTGATATAAACTGGTAATATCGTTAGGATCAGGTTTTGTGTTATCTGCAATCCGTTCTTTTAACAATACCCCATTATAAATATCGCCTTTGCTAATACCAAGTACTGTGGCTAATTGTCTATCCGTATAAACAGTATTCCCAACAAAATCTATTTCGCCGAAATAATATTTATCACCTTCTTCTACCTTTATATTAATATCAATTAATTCCTCCCCATTTTTGATGATGGTATCAGATATAATTCGAGCATCTCTAAACCCTTTTTCGGCATAAGCTTCTACTAATTTTACCAAGTCAGCCTCATATTCTTCGGGAATATATTTTGATCTTTTTAATTTTAGAATATTTTTTAGGGATTTTTCTTTGGTTTTTTTAAGAGCCTTTTTTAATCGGTTGTCCGATAGCTGTTCATTGCCCTCAAAATTAATGCTGCTTATTTTTACTTTAGCTCCTTTTTTGATGTTTACTACCATACTTTGCGCATTGGCTTCAGAAGTATCTATAGCGGTAGCAATGGTCACTTTTGTGTTTAGAAAGCCCTTCTTTTTGTACTTATTTTGAAGGTAATTTTTAGTGTTCGAAATAAGGTTTTCGGTAATTTTTTTACCTTTCTTTAAGTCGGTATCTTTTAAGATATCATCCACTTGTCCCTTTTTTACTCCAAACAGGGTAACATTAGTTAAGGTAGGCCGTTCTAATATATTCAGTTCTAAATAAATTTTATCGTCATCTATGTTGGTGATATAAAAGGTAATATCGCTAAAAAGTTCTAAGCCCCAAAGTTTTTGGATAACGGCACTAATATCATCACCAGGAACTGTAATTACCTGTCCGTCTCGTAAACCTGTATAGGTTTTTACGGTTTGCTCGTTGTAACTCTGCAAACCCGTAACTTTTAGTCCTGCTAAAATATATTTTTTACCTTCATCGAAAGAAGTATCTTGCCCAAAACTTGCTAGACTAAATAGAAATAAAAAAAAGGTGATTTTTTGAAAAGAGCTGCACTTTTTTGCTACTCTAGATAAGTTGTTCGCTAGTTTTTCCAAATCTTCGTTCTCTATTTTGGTAATTTAAAATTGCTTCAACCAAATGTTGCTCTGTAAAATCGGGCCATAACACGTTGGTAAAATATAATTCGGCATACGCAATTTGCCAAAGTAAAAAGTTACTTATTCTATGTTCGCCACTCGTACGTATGAGCAAATCTACGTCTGGTAAATTGTGCGTGTAAAGATGAGTATTAATAATGGTTTCGTCAATATTTTCAACAGAAATTATATTATTTTTAACTTTGGAGCTTATGGCTTGGATGGCATTTGTAATTTCTTCCCTGGCGCCGTAACTTAGTGCCAAAGTCAAGGTCATACCAGTATTTTCGCTAGTTTTTGCAATAACTTCTAATAACTCTTTATGTGCTTTTTTGGGCAAAGAATGTAGATTACCAATAGCATTTAAGACAATATTATTTTTCATAAAAGTTACTAGCTCTTTCTTAAGAGATGATACTAATAACCGCATTAAGGTATCTACTTCAAGCTTTGGTCTATTCCAATTTTCGGTAGAAAAAGTATATAAGGTGAGATAGGATATACCAATTTCTGCACAGGATTCTACGGTATCTTTAACCGTTTTAACACCATTTTCATGTCCAAATACTCTTAATTTACCATGTTTTTTAGCCCATCTACCATTACCGTCCATAATAATAGCAAGGTGTTTTGGTAAATTATTTTTATTAATAGTACTGTTCATAGTTGTATTACTCAAAGCAATCGGAACATGGTTTTCTCTTAAACGCATACGTTAGGGTAAGGCCTGAGAATACATACCAATCGTTACTAAAAATATTACCAAACTCCACATTTAAAGGGTCTAAGTTGGCATCTTCTGGGTTACTAAAATCAAGGTTATCTGTAAAGGTATATCTAGCTCCTATTTCAGCTCCTAAAATAAGAGAATAACTTATTCTATATTTGAAACCAATAGTCATAGGAATCGCAAAAGACCCATCTCTTTGATCGTTAAAATTGATCACTTGATTGGCATCAATATAATTATAATCATACCTAAAATAGGTGATTCCTGTATATAAATAAGGCGTAAATGCGTTACCTAATCGGTGCAAATTATAATCCACGAAATTAAATTCTAAACCAGCAGATGCTTCGAAGATATTATTATTGACTAAATAAGCTCTTTGTTGCCTTGATGTCATATTCGATTTTGTATCGTCTGCGGTGAATTCTCCATATAAAATACTGGTTCGCCAGGCATATCGTTTACTTATATTCCATTTAAATATACCGCCTATACCAACACCTGTGGGGGCAATATAATTGGTTCTACCCACATCTCCTATATTATTTACGCCACCAGCCATAATACCTATTTCGTAAGTTTGTCCATTCAATTGAAAAAATAGCAGCGTAAAAAGCAATGCAAAAAATGTTCTCATGTGTTTTAAAAGTTTGCAAATATAACAATTTCAACAGTCTATAAAACCCTTATGGCTATATTGTTGTTCTCTCTTTGATAAACAACTTTTAGTAGTTTTTATTGTTTTGCAAGCTCTTAATTACGCTTATCTTCTCCCCAAAGCAATTTATTCCTCAAGGTCTTTAAAAAGCTTTCAGAATTATATTCAATCATTTTAATCGTAAAGTCCGCTTTTTTTATCAAAATTTCTGTGCCATTTTTTAAGGTAGCTATTCTGGAGTCTAATGAAACCAGGTGATATTCTTCTCGTCCTGATACTTTTAAACGTATTTGTGTCTCGTCTGCAATGACCAAAGGTCTTGCGTTTAAATTATGAGGCGCAATGGGTGTCAGTATTAATGATTTTGCTGTAGGCGCAATAACGGGGCCGCCACAACTCAACGAATAGCCCGTGGAACCCGTTGGGGTTGCTACTATGAGCCCGTCTGCCCAGTAAGAGGTTAAAAACTCTTTGTTTAAATAAGTTTCCACCGTAATCATCGAGGTAGTATCTTTTCTGCTCACGGTAACCTCATTCAAGGCGAAATTTATAGTTTCGAACTCGGGAGTTTTTGGTTGGGTACTTACGGCAACTAAACTGCGCTCCACAATGGTATATTCTCCAGTAACAAATTCTTTGATTACTTTACGAACATCTTCCTTTTTGAAGGTAGATAAAAACCCTAGTCTTCCTGTATTGACACCTACAATGGGAATATTTAAATCTCGAACATAGGTTATGGCTCTTAAAATAGTGCCATCACCACCGAAGCTCACCAACATATCAAAAGAGCTGTCTAAACCTTTTTCTTCTGTAAAGATTTGATGCGAACCTATTTTTCCAGATTTTCTTAGCAGTTCGTAAAAGTCTTTTTCAAAAAAAACTTCAGCCGACAATTTACTCAATTCATCTAATAGCTCAATGACATAATCTAGGGCATTATCAGCATAAGTTTGTCCGTAAACTGCAACCTTCATAGCACTAAACGTTTAAATATTTATCTAAATATTCTGACCGTTCTTTTAAATCTTCTAAGAATTGATCATCATTATTTCCAAAAAGAATAGTGTAATTGTAGCGCCTAAAGGTTTGGATTACTTCGTTTAAGTTAGTCGCGCTAATTTTCAGCGTTACTTGAATAACATCGTTTCTAATATCCGTAATAAAAGCGCCGATAATTTTGGTGTTGTTACTTTCTACTATTTGTGAAATTTCGCTGAAAGAATAGTCTTTTATGCCTTTCGCAATGACTAAAATACCACCGGGTTCTGTAAAAAAGGGAGTGTCAATAAAAACGCGTACAATGTCATTCAATTCATAATACCCCAAAATATGAGCATCATCATCTAAAACGGGAATACAATTCGCTTCGTTTCTTGCAAAAGCTTCAAGCACATCAAGCCAAGAGGTGTCTTTATTTACAGAAAAAGCTTCTAAAGAATATCGATAGGACTCTAGTTTCGTAGCCGCATCAAATTGCTCCATGTCATTTTCACTGATAATGCCTAAAAATTTATCATTTTCAGTTATGGCAACATGCGAGTAGGTAGTGTCTTTAAAAAAGCGGACTACCTTTTTCATGGAATCCGTCAATTTAAAAATTGGAATTGTATTTATGATATGTGATTGTATGTTCATACTTTATAAATATAGTGCAAATTACTAATTAAAAACGAACTGGTTTCATCTTTTTGCCTCTTAGGGGCAAATAGGGTTTTTTTGTATGATTAAAAAAAGTTTAAAACCGTTCTGTGTTAAAAAGCATCTCTAATTTGTATTTTTGCCAAATAAATGTAATTGATATAATGACAAAATTAAGTGTTAACGTAAATAAAATTGCTACCTTAAGGAACGCCAGGGGCGGCAATATGCCTCATCTTTTAACAGTGGCTAGCGATATCGAAAGGTTTGGAGCGCAGGGCATCACCATTCACCCGCGACCCGATGAAAGGCACATTAAGTATAAGGATGCCAGAGAACTAAAAAGCATCGTAAAAACCGAATTTAATATTGAAGGCAATCCAAATCAAAAATTTATTGATTTGGTTTTAGAGGTACTCCCGACGCAAGTAACCTTAGTGCCAGATGCAGATGATGCAGTAACTTCAAACGCAGGATGGGACACTCAAAAGCATCAAGATTTTTTAAAAGAAGTTATTGGTATTTTTAAAGCAAAAGGCATAAGAACATCGATTTTTGTTGATCCAGTTATTGCGATGGTACAGAATGCGGCTAAAACAGGTGCAGACCGGATAGAATTATATACCGAAGGTTACGCTGAGAATTTCACAAAAGCAACTTCTGATGTTGAAAAATACAATGCAATAAAACCTTTTATTAGTGCCGCAGCTGTTGCCAACGAGGTAGGCTTAGGTATTAATGCTGGTCACGATTTAAGTTTAGACAATATTCAGTTTTTCAAACACTATATTCCCAATTTATTAGAAGTATCTATAGGACACGCATTAATCTGTGAATCTTTATATTTTGGATTAGAAAACGTTGTGAATATGTACCTTAACAAATTAAAATAATGCAAATATTACATTCTCAGCACTTCGGAACTGGAAAGCCGCTGATCATTTTACATGGTTTTCTTGGTATGTCTGATAATTGGAAAACTTTAGGGATTAAATATGCCGAAAATGGCTTTGAAGTGCATTTATTAGATCAACGCAATCATGGTAAAAGCTTTCAATCAAATACGTTTAATTACGATGTTTTAGTAGAAGATGTAAAACAGTATATGGCGCATTATAATTTAGAAAGCGCCATTATTTTAGGGCATTCTATGGGGGGAAAAACGGCTATGCATTTCGCCTGCTCGTATCCAGAAAAAGTAACTAAATTACTAGTTGCTGATATTGCTCCAAAATATTATCCTCCCCATCATCAGCCCATCATTAACGCTTTGAATGCTATTGAAATTGAAACCTTAGCTTCCAGAACAGATGCCGATGATGCTTTATCAAAATACATTAAAGATTTTGGTACAAGGCAATTTCTTTTGAAAAATTTATATTGGGTAGAAAAAGGCATTCTCAATTTTAGATTTAACTTGAGGGTATTGAGTACTAAAATGGAAGAAGTTGGCGAAAACATTGGATCAAACGCCACTTACGAAGGCGCTACGCTATTCTTAAGAGGAGCCAAATCAGAATACATTACGCCCGAAGATACTACAGAAATAAAAAAACATTTTCCAAGAGCCACTGTTGAAACTATAGCCGAAGCAGGTCATTGGCTGCATGCCGAAAACCCAGAGCAATTTTTTGAATATTCCTACAAATTTATGAATTCGTGAAAAAATTAGCGTTTTTATTATGCGTGCATAATTTTTTTTACAATACCGTTGCCAGTATTATAATTTTATTTAAATTTGGATGAAATGTACTTTTTTTAATTTAAACTAATTTTAACTCCAAAATATAATGAAAAAAATTATCGCATTATTTGCTTTTAGCCTATTATTTATTTCTTGTACTGACGACGATGTAATCGAAGAACCCATAGTTGAACCTATTGTTTATACAAGCGGCACTGCTAATTTCAGTAAGTATGTTTCCGTAGGGAACTCATTAACCGCAGGCTATTCTGACGGTGCACTTTTTGAAGAAGGACAAAAAAATAGTTTACCCGTAATGCTGGCGGGCAATTTTAGCCTTGCTGGTGGTGGCGACTTTAAAGTGCCTTTAATGGCGGACAATTTAGGCGGTTTAACCTTAGGTGGTGCTCCCTTACCTGGTTTTGGCAATAGATTAATCCTTTCATTTAGAAATGCAGTTGGAGGTGCTCGCCCTAGCCCTATAGCAGTTGCAGGAGCTGGAACTACCGAAATTACGACCAGAGTCGCTGGACCTTTCAATAATATGGGTATCCCGGGTGCAAAAAGTTTTCATTTCGTTGCTCCAGACTACGGAAATGTAACGGCATTACCTAATGCCAATCCGTTTTTTATTAGAATGGCCTCAGCCGCAAATGCAACAGTTTTGGGGGATGCTGTAAGTCAAAGTCCAACTTTTTTTAGTTTATGGATAGGTAATAATGATGTACTAGGTTACGCGACGCAAGGTGGCGCTGGTGCAGACCATAATCAAACAGGAAATATAAACCCTGCAACCTATGGTCCAAACGACATCACCAACAACAATACTTTTGCCAGTATCTTTAACAGCGTTTTACAAGCCATGACGGCAAATGGCGCTGGTGGTGTAGTAGCCAACATTCCTAATGTAACTACCATACCTTATTTTAGAACCGTACCCCATAACCCAATACCTTTAGATGCCCCTACGGCTGGATTTTTAAATAGTGCCGCAGCGTATGGTAGCTACAATGCTGGTTTGGCGCAATTAAATGCTGCAGGATTATTGTCAAATGACGAACTTGCTAAAAGAAGAATAACCTTTGCTGCTGGCCCAGGAAATGCCGTAGTCATTATAGACGAAGATTTAACTAATTTAACAGGGTTTAACCCAGCCTTAATTAATATGCGCCAGGCTACTGCTAGTGATCTTATTGTTCTACCAGCACAATCAATTATTGGCACCTTAGCAAACCCTAGCGTACCTACAAGCATCAACGGTGTTGCGGTACCTTTAGCGGACAGATGGGTGTTAACGCCTCAAGAGCAAGCCTCAGTAGCTACTGCTATTGCTGGATACAACCAAACTATTGCGGCTTTAGCGGCACAGTATAATGTAGCATTCGTAGATGTTAACGCTTATTTAAATACAGTAGCAACAAGTGGTGCTATTTTACCAGATGGTAGCCGAGCTACTGCCACCTACGCAACAGGCGGAGCTTTTTCTCTAGACGGAGTTCACCCATCACCCAGAGGCTATGCTTTAATTGCCAATGAATTTACAAAAGTAATTAATGCAAAATACGGTTCTAATTTGCCTAATGTTAATCCATTAGATTTTAAAGGACTTTATATTAATTAACTAACAAATTTATTTATACTTTTAAGGTGCTCTTAAGAGCACCTTTTTTATTTTATCAACCTAAATAAAAGCGATTATGAAACTTATATTAAGAATTCTGTTAACTGCGATATCCGTAGTCATTTTATCAAAAATTTTACCACACGTATCAGTAGATTCCTATTATACTGCTATTATAGTAGCAATAGTTTTAGGCCTGTTAAACTTTATTGTAAAACCCATACTCACCATCTTAACTTTACCAGTAACCATTTTAACTTTAGGTCTTTTTTTACTTGTTATTAATGCAATTATTATATTATTAGCCGATAGTTTAATCGATGGTTTTGTGGTTGATGGCTTCTGGTGGGCCTTATTATTTAGCCTTTGTTTGTCGTTTTTACAATCTATTTTCTTCTCTTTCTTGAATGATGATAAAAATTAGTACAAGCCTATTAAAAATTCAATAGTTTAAAAACTTGTAGCAAATCACATTTTGTAGTACTTTTGCGTCCCATTTTATTGATGTAAAACAAGTTATAGAAATGAATATCACTAAAGAACAGATTGACGAATTAAATGCTGTTGTAAAGGTTGCCGTAACCAAAGACGATTACCAGGACAAAGTTGAAACTATTTTAAAAGACTACAGGAAACAAGCGAATATTCCTGGTTTTAGAAAAGGACAAGTACCCATGGGTCTTATTAAAAAGCAATATGGCAAAGCCGTTTTAGTCGATGAGGTAAATAAGTTATTGCAAGAAAACCTTAACAAATACCTGACCGAAGAAAAATTGGATGTTCTAGGTAACCCTTTACCAAAACAACGCGATAATTTTAACTGGGACTCAGAAAATTTCGATTTTGAGTTCGAATTAGGTTTAGCTCCTAGTTTTGAGGTTTCATTAAGTGCTAAAAAGCCAATCACACAATACAAAATAGTGGCTGATGACAAAATGATTGATGAGCAAATAGAGCGCATTCAAAATCAATATGGAAAATTAATCAGTAAAAATGAGGTTGATAAAAAATCCGAAGTTTTAGGCGTTTTTAAAAATGAAGAAGAAGCCATTGAAAATAAAACAACTCTAAAAATCAGTGATTTAAAGGGGAAAAAAGCTATTGATGCCTTTTTAGGTAAAAAAGTAGCCGAAACCATCACGGTAAATACCAAAGATTTATTCAAGGAAGATAAGGAATTGGGCTATGCTTTAGCCTTACCATCTGACAAATCTGAAAACCTAGATGTTGAGCTTACTTTCATCATTGAAGAAATTAACGAAAGAGAACTTGCTCCTTTGAATCAAGAATTGTTTGATAAACTTTTTGGCAAAGATGTCATTTCTTCCACTGAGGACTTAAAAAATAAAATTAAAGAAGATTCAGAACAACAATTTGCGCAACAAGCAGACCAAAAGTTGTTGAATGATGTTACTGAAAGCTTTATAGAAAACACAAAGTTTAATTTACCATCTGGTTTCTTAAAAAAATGGATTCAACTTACGGGTGAAAAAGTACTTTCTGATGAGGATGCAGCCGCTGAATATGAGAAATCAGAAAAGGGATTGCGTTATCAATTAATTGAAGGTAAAATTATCCAAGAAAACAAGCTGCAAGTGCAGTTTGATGAATTGAAAGAATTCGCTAAAGGATTTATTAAATCGCAAATGGCTCAGTTTGGACAATTAAATCCTGCGGAAGAAGAACTTAACAGCATTGCTGGTAGAGTTCTATCAAACCAAGACGAAGTTAAAAGACTTTCAGAGCAGTTAATGAGTCAAAAACTGATTAACCTTTATAAAGAAAAGGCAAATCTAAAAACGAAAGAAGTTACTTATGAAAACTTTGTCAAAGAAGTTTATGGGTAGTTTTACAAAGATAAAATAAGTATCTTTACGGTGTTGAAAACCTATTTTCAACACCTTTTTTTTATTTTAAAACATTTTTAAAAATCTATGGATTACGGAAAAGAATTCAAGAATTACGCTATAAAAGACCAAGGTATTAGCAGCATGTACTATGATAAAATCATGAGTAGCATGTATCCTGTAAATATGACACCTAATATTATTGAAGAACGCCAAATGAATGCTATTGCAATGGATGTTTTTTCAAGATTAATGATGGATAGAATTATATTTCTAGGTACCGGAATCAACGATCAAGTAGCTAATATTGTACAGGCTCAGCTACTCTTCTTAGAAAGTGCAGATGCCTCAAAAGATATTCAAATTTACATCAACTCACCAGGTGGAAGTGTATATGCAGGTTTAGGTATTTATGATACCATGCAATATATAAAGCCAGATGTTGCTACCATTTGTACTGGGATGGCCGCCTCAATGGGTGCCGTTTTATTGTGTGCCGGGCAGAAAGGTAAGCGTAGTGGTTTAACTCATTCCCGTGTGATGATTCACCAACCTATGGGCGGAGCGCAAGGACAAGCGAGTGATATTGAAATTACGGCTAGAGAAATATTAAAGCTAAGAGACGAATTGTACGAAGTTATTGCTTTACACGCTAATCAGGACATTGAAAAGGTCCGTGATGATAGTGATCGTGATTATTGGATGAAGGCTGAAGAAGCAAAAAATTACGGAATGATTGATGAAATTCTTGTAAGGGATAAAAAATAATTACGACTATAAGTGATTAGATGACCAAGTTTAAGCTTTTTACTTTTAAACCCCTTGCTACAAAGCAAGTTTTAGCAGATAAAAAATTAACAAAAACAATAAACCAAAACGAATATTTCTTCGTTTATATTGTGTAATACTATTACCAAAATTATGGCAAAAGAAAGTTTAGAATGTTCTTTTTGTGGACGTAAAAAACCTGAAACTAACCTACTCATCGCGGGTTTAGATGCACACATTTGTGATCGTTGTATTGAACAAGCACATGGTATTGTTGCAGAAGAATCAAAACAAACTAAAAACGAAGACCTTTCCTCTGAATTGACACTTAAAAAACCTTTACAAATAAAGGAATTTTTAGATACATTTATTATTGGGCAGGAACGCACCAAAAAGGTCATGTCTGTTGCTGTTTACAATCATTACAAAAGATTATTGCAACCTTCTTCAAAAGAAGATGATATAGAAATTCAGAAGAGTAACATAATCATGGTAGGGCAAACGGGTACTGGAAAAACATTAATGGCAAAAACAATTGCTAAAATGTTGAATGTTCCGCTAGCTATTGTAGATGCTACCGTTTTAACTGAAGCTGGTTATGTTGGTGAAGATGTAGAAAGTATTTTAACCCGCTTGTTACAGGCCGCAGATTACAATTTAGAAAAAGCGGAGCGTGGCATTGTTTTTATTGATGAAATTGATAAAATTGCCCGTAAAAGCGATAATCCATCGATAACCAGAGATGTCTCTGGTGAAGGAGTTCAGCAGGGTTTATTAAAATTATTAGAAGGCACTGTTGTCAATGTTCCCCCAAAAGGAGGCAGAAAACATCCTGACCAAAAGTTTATTGAAGTAAATACAGAGAATATACTTTTTATTGCTGGTGGTGCTTTTGATGGTATTGAAAGAGCGATCAATAAGCGTTTAAATATGCAAGCTATTGGCTATAGTGCTTCAAAATCAGAAGATAGGTTAGATGAAAATAATATTTTGCAATACATCATTCCTAAAGATTTAAAAGATTTTGGTTTAATTCCTGAAATCATTGGTCGTTTACCGGTATTAACTCACATGGATCCTTTAGATAAAGAAACATTGAGAGCTATTTTAACCGAACCAAAAAATGCCATCATTAAACAGTATGAAAAGCTCTTTAAGATGGATGATGTGGAATTTACGATTACCGATCAGGCCTTAGATTATATTGTTGAAAAAGCAATCGAATACAAATTAGGTGCTCGTGGCTTGCGTTCTTTGTGTGAAGCCATTTTTACAGATGCTATGTTTATGCTACCCAGTAGCGACGAAAAGGAGTTTAAAGTAACTAGGTCTTACGCCGAAAAGAAACTTTCCTTTGATACCATTAAAAAACTGAAAGCAGTTTCTTAGTCTTGAAACTGCCTTCTAGTTACTTTTGCCAATAATTCTTGGCATACTTGTTTTATTATTTTTTCGTCGGAATACAATTCATGTCCAAAATTCGGGGCCAGTTCTATTTTGTTTTGAGTTTCTTTTTCCCACTGTGTATCTGGTCTAAAGTTATCATTAGCACCAAACAATAAATTTCTTGAGAAATTCGGAATTTCTTTTTCCAACCGCACACGAGTTGCCGACACAGCGAATAATGATTTTATAGGCAATCCTAAAAGTCCTGCTTTATACACTATTGTGCCTCCCGTACTAAACACCAAATAATGACTAGGGGTTTTTTCTTTTTTTAATAAATGATGTACGGCAGTATCTATACCACCATTCACAAATGCCGCATGTAAATTTTCCTGAGTTTCGATGGTCAGATTAATATTTGCTAATTCTTGACAGTCGTAAAATACAATATCATAATGTTGTTGAAGGTATCCTAAATAAGAAGTAATCCAAAGTCCTTTTTTAGTACCCCACATATCTGAAACAATTACTAATCTTTCTGCCATTTCTATAGTTTAAAATCTGGTTAGGTTAATTTTACCCGTAAATTTCAAACTTTAAAGGTTAAGTACCAATTTTAATTGTTCATTCGAAGCAATTCATCGACATAGTCCCTTTTATTAGATAATCTAGGTATCTTATGCTGTCCGCCTAATTTGTCTTTTGATTTTAACCAGTCATAAAATAAATTTTCTCTTGCAACATGTATTTGGGGCATCTTTAAAGTAGTGTTGTTATAGCGTTTTGCCTCGTAGTCCGAATTTAATGATTTAAGGGCGTTGTCTAAAAGCTCTGTAAAATAGGCTATGTTTTCAGGCGGTTTCCTAAATTCGATAATCCATTCATGACCGCCTTTTTCTTTTCCTTCCATAAAAATAGGTCCCGCTGTATAATCTTTAATTTGTGCTTCTGTTTTTAAACAGGTGCTTTGCAAGGCTTCTTCTGCATTTTCTATAATCAGTTCTTCACCAAACACATTAATATGATGTTTAGTTCTCCCTGTTATCTTTATTCTATAGGGAATTATAGAAGTAAAACGTAGGGTATCCCCTATCCTATAGCGCCATAAACCAGCATTTGTAGTAATTATTATGGCATAGTTCTTATTTTTTTCTACCTCCCAAAGTGGCACTACTTTTTGTTCAGGGGTGCCATAATTATCCATCGGTATAAATTCATAAAAAATACCATAATCCAGCATTAACAATAGTTCATCAGAGTTATTTCTATCTTGAATGGCAAAAAAACCTTCGGAAGCATTATACACTTCATAGTAATTAAAACTTTTTCTAGGCAATAATTTTTTGTACTGATCTTTATAAGGATTAAAGTTTACACCACCATGAAAATAGACTTCTAGATTTTCCCACACCTGAAACAAGTGATCCTTGCCTGTTTCTTCAATAACATTGTTGAGTAAAACAAGCATCCAAGAAGGAACACCTGCCAAACTCGTAACGTTTTCTTGTGTACTCTCATGAATAATAGCTTTTAGTTTAATTTCCCACTCACTCATTAAAGACACCTTATTGCTAGGTGTACTGCTAAGTTCTGCCCAGAAAGGCATATTATCAATTAAAATAGCCGATAAATCACCAAAAAAAGTATCATTATCTTTGTACAACTCCTTACTGCCGCCCAAACGAAGACTTTTTCCTGTAAATAATTGCGAATTTTCATTGTTGTTTAGATATAAACAAAGCAGGTCTTTTCCCGATTTGTAATGACAATCTTCTAGAGCTTCAGAGCTGACAGGTATAAATTTACTTTTTGCATTTGTAGTACCACTACTTTTTGCAAACCACTTGATGTTGGTAGGCCAAAAAATGTTTTGTTCCCCTTTGCGTGTGCGCTCAATAGATGGCTCTATTTCTTCGTAAGAGGTTATGGGTACTCTATTTTTGAAGGTCTCATAACTTAAAATACCGTCAAAACCATACTTTTTACCCATTTCAGTATCACTAGCAAAGGATAATAATTGCATTAAAACTTCTTGTTGTACTTCACCCGGATATTTCACAAAAAGTTCTATTTGATGAAAGCGTTTTTTCAACAACCAAGAAGCAATTGAATTGAATAAGGGTATTGGCATTTTTAGGTATCTTTAAACTTTATTTCGTTCAACAATTTAAGCAATCGTTTTTAAATTTACAGGTTTAATTTTTAAAGAATAAAAGATATTTATGTTATACGAAGGTGTTTTAAAAAAAATGCAAACAGAGGTAGGAAGTCCTATTCAATATTATATGATTTTTGAGAATGATTTTTTAAATGTAAATCAGGTTTTAAGCAAAAAAATAACGATTGTCTTCTTAAAATACCAGTGTTTAAACTGCGGTGAAGACAAGCCAATATACCGACAAGGCTTTTGTAAAAACTGTTTTTTTGATATTCCTTCAGCAGGAGATTGGATTATGAGACCTGAATTAAGCACCGCACATTTGGATCAGGAAGATCGAGATTTAGCATATGAAAAAAAGGTGCAATTGCAACCTCATATTGTGTATTTAGCCAATTCGAGTGGTGTAAAAGTTGGGGTAACTAGAAGATCTCAAATACCGACACGTTGGATAGATCAAGGTGCACATGAAGCTATTGAGATTGTAGAAGTACCTAACCGATATTTAGCTGGCATTACCGAAGTTGCCCTAAAAAACTACGTGAGTGACAAAACCAACTGGAGGACAATGCTTAAAAATGAAATAGTCGATGAAGACCTTTCTGCCTGGAAAACAAAACTAAAAGCATATATTCCCGAAGAAGCACTCCCCTATTTTATTCAAAACAATACAGAAACACATTTAGAATTTCCTGTACTCACTTACCCGACAAAAGTTAAAAGTTTAAATTTAGACAAAACGCCAAACTTTCAAGGAACTTTGGTAGGGATAAAAGGTCAATATTTAATTTTTGCAGACGATACTGTTTTTAATATTCGTGGCAGTGAAGGGTATTATGTTTCGTTACAGGTTGATTGAATTTTTTTGGATGGTTAGATTATTTGATTTTTGGATTGTTAGATGTTTAGACAGTCGGATTATTGAATTATTTAGTTGCCAATTTAGTTTTAAAAAAGTTTATTAGTTTAATTTTTACAGCCCTTCTTTTATAAAAGAAGAACTTTTAAATTCAATCCAACGCTTATTTAAAGTGCTCTTCCCTTTATAAAAAAGAGGTGCCTTTTGCCTGAGCGAAAGACTAAGGGTTTGAAACCTTAAAATAGGTTTGACTAAGTGCTCTTTTTAAACTCCCAGGCCGCAATTAGACATCCCCCTTTTTCTAAAGTGGGAAAATTAAAATGTTATACAAATTTAATTTACAGTGTCTTTTTTTACCTCTGGCTTCTTTTTCCTGTTCGATAAACCACCCAAAACAGATTTGGCAGCATCTTTTGCTGCATCATTTTTTGATGCTGCTTCCGTAGAATCTTTTTTAGCACTACCCAAAAGACCTCCAAGGATATCTTTCACCGCATTTTTATTGTTCGCTTCGGTAAGCGAATCTTTTGTTTTTTGATTGCCCGAAAGTAAACCACCAATAAGGTCTGTGGCTTTAGCTGTTCCTTTATTTATAAGTTTCTGCTTCTCAATTTCGATCAACTTTGTGGTTAATGATTTTACCCCAGAAGTTAAATCGGTAGTTATTGTTGGACTTGTAAAATCGCCCGTAATATTAGCCGTTACTGGAATGGTTAAATTATCTAGCGAGGTGTCCTCAATCTTTGCAATTAAATTGGTGATGTCTTTTCCTAAATACTTTGCGGGTACATTGATTACAGCGGAATAGATTAATTTTTTATCGAAAGAATGGCTCCCAGCTATATCCATGGCAATATCTTGATAATTAATTGTAAATGGTTTAACATTTACCCTCCCGTTTTCAAATGAAAGCGTGGTTTTTAAATCTTTAATATCTAATTTTTCTAAGTTTAAAAAATCAAGCTTTGAGCTTAATGCAGTTAATATTTTAGCCTGATCTGGATTAACTTCTGTACCAAAAATTTCTGCTAATACATTCCCAGAAATGGTAGATAAGTTCGGTGTTAAATCTTCATTCAAGTTTCCAGAAATCACGATATCCGAATTCAATTTTCCTTGCAAGGCACTAGCGATTGGCGCTAATACTTTAAACAATTCTAAGGCTTTAAAAGTTTCGCCAATTTTAAAACTATCCATTCCTAATTTCATGGCAAAAGTGGGCGTAGTACCTTTAGTTGAAACTTCACCATTAAAAGCTAATTTGCCATCAAAAATAGAAGATGTCATGTTTTGCAAAGTGGCTTTTTCGTCTTTAATCAGAAGCGTTCCCGATACATTTTTCAAGGTTAAATTATCGTAAATTACATTCGCTGCCGTGGCGTTAATGGTAGCATCTAAAAATGAAGGTATTTTTATTTGAGTACTTGAAGTTGAATTTGTACTTTCAGCTGTAGTTGCAGTTGTTTCATTGTCTTCGATCATAAAATCGTTTACGGCAAAAGTATTTGAACTTAAATTAAAAGTACCTTCTATATTTTCATCATTAAACATAAAGCCTAATAAATTATTAATAGTACCTTTTGCATTGAAATCGGTATTACCCGAAACCCCATTCAGCTCGTTTAAACTTACAGTGGTTGGATTAAAAGTTACTGATGTTGAATTTAATTTTACCGGACTTTTTAATTCCTCTGATTTATAGACAAAATTCTTTAAGTCAAGATTTCCACTGATATTCGTGTTTTCGTATTTTTTATTTTCGATGGAAGCCATGTCAAAAGCGGCTTTAACATCTAAGGTCAACAAACCTTCTAAATTTAAATCGGCAGGAACCGGATAGGCTTGAGCGATGTTCGCCAAATTCATTTTACCATCAATTTGGGCTTTTACTTTGGTATTTCCCATAAGGTCCTTAATATTAGCCACCATATTAAATTTATCCTCATCAATCATAAAAGACAGTCTTCGGATGTCAACATAGGTGTCTTCTACAATGCCTGTTTCGTTGGAAATTTCTGTGTCGATAAAAACGTTACGCACAGTTTTGGGTAAATCAGGGTATTTAAATGACGCATTATCTGATTTTATATCGATTTTAAATTTGGGAATATGCAAATCATCCACAATCCCTTTAAAATTTCCTTCCACCATAAAATTTCCTGTGGTAGTAACATTTTCTATATTTTTAGAATATTCAACAGGAATTACCGCTAAAAAATTTTTAAAATCTGAAGATGGTGTTTTAAAACTAATATCAACTTCTTGGCTTTCCTTATTTAATTTCACAAAACCATCAAATACCAAAGGCAACTGGTTAACCGTGGCCTCGTTCTTTAAAAAAGTGAAGGTGCTTGTGGTTAGGTCAATCCCTATTAAAGCATCTAAGTTTATAGGATTTTTGTTTAGATAATTTGTACTATCCATTTCAAAAGATACCAATCCACTTGTTTTGGTATCTAATTCTGATTTTTCTAAAGATAAATCCCCTGTACCAGAATGGTTCATTTCTAAAATTTCAAATCGCATCCCCGACTCTTTATCCAAATAAATAATTTTTGTATTATTGATTTCATACGATTTCATCGAAAGTGTAAAATTACTAGTACTGGTATTGGAAGCATCCGCTGTGCTGGCGGTTTCGTCAACTTTGGCGATATCATAATTAGTTTTACCTTCTTCATTCACCACAATATTTAAAAGTGCATTGTCCATTTTTAAGCTAGAAATAACAATTGGCTCCTCGGCAGATTTAAACAATTCTTTAATAGCCATGTTTATTTCGATTTCTTTAGAAGAAAATAAGGTGTCGCCTTCAAAAGGGGTTTTATTGATTAAAGAAATGTTATTAAGGGTCAATTTTGCATTCGGAAAAGAAGAAAACAACGTTAAATCGGCATCCTCAAAATCAAAGGTTGCGGTGATGCTATTGTTCACTTTGTTTTTGATAATATCCGCAATTTTCCCTTTTAGAAAAAAAGGAGCAGCGATCAATACAATAATGAATAGTAAAAAAACTATCCCGACTATTTTTAAAATTTTGTTTTTCATATATTTATTTAACATCCGTTAGGTATAATTTTTTTATGTAAACTTATCTAAATTTTGTTATGATTATTACTTCTATTCCGTTCAATTCTCATATTTATAGATAGTTTATTAGGAGTATTTCAAAGGTTTATTCAATATCTTAGTTCTCAAATTTGTTCATTTTAGATTCAAAATTGGCATTTCAAAACAATTTTTATGAGTTACACGAAGTCTGTTCAGTATAACGACCAAAAGGTTACAAAATTACATCTGATGATTAACATACAATGAAACTATCGCAACAATTCCTATCAATATCAAAAAAGCTTAGAAATTTAAAAATTTAATATCCCAAATCTATCTCCTCGCCCACCGCCAGTTTGAACCTTTTTCTAAAGAGATGTACGAAAAAATAAAGAAAAGGGGTGTCGAACAATGCGATAATTACCTTAAAAATGAATCCGCTAATCACAAATCCATTGAACATTGTCCATGGAAGTATCTTGAAAACACATAATAATGCTACAACGGTAATAGTATCAATGAATTGTGATAAAAAGGTAGAAAAATTATTACGTATCCACAAATATTTACCTTTGGTCAGGTTTTTCCAGAAATGGTAAATGGCAACATCGACATATTGCGCAAAAAGATAGGCAATCATGGAAGCTAAAACAGCTATAGGAGAAAGTGCAAATACTTGATTAAAAATTTCATCATTTAAGGGAGACGTCTGTATTGCTGGTACATAGTTCGCCAATAAAATAATGCCCATTGAAAATAAAGAGGCAAAAATACCAATGGTTACAACTTCATTTGCTTTTCTTTTCCCATAGATTTCTGAAATTAAATCGGTGATTAAAAAAGTAATGGGGTAAGGCAAAATACCCACTGACACTTCAAAAAGGTTAGCCCCAAAAACGGTTACATCTCCAAAAGGTTTCCAATAAAAAAACTTTTGAAAAATAAGGTTTGATACGACAAGCGATGTGATAAACAAACCCGTTAAAAAAAGAAATATTCTAAATGCTAGCTTTTTATCCTTTGGTGTCATGCTAAAACATCTTCAGTTATTTAATACTTAAAACAAAAGGCATTCTGGCTTGTACACCCTTTTGTTGCAAAGCAGTTTTAACTTCATTTAAAATATTGTAAGTCTCCTCGCCAAGTTCCTCTTTGATAAAGTTTTGTTTGATTTTAGAGCTAGTTCCTCCAAAATCTTCCATAAATCGCTCAAAACCGGTTTTGTATTTAGGGAAATTTTTCACTTCGTAAGTTTCCAAATTTACCATATCAGCAGCCGCTTTTACGGCATCTTCTAAGCCTCCTAATTCATCGATTAAACCAATTTTTTTGGCGTCAACTCCACTCCAAACTCTACCTTGTGCTAGACTATCTGCCTGAGCAATGGTAATGTTTCGCCCTTGAGCTACTCTATTTAAAAAAGTTTGATACGTATCTTCTACTCCTTGTTGCACCAAATTTCTAAAATCATCTGTCATAGGTTCAAAAAATGAATATTCTACAGAATTTTTATTGGTGCCTACTTGTTCTGCGTTTATACCAATATCGCCCGCCAGTTTGCTCGCATTTGGCACGGTCCCAAATACACCGATAGAGCCAGTGATAGTTGTGCTTTCTGCAAATATTTTATCGGCACCTGCGGCGATATAGTAACCGCCAGAAGCCGCGACATCGCCCATAGAAACGATTACAGGCTTTATTTTTTTTGTTAATTCAACTTCTCGCCAAATAATATCTGATGTTAATGCGCTACCACCAGGAGAATTTACGCGTAAAACAATGGCTTTTATAGCATCATCTTCTCTAGCTTTTTTCAAGGCTTCGTTTATGATGCCCTGACCGATAAAACTTGGACCACCATCACCATACAATATTTCGCCTTGTGCATAAATCACCGCAATTTTATTATCGCTTTTAAGAAGTTTTGTTTTCTTCGCATTCAAAATATAATCTTCTAAAGAAACGTAATTAACATCTTTATTTTCAGCTATTTTCGTGGCTTTTTTAAGTTTAGTTTCATACTCATCAAAAAACAAAATAGCGTCAATAAGTTTTGATTGTTTTGCCAATTCTGGAGTTCTACCACCCAAAGTATCTGCTATAATATTTAAATTTTCGGCAGATATATTTCTGTTTGCAGCAATTTCATCGACCATAACCGTCCATAAAGAACTGAGCAATTCTTTAATTTGAGTTCTGTTAGCTTCACTCATTTCATTCGCCAAAAAGGGTTCTACTGCACTTTTGTATTTTCCATGGCGAATAACTTCCATTTTAATACCTGTTTTTTCCTGTAAATCTTTGTAAAATAACACTTCCGATGAAAGCCCTCTAAAATCCATCACGCCTACTTTATTCAAAAATAAACTATCGGAAACTGAGGCTAAATAATAATCTTTTTGCGTGTAGAGATCGGCGTAAGCATACACAAATTTTCCGCCTGTTTTAAAGTCTTCTAAAGCGCTCCTGATGGCTTGGGTTTGCGAAAAACCTGCCATAATAAGATTATTATTGATGCTAATTCCCTTAATCTTATCATCATTTTTAGCCACGTTTATAGCATGGATAATTTCATCTAAGCCCTGTGATTGTTGAAACAAACCTGCAAAAGGGTCGGTAGCATCTGTACCGACATAATCAACAACAGGATTTTGAATTTGTATCTCTAAAACGGAATTATCTTTTACAGTGGTTACATCATCGCCACTACTCACAAGAGCTATAAAAATAAAAAATATTCCGAATAATACACCAAAAGCAATTAGGCATCCAAAAATAGCTGCCAGTAGGTTTCCTAAAAATCTCATTAAAATTTTGTTATAAATTCGCTGCAAAGATAACTAATGTAAAATTGTTTTATTTATTTTGTTGCGCAATTATGAATTACCCCAAAACAATTTACCTATCCTTAGGCAGTAATATCGGCAATAAACTTTTTCACTTACAAAATGCTATTTTTAAAATAGCAGAAAAAGTGGCGGCTGTAACCGCAATCTCAAACGTATATGAAAGCGCTTCATGGGGTTTTGAGGCAGATAATTTTTATAATTGTTGCATTGCTATTGAAACTAATATAGCGGCTGAGGAATTACTCGTAAAACTACAAGAAATAGAGCAAGAACTAGGGAGAGATAGAAGCTTAAGCGAAGGCTACATTTCTAGGACAATTGATCTTGATTTGTTGTATTACGACCATGATATCATCAACCATAATGATTTAACAATCCCTCACCCCTCTTTGCATTTGCGGCAATTTGTTCTAAAACCTTTGAGTGATATTGCACCACAATTTTACCATCCAATATTTCATAAAGACACCCGAAATATGATACAAATGTGTAAAGACAAGGGCGAGATTAATAAAACTGCTTTAAAACTATACAAGACAAAAGAACTACTTTTTTCAAAGCTAAATTTTATAGCCATTGAAGGGAATATTGGGGCTGGAAAAACTAGCCTAGCCACTAAAATTTCAGAAGATTTTAATGCCAAACTTATTTTAGAACAATTTGCAGATAACCCTTTTTTACCGAAATTTTATGAAGACCAGGCGCGGTACGCATTTCCACTCGAGATGTCGTTTTTAGCAGAACGCTACCAACAATTTACCGATGACACCTCGCAATTCGATTTGTTTAAAAGTTTTATGGTGAGCGACTATGATATTTTTAAATCATTGATTTTCGCTAAAGTTACCTTACAAGAAGAAGAATTTAAGTTATACCGAAAGGTTTTTGATTTTATGCACAAAGAAATTAAAAAACCTGGTTTATATGTTTATTTATACCAAAACACAGACCGTTTGCTTGAAAATATTAAAAAGAGGGATCGGCATTACGAGCAAAATATACCGCAAGACTATCTGGAAAAAATTAATCGTGGGTATTTAGACTTTATCAAGGGAGCTCAAGAGCATCAAATTTTAATTATAGATATTGGTGAATTAGACTTTGTGGAAAATAAAAATGACTATGATGTTATTATTGATAAACTTATTGCCTTTAGTTGTAAATTAAATGGCTAAGCTATCTTTTTAAGATAATTTTCACATTTTATTTGTGTAGTTGAAATGGTTTTGCGTAATTGCAACTGCTAAACATATAAAATAAAGTGATAAACTTTATTTTTCAATGTTTAAAACTAACTAACTCAAACTATATATTTTGCCCTAGCCTCAATAGCCTAGGGCATTTTATTGAGCTGGAGTTTCGACCAAAAATCCCACAAGACCACGCCCGCACTTACCGCTATATTTAGGGAATGTTTTGTTCCGTATTGTGGAATTTCGATGACAGTGTGGCAATTTGAAACTACTTCTTGCGAAACTCCTTTTACTTCATTTCCAAAAATTAAAGCATATTTTTTAGTCGCATCCAGTTTAAATTCATTTAAAAAAGTAGCATTTTCAGTTTGCTCTATGGCAATAATTTCAATATGCTGCGCTTTTAAAGTTGCTACTATATCTAAGGTACTTTCAACATATTCCCAAGCGACACTTTCTGTTGCGCCCAAAGCCGTTTTATGAATATCTTTATGGGGCGGTTTGGCCGTGATACCGCAGAGATAAATTTTTTCGATTAAAAAAGCATCTGCAGTTCTAAAAACAGAACCAATATTATTTAAACTTCTGATATTGTCTAAAATTACAAGTATTGGCGTTTTAGCAGCTTCTTTAAACTCGCCTATATCCAAACGATCTAACTCGCTATTTTCTAATTTTCGCATTGTTTTTTTTTGGGTGCTGAGTTTATTTGCTGTTCGTTGTTTTTGGTTCAAATCTCGTGTTTTTTCATTGTCAGTCCAAAAAAATCGAATGATCTAATCAAAGGATTTTTAAATTCTAAGGCCTAATACCTATTTATCCCACTTATAATTCTTTTTCTCAGCTTGCCTTTTTATGGCATTTAACATGGCATTTTCAAGTTCACCCGTAGCTTCTTTTTGATTTTCCGAAATATACGCTTCTCGTTTTTTGTTGAGATCTTGAATTTCAGATTGAATTTTATTTCTTTCTACTTTCTTAGAGGCAATAAAAGCTTCAATTTCTTTGTCTGATTTGTTTTTTAATTCCTCAGGGAGTTGATTTTTTTCAATTTTCTTCACATCAAACTCAGCATCATCAGCGGCATCGACTAAATCCCAAGACGAGTTATTGTAAAGTCTAGAACTTTTGCTTACTGCTCTTTTAACAGCAACCGCCTCTTCAACTTCCATGGCATTGGCATCTTGTAAAGATTGTTTCTCTAATTTAGCACTACCTAATGCTCCATAAGAAACATAAGTACTGTTTAATTTTGTATTCAACTGAACAATATCAGTATCATACGGCGTGTTGACGTAGGCAATTCTTTTGTTATGGTCTATGGCAATATAATCACCACCCGTTAAAATAGCCCCATCTTTCCACTGGCTAGATATTCCTTGTTCGTAATTGCCGCAAAATATAGTATTTACCACCACATTTTTTTCTTTAGCGTTACTTACGGCATCTTTATAATTTAGTTTTCCTTGCGTAAAAGGCTCGTTTCCTGCAATGAAAATCATTTTAAGATGGTCGGCATTTTTGCCCCAATCTAATTGGTTGAGTGAGGTTTGTATTACCGCACCACAATATTCTTCGCCACCATTGGTCGTTAAAGAAAATAATTTTTCTGAAATTTCATCTAAATCGCCCGTGAAACCCAAAACTTGTTGAATATACCCTTCTTTTGAAGAAAGATTATCATTGCCATATTGATACAAAGCAATTTCCAAATTAGGACGAATATAATCTGCATTTGGTTCATTGCCACAGCGGGCTTTTACGTGGGCGAATTTGTTGACAATATCCCATAATTGAGATTTCGCTTGGTCAATTAGTCCGTCCATGCTATTACTGGTGTCTAATAATAGTGCAATTTTCACCGTATTATTTACATTTTTATGTTCAACGATTGTTGCTTGCGCAATTAAGGTTTCTGGCTTTTTATCTTTTACTTTTAATTCACAAGCATAACTATTGCTCATGGTTAATGCCATAATACTAAGTCTGATAATATTTTTCATATTGATATGTTTTACTGGGTTAAATTTCTGGGATAAAACTAGGTCTAAAGTTTTTTCTATAAAATGAATATTGAGTGAACCTACCTTTTGAGTGAGTTTAGGACTTATTTGAGTTTGTAAAGCTGGAAAAAGGACTTTGTTTTTGTGCGTAAGGCATGTTTAGCTATTTTTTAATATCATTTAAAACAACTAAGTTTATCCTCTATTTAGTGGCGATGAATAAAATTTTAATCATATTTGGTGTTTTCTTTTTAGGGTGTTTTGTGAGTTTTTCCCAAAACAGACAAGCAGGTTATAGCTTTGAAATAAAGGGTTCTGTTAAAGGACAAGAAAACAGAGTTCCTATTTCTGGAGTAATTGTAACGACCACAAGTGGCGGCTACACGGTTACTAATGGTTTGGGTGAGTTTAAGATTAAGGCTATTATTGGTGATGATATTCGTTTTGAGAGTTCAGAATTCCAGACAGTTCAACATCTCATAAAAAGTGATGAAGATGTAGATGTCTTAGTTCAAGATTATGTTAAAGGTCAAGATAGGAATAATCGCTCGGCTTCGAAAAGTGCTATTTTATCTACATCATACATCGATTCTGCCAACTATTTTAAAAAGACCAATATTGATAAAAGTATTGATTTTGTTACCAAATCTATCGCTGAAATAGGGCCAAGAGGCAATAAAACAGCCTTAGCCAAAGCTTACACTACTTTAGGCGAAATATACCAATATTATAAACTATTCGATCTGGCAGTAAATGCTTTTAAAGATGCCTTAACAGCAGAAAAATCGACAAAAACAGAATTATTACTAGGCAAAAGTTACCTGCTAAATAACGAGTTTTCTAACGCAGAAACCCTATTCTCCACCATCCTAAGAAAAAAAGGAATTTCAGTTACAGAACGGGCACAAGTTTATGAAGGCTTAGGCGATGCTTTTAAAGGATTAAGCAACAGTAAAAAAGCGATTGAAAATTATGATAAAGGTCTGCTTATTGCAAAAACTAATGCCATTGCCTCAAAGATTACCGATTTAAATTCTAAAATTGGTGACGCTTTCGTGGCTGATGATATGGCAGAAAAAGCCAAGGTTTATTATGGAAATTCATTAGAACTTGCAAAACAACAAACGCCGCAAAGGGCTGTGCAGGAAAAAGAAAAAGTAGCTGACTTCTATAACAAACAAAACGAGTTCGACAAGGAAGTTGTACTTCGTAAAAAAAGTTTAGAAGATTTAAAAGAGGTAAACCAAACTACAAAAAAAGTTGCTAAAAACACAAATGCTGCGGTAACATCTGACTCTATTTCATCACAACGCATTAAATATAAAATAGCTAATGCTTATTTGTCACAAGAAAAATATGATGAGGCAATTCCCTTTTTAAAAGAAAGTATAAAAGAAGCCAATGATGACGATGATTTAATTGTAGAGAAAGATGCTACGCGAAAATTATCAGAGATATATGAATCCCAAGGAGACTTTTCAAAAGCATACGAAACCTATCAAAAATATGTAACTTTAGTAGATACTTTGTATATCAGAAAAGAACAAGAAATTTCGCGAGCTGCACGTTTTAACAGAGAGATAACCAATAAGCAAAATAGAATTTCAGGATTAGAAAAAGAACGTGAATTATACCAAAGTAAGTTTGATTTAGCCCTAACGAGTGAGCAATTGGTAGCGCGTCAAAAATGGTTGATCTATTCTTTAATTTTTGGGATGTTGTTGCTAGGTTTAACCGCCTTTTTTTTATACCGAAGTTACAAACAACAAAAGTTGGCCAATAATTTGCTCGCATTAAAATCGTTACGCTCACAAATGAATCCGCATTTTATTTTTAATGCGTTAAACTCTGTAAACAATTATATTGCTAAAAGCGATGAACGCAGTGCAAACAGGTATTTGAGTGAGTTTTCAACACTTATGCGTGCTGTTTTAGAAAATTCTGAAGAAGATTTTATTCCCTTAAGTAAAGAAATAGAACTGATAGAACTCTACACAAAATTAGAACATTCGCGTTTTGCCGATAAGTTCCATTATGAAATATCGATCGAGGAAAATATGGATATTACAGCTTATGAAATTCCACCTATGTTGTTACAACCTTATATAGAAAATGCAATATGGCACGGCTTGCGTTACAAGGAAGAAAAAGGGTTTTTGAAAATAGACTTGAAGCAAAAAGCTAAAGATATTATTGAAATTAGTATTGTTGATAACGGAGTCGGAAGAAAAAAATCGGCAGCTTTGAAAACAACCCATCAGAAAAAGCAAAAATCAAAAGGCATGGGTAACATCAAAAAAAGAATTGATATTTTGAATGATATGTATAAGGATAAAGTCGATGTTTTTATTACAGATTATCAAGAGGATGGAACAGGAACAAAAGTGATTTTTACTTTAAAAAAAGACAGTTAAATGTTAAAAGCAATACTAGTAGAAGACGAAGCCAATAGTAGAGAAATTCTACGTAATTATTTAAAAAAATACTGTCTAGAAGTGCATTTGGTAGGAGAAGCATCCACCATAAAAGAAGGTTTAGCTTTAATTGAAGCTAATGATTTAGATTTAGTGTTTTTAGATGTTGAAATGCCTTTTGGGAATGCCTTCGATTTACTAGATCAGATACCCAATCGTACTTTTGAAACTGTTTTTGTTACTGCATACAATCATTACGCGATAGATGCACTAAACAATCACGCGGCTTATTATTTAATGAAACCTATAAGTATCGATGAATTGATAAATGCTGTAAATCACGTAAAACAAATCAGACAAAAAGAAAATGCCTTAGAAGATAAAATCTTAAAAACAAATCTTAAAAGTGTGGAAGGCAAAATAACCTTACCGCAGCAAGATGGTTTTCAGGTGCTAAATATTGCCGATATTATCTATTGCAAAGCAGATGACAATTACACTGAAATCTATTTAGCAAATAAAAAAATTGTAGTTAGTAAAACACTTAAATATTTTGAAGAAGCCTTAACTGATTTTCCTTTTGCCAGAATCCACAAATCGTACTTAGTCAATGTCAACGAAGTTGTAAAATATGTAAAGGGAAAAGGTGGCAGCGTTATTGTGTCCAACGGAAAAGAATTACTTGTATCTTCATCAAAGAAAAAAGATTTATTGGCTTATTTTGAGTAAAATAAAAGTTGATGGTTGTCAGTTATTGTTTGCTGGCTTTCGGACAACCATCAACAAATACAAACTTAAATTTTTTGTAAACCTTAAACTTGAAACCTTTTAAACTTGAAACAAAATTTTCATAATGA
Source organism: Cellulophaga sp. (assembly GCA_041738035.1). Classification (GTDB taxonomy): domain Bacteria; phylum Bacteroidota; class Bacteroidia; order Flavobacteriales; family Flavobacteriaceae; genus Cellulophaga. The sequence continues at coordinate 49,275 of JBGSQM010000077.1, forward strand.
TTATAAAAACTATCAACGGAAAAACTCCTGAAATTGGTGAAGATTGCTTTATTGCAGAAAATGCTGTGCTTGTTGGTGAAGTGAGTATGGGCAAACAATGTAGTGTTTGGTATAATGCTGTTATTCGTGGCGATGTGCATTTTATAAAAATGGGCGATAAAGTAAATGTACAAGATGGCGCAGTAATCCATGCTACCTACAATAAATCGCCCACGACTATTGGAAACAATGTTTCCATTGGTCATAATGCCATCGTGCACGGATGTACCATAAAAGATAATGTATTGATTGGTATGGGTAGTATTATCATGGACGATTGTGTAATAGAAAGCAATAGCATTATTGCGGCTGGTGCGGTCGTAACGAAAGGAACTCACGTGGAGTCTGGTAGTATTTATGCAGGAATGCCTGCTAGAAAAATTAAAGATATTAGCCCAGAATTAAGCCAAGGAGAAATAGATAGAATAGCGGAGAGCTATGTGATGTATTCAGGATGGTTTAAATAATAGCTGAATTCTAGTTCCTATTCTCTAATTTGTTACTTTTACTTTCGCAAAAATAAAATAAAATAAAATAGCATGAACGCATATATATTTCCGGGTCAAGGAGCACAATTTACAGGAATGGGTCTAGATTTGTATGAAAAATATCCCATTGCTCAAAAGCTTTTTGAACAAGCGAACGGTATATTAGGTTTTAGTATTACTGATGTTATGTTTGAAGGAACAGCAGATGCTTTAAAAGAAACTAAAGTAACCCAACCCGCTATTTTTCTTCATTCCGTTATTATGAGTAAGGTGATGGGAAATGCCTTTAAACCTGATATGGTGGCCGGCCATTCACTTGGAGAGTTTTCTGCTTTAGTAGCTAATGGCACCTTGAATTTTGAAGATGCACTTAGATTGGTTTCCAAAAGAGCTTTAGCCATGCAAAAAGCATGTGAGTTAAAACCAAGCACTATGGCTGCTGTATTGGCATTAGCTGATGATGTAGTAGAAAATATATGTGCAAAAGTACCAGGTATTGTGGTGGCTGCCAATTATAACTGTCCAGGCCAACTGGTGATCTCAGGAGATGTTGAAGCCGTAAATATAGCCTGTGAGCAGTTAAAAGCGGCAGGTGCTCGTAGAGCTTTGGTATTGCCAGTAGGCGGTGCTTTTCATTCCCCGTTGATGGAGCCCGCGAGAGAAGAGTTGGCAAAAGCAATAGAAAACACAAAGTTTAACTCCCCTTTATGCCCAATTTATCAGAATGTTTCTACTACAGCTGTAATTAGTGCAGAGGAGATTAAAAAAAACCTAATTTTACAACTTACCGCACCTGTAAAATGGACACAAAGTGTACAAAATATGATTAAAGACGGTGCTACTTTGTTTACCGAAGTAGGCCCTGGAAAGGTATTACAAGGTTTAGTAAAAAAGATTGATGTTCATGCAGAAGCAAAATCCGCAGAATTAATATAAATGTTTATATGGCTGTTTTTTTTGAGTTAAATTGTACGCCGATTAAAACAGTATATTTGGCTTAATAATAGCAATACTTCCAATATTTTAAGTAATATTGACGTTTATAATAAACGTTGATTAAATTTTTCTTTAGTTTTAAGTTTTAAAAATATGGAATTTAAAAACCTGCATAAATCACTCTTTATTTTTGATTTACTTTTTAATAGAAAAAAAACACTTTTTTTTATTGGTTTTCTTGTCGTGTCCTTTTTGGGATTTACGCAATCCACAGTAGTTGTTACAGCAAATGATTCCATTGCCATTGAGGCAACTCCTGCTAGCGATACCGGCGTATTTGAAATTGATTTAGGATCTGTTAATACTACGGGTAGTACTGTAAGCATCAATTTTGTAATTGGGGGTACGGCGACTGCGGGTATAGATTATAACAATTTAGGAAATAATATACTTATTGCCAACGGAGCTAGAAGAGCACAGTTGATAGTCACTGCCATAGACGATACAAGCCCAGAAGGTAATGAAAGTGTAACTATAAGGTTAATTTCTACCAATAATGCTGGGTTTATTATTGCAGGAAATTCAAGTAGTAACGCATCCATAACCATAGTAGATAATGACGGTTGTTCCTCTGGACCTAATGGCCCGCAACTTATAAATAATATAGAAACCCAATACTGTTCTGGCTTTGAGGTAGATTTATCTAGCTTTGTGTCAAGTCAAACTCCACCTGGAACCACCTTAGAATGGAGTACAAATCCAAATCCCAATATCCCTTCATCTTTTTTGCCCAGTTCCATCATCACTACTGGAGATGATTATTATGGTTTTTATTATGGAACATTAAATGGTAATCGATGCATAAGTCCCGTAGTTGCATTGCCAAGGATTAATTTTGAAACAAGACCTTCTTTGGGAATTTTGAGTACTGATAATCAGGTTTGCAACCAAAGCTTATTTGGTATTAATTCGCGATTAGATTTGGACAATACGCTTATCGGCGAAACGCCAGGTGGATCATGGAATTTAATACTAGGGCCTGCAGGGCAAACAACTTTTATAAATCCTATTAATAATCAGGTAAACTATAATTTGCAGCCCATAGGTGCTTATCTGTATAGCTATACACCCAGCTACGCAGCAGCGCAAAGTTGCCCTCCTGAAAGTATTGAGGTAACCGTATTTGTGTCGGAATGTAATACCAATTGTTTGGCAGGCAATAGACCACCTGAATTAAATACAAATATTGCAACCACTTATTGCGTAGCAACAAATAATACTAACTTTCCTGTAGATTTAAGCATTTATACAAGTAGTACAGCGCCTTCAGGAAGCGAATTAATTTGGAGTAGAAGTAACGATTATACAAGACAAGACGCTTATATAAATGGTTCGATAATACAACAAACAGGAACTTATTATGCTTTTTTTTTAGATAGAGTTAACAATTGTGCTAGTCCAGTACTACCAGTATCTATAATTTTAAAGACCAATCCGCAGATTCTAAGTTTTATTGAAAATACCCTTTGTACAGAAGGGATTATGACACTAAGTGCAACGGCAACACCAGGAAGTGTCATAAACTGGTTTAGTTCTCCTACAAGCATAATGCCTTTAGTACAAAATTCACCTAGTTTTACAACCCCCAATTTAACAGCTACTACTACTTATTACGTTGAAGCTAATTTAGATGGATGTACTTCTGTTAGGCAACCAGTAAGCGCAAATATTAACAACCAACCTATTGTTCAAGCTATTGCCAACCCTATTGAAGCTTGTAATATTGTTGGGGCTAATTTTCCAAATATTATAGATTTATTTTCTGGGCTTACACAAGTTGCTTCGGGAACTTGGGCCATAACAACGAGTCTTTCAAATACATTAGTTATTAACAATACAAGTTCTGTAAATTTCACAGGAGCGCCAGTAGGCAACTATACTTTTACATTTACCACGAACACCGCAGTTGCTCCATGTACGAATACCTCAACAACTATTTCAGTTCGTGTAAACGCATGTATTATTGATAGTGATAATGATGGTTTGAGTGATGCTAACGAGATTGCTATCGGTACAAATCCGAATAATCCAGATTCCGATGACGACGGAATTTTAGATGCCGTTGAAGTGGGTAATGATATTGCTAATCCTTTGGACGGAGATGGAGATGGAATTATTGATGCCTTAGATTCTAATATTTTAGATACCGACATGGATGGGGTTGTAAACCAGTTAGACCCTGCAAATTCGAACCCTTGTATTCCTAATTTAACGCCTAATTGTGCTCCCGACCCTATAGATTTGCAGATAGTAAAAACAGTAGATGTTTTAAAACCTACCGTAGATGATGAAATTACCTTTACCATCACTTTAACCAATTTAAGTTTAAACCGAGTAATTAGTATTGAAATTAATGAATTGTTGACTACAGCAAGAGGTTTTGAATATGTGTCACATACCGTTACAAATGGCTTGTATAATGAAGCTACTGGTGTCTGGGCTATTCCTGAAATGCAAGGTAATGAGGAATACACACTTACCATTAGCGCTAGGGTGTTAGAATTTGGTGACTACATAAATACCGCCGAAATAATTGCTTCGTTTCCTAGAGATGTTATTATAGAGAATAACAGTTCATCCGTAACATTAGAAATTTTTAGGCGAAATACTCAGGATTGCGGATTTTTATTTAATCAGTTTTCTCCTAATAACGATGGTGTAAACGACTTTTTAGTCATTAACTGTATTCAAAATTATCCAAATAATACCTTAGAGATTTTTGATCGCTATGGCAATCAAGTTTATAAAGCTGCTGCTTACAATAATTCTTGGGATGGAAGAGGCAAAAATGGCGATGCACCTAAAGGCACCTATTATTATATTTTAAATTTAGGTGATGGATCCGATATCGAAAAGGGATGGATTCAAATTATACGATAATAAGTTAAGCACCCACAAATGAATTTTTTAAATAGAACTATTTTTTGCTTAGTGATATCTTTTATAGGAACACTACATTTTACTTATGGGCAAAGAGAACCACAATATACCCAGTATATGTACAATATTGGTAGTTTTAACCCTGCCTACGTTGGTTCTGTTGAACATACAGAAATTGCTGCAGCGTATCGAGCACAATGGATTTCTGTTCCTGGTGCACCAAGAACCTTAAGACTGGGGGTTAATTTGCCTTTCGAAAATAAAAAAAACGGATTAGGATTTAACATTATTCATGACGAAATAGGTCCATCAACACAAACCTATTTTGATGTTGCATATTCTTTTCAAGTAAATGTTACCGATAAAACAAAGCTTTCTTTTGGTGTTGATGCAGGTGGAGCCTTATTAAATGTGGATTATTCAAAAGGAGATTTTGAAATTATTAACGAACCACTCTTAAATAACGCTGACTCGTTTAATAATTTTTACCCAACTGTTGGAGCTGGATTATTCTTATACGGAGATAATTGGTACACAGGAGTTTCAGTTCCTAATTTTTTAACCGATATTGTCTATAATGACGAAGTTTCTGTTTTTATCGAAGATAAGCCTCAATTTAACCTAATAGGAGGTTATGTCTTCGACTTGTCTGACAGATTGAAATTTAAACCAGCCTTTCTTTTAAATTATTTAAACGGACTTCCTTTAAACGCAAACCTATCTACCAATTTTCTTATTAATGATGTATTGACTGTAGGGGCATCCTATAGATTAGACAACGCGGTAAGTGGTTTAGCGGGCATTCAAATATCAAATAGTATCTTTGTAGGATATTCGTATGACTATAGCGTAAATGGCTTTTCTGGCTTTAATGATGGCTCTCACGAGGTAATTCTTAAATTTTCTTTAGGTAAAGATAATTCAAAGAAATTCTACAATAACAAAGATACTAAGGGCAAACCTAAACAAATTGATTCACCAAGATTTTTCTAACAACCGCATAAAATGAAACTAAGATATATCATATTATTGCTCTTAATGAATAGCCTAGTAACTTTTGGACAAAAAAAATCAAAAGGCGATTATTTCTTTTATGAATATGCTTACAAAGATGCTATTAGAGAATATAATAAAGAGCTTGGTAAAACAAAATTGAGTAAACAACAAAAGTTAAATTTAGCAGATGCCTATTTAAAAACAGGTAATTTCAAAAGAGCTTCACCCTTATATATTAGCAGCTATGAAAAAGATAGTACAATGGGCAGTAGTTACTTAAACAAATTGTTACTATCGGTCGGTAAAAGTGACGGTTCAGAGAAATTAAAAGCCTATGCAACTAGATTTAAATCTTTTTTTACCAAGGAACTCACTGAAAATGCTGAATTTAATTTCGAGGTATTAGAGAAAAACCAAAATCAAATTGCAGACTTTTATGTTTTTAATGCCAATCTTAATAGTCCTCAAGCCGATTTTTCTCCAACATTCTACAAAGATGAAATTCTATTTACAAGCTCGAGGAAAAAAGACAAGCAGAAAATTTATGAGCCATCAGGAGAAGCCTATTTAGACATTTATTCTGGAAAAATTCAGCCAGATGGCGATATCACCATACCAAAAGCCTTTTCTAAAATTCCCATTTCAATGTACCACAAAGCGACACCATTTTACGCTGAGGACTTAGATTTTATTATTTATATGTTATCCAATGCAGACGGAGAGGAGTTAATTTTCGATAAAAATGGAAAGAATACTTTAGCCGTTGGTTCCGTAAATCAAAAAGGAGATTTTCAATACTTGTTAAGAGATTTAAGCACATCATTTTACTATCCCTTTTATGAGGCGAGTACAAGTAAACTTTTTTTTGCCGCCAATTTTCAAGGTGGTTATGGGGGTACAGATATTTATTATGTGTTTACCAATAACGGACAAATTATGTCGGCACCTATAAATTTGGGAGCTAGAATAAATTCTCCAGGGAACGAAATAGCTCCTTTTATTTTTGAAGGCAGTTTGTATTTTTCTTCCGATATTTTCTACGGGCTAGGTGGAATGGATATTTATACATCGAAATTTCAAGTTGATGGTACTTTTAGTATTCCTGTCAACTTAGGTCAAGGTATAAATAGTACCTATGATGATTTTGGCTTCATAATTAAAAAAAATACGGAAGGTTTTTTAGGATATTTTTCATCAAATAGAGAAGGCGGAAAAGGCAATGATGATATTTACGGGTTTAAAGTAAATCAAAAACCAGGGCTAAAAACCCTAATGATTAAAGGACTTGTTGAAAATCCTAATACAGCTCTAGGTATAGAAAATACAAGTATTCAACTTTTAGACAAAGAAAATAATATTTTAAAGCAGACCATTACAGATGTTGATGGAAAGTATCAATTTGAAATACCCTTTAGAAATTTCTACGCTATAAAGGCAAGTAAAAATGGCTATGGTAGTTTTTTTGCATCTCACGCTTTAACTAGCGAAGAAGAGCAACAACAAGTTTTAAATATCGCTTTACCTTTTGTAGATGATATTGTGGAACAGAAAGAAAACATGACGGTCTTAAAATTAAAGAAGTTCGCTTTCAAGAGTGGATCCAGTAGTATTTCTGAAACTATTGCAATAGAATTGGAGAAAGTATTACAAATAGTAAAAAAATTCCCGGCTATTCAACTTGGTATAGCTTCACATACCAATAGCAGAGGTAGTTCTGCTAATAATCTAAAGCTATCACAAGATAGAGCACAAGCGATAAACAATTATTTAATTTCAAAAGGAGTACCTGCTCAAACCATCATTAGTTCTGTTGGTTATGGGGAAAGTAAATTAATTAATCAGTGTAAAGACGGCGTTTTTTGCTTAGAATTTTTACACGATCAAAACGTGAGGACGTACTTCACGGTTTTAAACTTTGAAGATTTAAAAAATTAAAAAAGTACCATCCAAAAATAATAAACTGAAAATAGTGATAAGAAAAGAATACCTAAAAAAGTTAAAATTTGCATCGCTTTTTTTGGTCTGTGTTCTTCGGGTAGGTCAGTACTCATTACATTTTTATAATTTAAATAGCCAATTATTGGTGCTACAACAAACGACACAAAAGTAGCTAAAGCAACTAGTGTTCCCATATTGGCTCCAAAAATGGTAATGACTAAAAAATTCACTAATGCTAAAAGTACAACGGCCACGGCAAAAAAATGATTTCTATTTTTATCCATACTAGTTGGCGACAGTAATTGTATAATATCAATACTTACTCTTGCAATGGCATCATGAGCAGTCATACAGGTGCTAAACATGGTCGAAAATGCTGCAATGGCAATAAATATATAAGCCCAATTACCAATTGACCTTGTAAAAAGGTTTACTAATTGATCTGCAAATACAACTGCACTATCACTAAGTATTGTTCCAGTGCCATATAGGGTGAACCATCCAATAATTAAAAAAAAGAGGGCTAAAATAGCTGTTATAAAATATCCTAAATTAAATTCAGAAAGTGCTTGTTTTAATGTTGGTTTTGTTTTTGAAGTTTTATATTTTTCAATTGTCCATAAGCTAATCCAACTCGATGCTTCAACAGTAGTTGGCATCCATCCCATTAATCCTATCAAGAATAAAATACCTACTTCATTAAATAATGTTGGAGTTTTAAAACTACTAATAGGATCAACTTTTCCATTCATAACTACTAAAATGGTAGTAGTTAATAAAGCTACAAACAATAAGCTAATAATAATTTTTAAGGAGTATTCAAGAACCTTATATTTTCCTAAAATTAAAAGCATAGTAATTCCTATAAAAAGGCATAGTGCAGTGTTTGAGAGTGAAAAATTTTGAATTTGAAAAATATTCATAAAAAGTCCCGCTGTAACAGTATAAAGGGCTGCTAAAATGGTGAATGTTGTTAAGAGGGTAATTAAGGCATAAAACCATAAATACTTTTTCCCTCTATTTAAGTAGCCTTCAATAAGTGTTTTATTGGTGACATTGGTATAGCGAACGCCAAATTCAAAAAAGGGATATTTTAAAATATTAGCCAATAGTATGGGGATTACCATAATCCAACCATATTGAGCGCCTGCTTTTGTAGATAATACAAGGTGGGATGTACCTATGGCCATACTTGCAAACAAAAGTCCTGGCCCTAAGTTTTTAAAAAAAAGTGAAAGCTTAGACATGGTTTTCGGAGGTTATTTAGTGGAAAATCAACTATTTTATTACAACCTTTTCCCCAAAAAATTTGGGTTGTTTGTTGGTGAATAAGTCTAAAAATACTTTTACGCGGGCAAAATATTCTCTAAGCTTAACCTTAAATCCATTGGCTCCTGAAACATCCTTTGCATTAAAACCAATAGCGTTTAATCCTTTTTTTTGTGCAATATAAATAGCTCTATCATTATGAAATTCTTGCGAAATAATCGTCGCACTATCTAAACCAAAAATATATTTTGCTCGTACCATAGAGTCTAAAGTTCTGAAACCAGCATAGTCTAAAAATATTTTTTCTTCCGGAATTCCTGCCGCAACCAAATCTTTTTTAATGGTGTTTGGCTCATTATAATAAATACTTCCATTGTCTCCACTGACCAAAACAAAATCTATTTTTTGGGCATTGAATAAAGCTACTGTAGCTTTTATCCTATTAGTGTAGTAGGCGTTAGGTAATCCGTTCGTTAATTTTTTTGCAGTTCCTAAAATAATACCAACGCTATTTTTTTGTATTTTTTCAGTTGAGGTAAATGTTTTGTCTTTGGTAGCATAATCAATCACATAATCACATAAAAACAGGACAATTACAAATAGAACAACTAAACTCAAAAGACCAAAGAGAATTTTTTTTATCATGTTTTCAAAATGTACCTTAAAGGTAATTAAAACTTAAATGTAAAAAAGTTTAAATCACTTCATAGATAAAATACTATTTTAGTCCTTTGAAAATAAAAGCTAATCAAACGCTATTTTATGGAGCGGCAAAAACAAAACCATTACCTTATGAATAAAATTATTTGGTTTCTTTCCATGATCCTACTTTCAACTTCCTGTGTTAGTATTAACAAATACAATCAACAGATTGCGGGGCTTCATACTCCTGAAGATTTAAAATCAGATGTTGATAAAACGTATAGAAAGCTTAAAAAGCTGCATCCAAAACTATATCAATTTGTTACCAAAGAAAGTCTAGATTTTAAATTTGATAGTTTAAAACAAAGTATTACTGCTCCTATAAGCAGTTTAGATTTTTATAAAAAGTTGGCGCCCGTGGTTTCCGAAGTGCGACAAGGACATATTGGCATGAGCCCACCTTCAAGAAGGTTTACCAAAAAAGAACGTAAAGACCGCATAAAAAAGGAATTCGAATTTAGTGATCTAGAATTTGAACAAGTGAGTGATGCTTTCTTAATTAGAGAGAATTTTGGCATTGATAGCACTATTATTGGAGCAGAGGTTTTAAAGATGAATGAAGAACCTATAGCACAAATTATAAGCGATTATAAAAAATTAATAGCTTCGGATGGGTTTAATACTACTTTTCAAAAACGCTATATTGCCTTACGTTTTTCTAGTTTATATTTTAAAGACAAGGGCTATTTGGATAGTTTGCCTATTACCTTAAGCCAGAATGATAGTATTTTCACTAAAACCCTTAGAAGAATCCCGAAAGACTCTATAAAGAATATAGTAAAGCTAAGAGATTCTCTAAAGCATAAAGATTCCGTTAAAATAAATGAAAAAGTAGCAAAGTTGACTAGAGAAGAAAAAAAGGTCAAAAAGGAAAAACTAAAGGCAACTTTTAAAAATAATCGCAAATACGGTTATATCAGAAGTAAAAAACTATCAAAATCAGATAAAACATTTACTCGAAATTTTAATTTCATAGGGGAAGATAGCACAGTGGGCTACCTAAAAATTAGAGGATTTTCTAATGGCAAGTATAAAGAATTTTACAATGAAGCATTTGAAAAAATAGATTCCGCTAAAGCCCAAAATTTAATTATCGATTTAAGAGATAATACAGGAGGACGTTTAGATGAAATTGAAAATTTATATTCCTATTTAGCCACTAATACCTACCAATTTATTGAAAAAGGACAAACACTAACCAGATTTCCCTTTTTAAAAAGTAGTGTGTCGAGTAAAAATTCTGTTTTGTTAAATACTTTTGGGGTTTTAATGGCGCCAATTGCTGCTCCTATTGAGTTGCTAAAGGGAAGTAAAAAAGACGGCATTAGGTATTATAAATTCTCAACTTCAAAAAAAGATAAGACGCCAAACCCTCTATTTTTTAAAGGTAAAATTTATGTCTTGATTAATGGAAATTCTTTCTCTGCCTCTTCCATATTATCTACCAATTTAAATGCTACAAAAAGAGCCACTTTCGTTGGCGAAGAAACTGGGGGGCATTATAATGGTACCGTAGCAGGTGTTTCTAAATTTATAAGTTTACCACACTCTAAAGTTATGATGAGTTTTGGATTAATTCAAATTCAAGCACCACATCAAACGGAAATCAACGGTTATGGTATTAAACCAGATGTAGAAATAATTCCCACTAAGAAAGATAGAGCCAATGGCATCGACCCAGAACTAAATTGGATTTTACAGGATATAAAAGATTAGTTAAAATATTTATAAGCTATACAACTTAGTAAAAATTTAAACTTTGACAAAGTTTAAAAATACGCCAAATACATGTTTTTAATTTGATTTTAAAACCTCTACTTTAAATTGAAACTCTTAAAGCCTTGTTATTTTGTTTAACAAACGAGGATAATGGTTAAACATTTTGTATTTTTGAGCCCTAAAACAAAAAGCTATGTTTGGATTGTTCAAAAAAAAATCGGAAAAGGAAGTATTGCAACAGCAATATGAAAACTTAATGACGGAAGCCTTTAAATTATCTACGGTGAATCGGAAATTAAGTGATGACAAAGTATTTGAAGCTGAAGAAATTATGAAAAAAATCGATGCTCTAAATTAGGCTAAATACAAGTGAAAGTATGAAATTTTTGAGTCAATTAAAATTTACGAAAGAAAAAAATCAAACTACTAAGATGCCGAATTCGCCTTTATACGATATAGCAATCAACGACTTAAATGGCGCCCCAATACATTTAGAAAATTTTAAGGGGAAACATATTTTGTTCGTAAATGTAGCCTCGGAATGTGGTTTTACCAATCAGTATGCAGACTTACAGAAATTGCATAAAGAGTACCAGGATAAATTAGTAGTCATTGGTGCACCATGCAACCAGTTTGGAGGTCAAGAGCCAGGCGATGAACAACAAATTTTGACTTTCTGTGAACGCAATTTTGGAGTTAGCTTTTTGTTGACGGAAAAACTTTTTGTAAAGGGTAAAGAGCAGCATCCACTATACCAATGGCTTACCCAAGAAAATAAAAACGGGAATATGAGCAGCGCTGTAAAATGGAATTTCCAAAAATATTTGGTAGATGATAAGGGCAATCTAATTGATGTTTTTTACTCCATAACCAAACCATCAAGCACTAAAATTGTCAAGTATTTAAAATAGTTTAGACCTAAAGAAGAATGAACTCAGCTAAGAAACCAGATGCCGTAGTTTTTGATGAGGTGCAGAAGAAATATGATGCAGCTCTAAAACCTTATGCAACCAATGTTGGTGCACCTGTAATAAAAACCTTAGACACCATTGCATGGAAAAACAGGCATATTCATGCGGTAAATAAGCAAATCGATGCAAAATACAAAGCCCTAAAATCAGAGTTTGATAGTTTAATGGAGCAGTTTGAATATAATAATTTGGTTTATGCGGCTACTTTTAATTTTGAACCTATTATTGGGTTTACCTATCACTTATACAGAGATGCTCATCAAGAGGCGTTTTTGTCAGTAATAGCACCAAACGAATGTAATTTTGATTATGTGGGAACTTTTAAATTAACTGCCGATAAAATGTGGCAAAAAATTGAAAATCTAGAAAATTAATTAAAATGGAAACTGATTTTACAGAAAGACAATTAGATAGAATTATTGAAATGGCTTGGGAAGATCGTACTCCTTTTGAAGCTATTGAATTTCAGTTTTCATTGCCTGAAAAAGAAGTCATTAAGGTGATGCGCGCTAATTTAAAAGAGTCAAGTTTTAAGCGTTGGCGAAAAAGAGTGAACAGTGGTGTGAGTCAAAAACACCTAAAAAAACGTAATCCAGAAATCAGCAGGTTTAAATGTTCAAGGCAAAAAGCAATTTCAGGTAATAAAATTAGCAAGCGTTAATGGCTCAAAATAGCATCAAGTTCACAACAGATTATAACGAAATTCTAAGTCGTATATCTGCCATACAGCCTAAAGAATACGGAAAATCAAGAAATTTTATCGACGGTGAGGTTACCTATTTATCGCCGTATATTTCAAGAGGCGTTATTTCTACGAAACAAGTAATGCAAAATGTTTTAGATAGGGGTTTTGCACCCAGTGCTATTGAAAAATTAATTCAAGAATTGGCGTGGCGCGATTATTGGCAACAAATTTGGATTGCAAAACAAGAGGCGATTAATTTCGATTTAAAGAATGAACAATGCCCAGTAAACAATCAAGAAATTGCCACAGCCATTATAGATGCCTCAACGGGTATTACAGCTATTGACAATGGTATCTCTAAATTTTACAAAATAGGTTATTTACACAATCATTTGCGAATGTATATCGCATCTATAGCCTGTAATTTGGCGCAAAGCCATTGGAAACATCCAGCACAATGGATGTATTATCATTTATTAGATGGCGATTGGGCTAGCAACGCCTTAAGTTGGCAATGGGTAGCAGGTGCAAATAGCAATAAAAAGTACTTCGCAAATCAGGAAAATATCAATAAATATTGTTACACCAATCAAAGAAATACTTTTTTGGATGTTCCTTATGAAGATTTCTCAGCAATGGAAATTCCCGCAGTTTTAAAGAAAACCATAAGTGCTAATTTAACCACGCCGTTGCCTGCTAAAAGCCAAATAAAAATAAATACCGATAAAGCAACTTGTATTTACAATTACTATAATTTAGACCCAAATTGGCATAAGAACGAAGATGTAAATCGCATTCTTTTGCTAGAACCTTCAATTTTTACAACATATCCTATTGGTGACAAAGCATTGAATTTTATGCTTGCTTTATCTCATAATATTCCAGATATTCAAGTCTATGTTGGCGAATTTAAAGAACTCGTTGAAGATTATCAATTAAAAACAATTTTCTTTAAAGAACATCCTTTAAATAAAAATTACAAAGGCATAGAGGAATCTAGAGATTGGATGTTTAAAGTGAAAGGTTATTACCCATCATTTTTCGGTTTTTGGAAGAAATGTCAAAAAGAATTAAGGTATTAAAATTTTAAAAATATGCACTTTACTAAGCAAGCTATAAAAGAAATGAATCGCGTGCAACGCATTACCTATATCAATGCGGTTTCAGGGGTAAAATCTGCTAATTTAATTGGGACCATAAGTGATAGCGGACAAACCAATGTCGCTATTTTTAATTCTGTGATGCACTTGGGCAGCGATCCTGCATTATTGGGTTTTATTTTAAGACCAACAGGTGAAGTCCCTCGACATACCTATGAAAATATCCTAAAAAACGGGAGTTATACCATTAACCATGTACATAACTCTTTTATTAAAAACGCCCATTACACCTCAGTAAAGTTTGATGAGCCTGAGTCTGAATTTAAACTTTGTGGCCTTACCGAAGAGTTTGTGCCAAGTATAAAAGCGCCATTTGTAAAAGAGAGTCTTTTAAAAATTGGGATGAAATATTTGGAATCACTCACTATTGAGCGTAACGGAACCCTTTTGGTGATTGGGGAAATTGAACATTTAATCATCCCCAATAATGCTATTGGCGAAGATGAAGACATTAATTTGGCCCAGATTGAATCTGTCGGAATTTCTGGATTAAATACTTACTACGAAGTTAAAAAATTAGAACGTTTCCCTTACGCCAGACGTAATGAAATGCCAAACTTTGAATAAAATACGAAGCAAATGAAAAAACAGCATTTGCCAGAAAAAATATGCTTGGTTTGTAATCGCCCTTTTTCGTGGCGTAAAAAGTGGGAAAAAAACTGGGCTGAAGTGAAGTTTTGTAGCGATAAATGTAGAATGAATAAAAAAACAAATGTCAAAATCAACTAATACAAAAAGCGTTCACCTTATATTCCCACATCAATTATTCAAAGAAAATCCACTTTTTGAACATAAATATCCTGTCTATTTAGTGGAAGAATTTCTTTTCTTTAAACAATACCCTTTTCATAAACAAAAAATAGCGTTTCATAGGGCGACAATGAAATTTTATGAAAGATACTTAAAAGATAAAGGCTTTGAAGTCCATTACATTGAAGCCCAAAACGAAAATGCTGATATTCGAGAATTATTATCACACTTAAAAAAAGGAAGTGTTCGGGAAATTAATTTTGTAAATCTGGTTGATAATTGGTTAGAAAAACGAATTACGAAAGCCGCTGAAACTTTAAACATACATCAGAATATCTTTGAAACACCAATGTTTTTAAATACTGATGAAGATTTAAAGGACTTTTTTAAAACAGATAAGAAAAAGTTTCATCAAACTACTTTTTATACCAACGAGCGTAAAAAACGAAATATTTTAGTCAATAATGATGACCAGCCAGCAGGTGGTAAGTGGACTTTTGACACTGAAAATCGTAAAAAATATCCTCCTAAAAAACAAGCTCCTAACATTCAATTTCCTGATGTTGATGCTTATGTTGAGGAGGCAAAAACTTATGTAGAAGCTCATTTTTCGTCTCATTATGGCGAGATTTCAGATCATTTTATATATCCCAACACCTTTGAGAAAACAGAAGACTGGTTTCATGATTTTCTGAAACAAAGATTTTTAGAATTTGGGACTTACGAAGATGCTATTGTAGCCCATAATTCTATTTTGCACCACAGTTTGTTGACCCCGATGCTGAATGTAGGCTTAATAACACCTACAGAAGTTATTGATAAAGTTTTAAAGTTTGCCGCTGAAAATGATATTCCGTTGAATTCTACCGAAGGTTTTGTGCGGCAAATTATAGGATGGCGAGAATTTATGCGTGGCATATACATCAGTAAAGGCAGTTATGAACGCACCAAAAACTTTTGGGGTTTTAAACGCAAAATTCCCAAATCGTTTTATGACGGTACTACGGGTATTCCGCCTATTGATGATACCATTAAAAAAGTATTGAAAACGGGTTATTGCCATCATATTGAGCGCTTAATGGTACTGGGTAATTTTATGCTTTTATGCGAATTTGAT
The DNA here is from genome assembly GCA_041738035.1 of Cellulophaga sp. Taxonomy (GTDB): domain Bacteria; phylum Bacteroidota; class Bacteroidia; order Flavobacteriales; family Flavobacteriaceae; genus Cellulophaga. The sequence continues at coordinate 64,985 of JBGSQM010000077.1, forward strand.
CCAAATGAGGTATATCAATGGTTTATGGAACTTTTTATTGATGCTTATGATTGGGTCATGGTGCCAAATATTTATGGTATGAGTCAATTTGCTGACGGTGGATTAATGGCAACCAAACCCTATATCAGTGGTAGTAATTACTTAATGAAAATGAGTGATTATAAAAAAGGGGAATGGCAAGAGGTTTGGGACGGACTTTTCTGGCGATTTATGCATGTTCATAGCGATTTCTTTCTGTCGAACCCAAGATTGAGCATGCTAGTTAAAATGTTCGATAAAATGCCCGAAGAAAAACAGAGGCAGCATTTAGCGAATGCAAATGTTTTTTTAGATCAGCTAGACGCTGCTAAATTTTGAATATAATTTAGTTCGTGCCAAACGCGACGCAACCAAATAAGACTATTAGCATCTATAGAAAAATATAGTTCGAAATAATTTTTATTAAATATTTAAAACACGAAGTATAATAAAATATGAAGTGATTTAAACTCTTTGCGTTTTAGCGAAAATTATAGATTTTTTAGCAAATGGAAAAAGTTTAAATCACTTCTATATCAAATTTTTAGTTTTTTCCCTAATAATGATCTTTTTTCTGAGCAACTGTTCAAATGACGATGATAACTTAAACCAAATAACATTGGGAGTCTGGATTTCATCTGACAAAACGGACACTTTAGATTTTAAAACGAAAAATAACTTTTATAAATCTAATGGATTTATGCAAAATGATAATTTTGACTATAAACTGTTATCGAAAGACTTAATCCAAATTGGTTATAACGGAAAACAGTTTATTAGAGTTGAACCCACAAACCACAAATATTCTTTAGAAAAAATAATCTGACAATCGATTTTACCAATGAGTCGTGCTACGGATTTGAGAACAAAATAATGAATTAAATCAAGGAATAAATACCAAGTACTAAATAGGGCTAAAATTGCCTTATTTAAAAGCTTGTGCGAATTTATTAAATCCAAAAAATCTTTTGGATTTGGCTTTGTCAAGAAACAGAAAAACAAAACCAAAAAATTTTGTACTGTGAGTGAAGGAAAGGAATTACTTATGAATTGCCTTAATTGTCATAGCCGAGACAATTTACCATTTAAATATACAATAAAAATGGTTAAAGTATTGTTATTTTGTTTAAGCTTATTTACTTATAAATAAACATTTCGTATATTTATTCTTGTGTTTAGTAACCTGAAAAAGTAGTTACATAAGCAGAGTTATAATTAATTAACAATTAACTATTTATATGTATGGATGCAATGAATAGAGCTTTAGAATTTGAAAGTCGTAAAATGTCCGGAATGACCACAAGCGATCGAGTAGAATCTTCAAGAGAGGCGAAATCATTAATATTAGAGTTGAATGAACTCTATAAAAAAGATAAAAGTGATAGTATCATGGATGTCATGAAAAGGCTTACCTTAATTAAACGTAAAATCGATAAACGATTAAATGGAAAATTGATGCTTTAAGTATTTGGATGCCTTTAAAAATGGTTAACTCATGATAATAGGCAATCGGTTTTAAAAAATCTTTTACGAAATCGGAACATAAAAATGTTCCGATTTTTTTTATATATTTAAGACTAGCGATTATTCATAGTTTGATTAAAAAAATAATAGAGCTAGTTTTAGTTATTTTCAGAAAGGAGATATCTTCTTGATTTTATGAAGTATTTTAGATGCTTATTGCGTATAATTATGGCAAAATGATAACCAACAACAAAATTTTATTTAGGTTTTTAGTCCTTTTTGTTTGGCTTATAACCATACCCTTCCCGTTTAATGTTATTCCAAAACTGGAGTTCGTCGAGAATGCAATATTTGGGATTTATCAAAAAATTGTTCCTTGGATTGCCAAAAATATTCTAAATCTTGAGAAAGCCGTTACAGTATTTCAAAATGGCAGTGGCGATAAAATATATGATTACATATTATTACTGTTCTTTTTCGCAATAGCCATACTAGGGACTGTTATTTGGTCTATTCTAGACAAAAAAAACAGGAACTATGAAAAGTTAAATTATTGGTTTCTTACTTTATCAAGATACTATTTGGGCTACTTTATGATTTACTATGGTCTTTTTAAAATAATGCCACTACAATTTGGTGAAATTGCTTTTTGGAGAATGCTTCAACCTTATGGAGACTCCTCACCAATGGGCTTAGCTTGGACTTTTCTTGGATACTCAAAAGGCTATAATTTATTTATGGGTCTTTCCGAGTTTATTGGTGGTATTTTACTTTTTCATAAAAGAACAAGATTATTGGGTGGACTTATTTTAGTTCCAGTAACAACAAACATAGTTGCAATAAATTTCTTTTATGACATACCTGTAAAACTTTTTTCGTCACAACTACTTTTAATTGCAATCATAATTGTAGCTCCCGATTTAAAGCGCTTAAGAAACCTAATAATTTTAAACAAACCCACAAATAGTACAAACTTCTTCAAACCTTTTGAAACAAAAAAATGGACTTTAGCAAGCAATATTCTAAAATGGACTTTTGTTCTTTTAATAATTTACAGTACCATCGACTACACAACAGGTTTATACAAAACAAGATTGGACAAACCTCAACTATATGGTTTGTATGAAGTTACAACTTTTGTTATAAATCGAGATACTATCCACCCCGTATTGACAGATAAGAAAAGATGGAGACATATTTTTTTTGAATACCCAAGTACCACTCAGTTTTCGCAAATGAATAATAATAGATTTGGTTTAAACTCGGAGATAGATACAATAAATAATAGCATAAAATTGACAGAATTTAATGATTCGACTGAAGTTTATATTCTTGACTTTAAAAAAACAGATTCTACATTAAATATCAGCGGTATTTTCAGAAAAGATACTATTTTTTGTTCATCTAAAAGACTAGACAGAAGGGACTTTCGACTTACTTCGAGAGCATTCAATTGGATAAATGAATACCCATATAACCGATAATAATATGGAGTAAAAAAACTGGAAAGCTTTCGAGATTAGTCGGTTTGTGAATACTGCCATTTTGAACGTCTAGTGCAGCTCGCGTTAAATCCGAAAGTATTTTTATAATTTACAAATTACCTTCCATAAATCAAGAAATTTAATATACAATCGATATTACTATTTAAAGCGTTTATTATTTAAAAGTGTTAACGGGTTGCAATTAAAAGTATCACATAGATAACGAACAGAAGAATGGCTCGAAATAAAGTCTTAATTTCCGTTGTATAAGATTTTAAATAAAAATAATACATCAAACTTTATTGCGAAATTACATACCTTACTTTAAAAATATTCTAAAGTTTTCTTTATTTTTCGTTAGCTTATTTATTGAATTTATCTATGGCACTTTCTAATTTTTTAACTGCACATCCACTTTTGGTATTTTGAGCAATTGTAGGGTCGTAGATGCAAAAGAAACTTTTCCGTTGGTCTCCAAAATAGCAGCTTGAATTTGTTCAAAAAGTTCGTTCTTGGTAACGCGTCTTAATTTATAACCCGTAATATACCTGAGATTTATGGCTACCCAATTATCGGTTAAGTTTATGGCAATTGTAGGTTCAAGTGTGGCATTTTCAATATAATAGCGTTCCACCATTTCTTGCCATTTTTGTTTTGAATTTTTTGTGTAATCGTGCAAGAGTTCGGTTGATTTTGATAAAATAATTTGTTTTGCAAGTGCTATATCCGACTCAAAAGTGATCAGAATATTAATTTCATCCCATACAAAAGGGAAATCCATGGAATAGTTTTTTATAGGCCCCTTAAAAACAAACGCATTACTAATTTTCACGATTCTACCCGAATAATTATCACTACTTACCCATTCGCCCATTTCCATAATGGTGGTGTACATGCTGTTAATATCAATTACATCTCCTCTAATATTATTAATTTCAATTCGGTCTCCAGGTTGATATACCCTTAAAGCGAAAATATAAAATGATCCTGCCACGCTAAGTATTAATTCTTGTAAAGTAAAAGCGATACCTGCGGTAAAAAGACCTATAATAATGGTATAATCCTCAAAATTATCTAAACTAAATGATAATAGAATAACCACAACAATTAAAAAAATTCCAACCATTTCTATCAACTTTTGAAACTTGTATTGATGGGCGGTATCTTGTATTTTCCGTTTGATGAGTTTTCTAAGTAGAATTATAGCAATGATTAGAAAAGTAACCCATAAAGTTGTCCTCACTATTTTAATAATGACAGGATCCTTCAACAAATCAAAAAGAGTTTGCATATAAAGCTATGATTTTTACTTCGGTAGTTGGGTTAAATACGATTTTTCTGTTTTTATAATCAACTTACATTTTAAAATAATCTCGAACTAATGCTTTCACTTGGTTTTCGGTCATGCTATCGGCTTTACTAACTGTTTTAATTTTTGACGCCAATGGTTTATGATGCTCTTCTAAGTTTTTTCTGAATTTTTCATTCGTATCTGCAGGTCCGAATATGGCGATAGCATCAGCCTCCTTTATTGCATTAGCTAAATTATTAAAGTATGCCTTTAGCTGGTGTTTTTCTCTTTCGGTATAAGTGCTTTCGTGAGTTATATCTTGATTATTACCCGTTTTTACTCTAGATGCAGAAGAACTTGTTCTATTGAAAAATTCTATTTCTGAAAAAATGGTTTCTAATTTTTCACTCGAATCAGTCAAATAAACAACGTGAGCTTTTTCTTTATCTATCCAAATTCCTATTTTTTTCATTTTGTTTGATTTTAGTAATTAATTTTAATTTAATGCCATGATGGGTAAAAGAGCATCATATCCTATTTCTTTTACAAGCGGTTTAGAAAATAAACCACTCAAGAAAGAATGTTTTTTATTGATAAAAGCAATCATATCGCTATCTCTACTTTCGGCAAATGCTGTGATTCCTTTGGATAGACCAGTGTCAGAAAGGGTGTGAAAACTATAGTCCGTTATACTTAGAATATCCTCTAAGAGTTGTTTATTGGCTTCTTGCTTATGGCTTAATTTTTCTTCTTTTTGGATATGTAAGACGCAAATGGCTGCTTGGTGCATTTTTGCAATATCGATAAGGGAATTCAATGCTTTGCGTTTATAACTTATCTGATAATCAGTAGGAAAAACAATTTCTTTAAGAGGTGAAAATCTACTATTCTCAGGAATAGCGAGAACAGGACAACTTGTAATTGTTTCCATGGCTTTTACGGCGTTACTGCCAAAAATTAAACCTTTGGCGTTAGTAGCCCCTTTTGTACCCATGATGACCAGATTAATATCTTTTTTATCAATAAGTTCGGTGATGGCCTCAGAGAGAAAATTAAAGCTAGAGATGGTATGGAATTGATGCCTAGGATTATCGTATTGAAGTGCTAAAAGATCTAAAAGTTTTATGAATTCGGCTTTGGAATGGTTTTCTGTGAAAACATAAGATTCTGAACCCGGTTCTGGTAATGTTAAAGTATCCGTTGTATATCCTTCTAATTGAAAAACATTTAAAAAATAGAATTCACAATGAACCTTAGCATAAAGATCTAGTGCATAACGAGTAGCGTTTAATGCATTTTGTGAGAAATCTGTAGGGATTATTATTCTTTTGTCCATGATTTTTATTTTAATAGGTAACTAGTGTAAATTTAAAAGTGGTTTTTTATTTGTATCCATGATAATTATAAGTCCTGATAAGGCAGAATGAACAAGGGAATGTCCGCATAAATACTAACATCTTTTAGAACAGGTTCACGTAGTAATTTTTCAAAAAAGCTATGTTTATGGTGTACCATAGCAAACATATCAATTGTCAGTTTTTCCAAAAAAGTATCAATCACTTGGGCTTTATCCGAAAAATTTTGCATCCAATGAAAACTGTGTTTAAATTCTTTTAAACAATGTTCTAAAATTTTTCTTTTTAATTCTTGTTCCGCATCTAAAATAGCTACTTCATTAATGTGCATAACACGAATTGCGGCATTAGATAAGGAGGCTACAAAAAGTAATGGGGCTACTGTTTTAATTGAACAACCTTTTTTAAAATCGGTTACAAAAGCAATTTCTTTAGGCGTTTTAAAATCTAATTGTTTAGGCACGGCCAAAATAGGGCATAAGTTTAAGGCCTTGGCAACCTGTATGGTATTGCTGCCCATAAAAATTTCTTTAGCACCTGTATTGCCCTTATTACCCATTACAACAAGATCAATTGCGTTTTTGTCAATAGATTTGCTTACGATTTTAGCCACTATTCCTTTTTTTAAAATGGTTTTAAAGCTATGCTTAGGATTATTAGTATCTAAGGTAATTTTATGAATTACAGTATCTAATTTTTCTTTGGCTTGTATTTTAATTTGCGGAAGTAATTCTTTATCTCCTAAAAATGGAGATTTTTTACCATCCAAAGGCGTAAATTGATCATAGACATTAAGCATATAAAAAGTGCAGGGTTTTGAGGCCATTAATTTTGATATGTAAAATAACGCAGCATAAGCATCGTTTGAAAAATCTGTGGCCACTAAAATATTTTTCATAGCTTAAATTTTAAAATTGAGGTATCACCATAAAAGGAATTGTAATATGGAACCCTATTTTTTTAATGACAGGTTCAATAAAAAGGCGTTCCATAAAAGTGTGCTTGTTTTGAACCATAACGAGTAGGTTTATTTTTCGCTTTACTTGAAATTCGTTAATGGCATTAACAATTTCATTGTCGGGCATTTCATGAAAAATACAGAGACTTCCTAAAAGCTGTTCTAATAGTTTCTTATTTTTTTGCTGCTCACTTGTAAGATCATATCCGGTATGCACATGCAGCACATTTATTCGTGATTTATGTTGCTCGGAAATACTAAGTAAAGCCTCCATCTTTTTACTTGAATATTCAATTTCATAATCGGTAGGGAATAATAGTTCTTTAGGATCTTCATACTCAAATCTAGGAGGCACAAGTAATACTGGGCATTTTGCCTTTTTAATGACGTGAACTGCATTAGATCCAAAGAGAATTTCTTTAGCACCTGTGGCACCTGTAGTTCCCATAATCACCATGTCTATGGCTTCGGCTTCAACAGTATCCATAACTTCATTAATTAAGGTGTTAAAAGCCGTATGCACTTCGATGGTATGCTTTTTATTTTTAAATTGGATTTCTAAGCGATTCTTTAATTTTTCTAGTTGTGTCATTGAAGTTTCCTGCATAACATCGCCCAAGCCTATTAGTCCAGGACTACCAAGCAAGTATTCTGTTTGATAAATAGGAGGGGTATAAGTATGCAAAAGAAAAAAGGTACATTTAACATCTTTAAAAACATGTAAAGCATACCTAATCGCCTCAAAGGAGTTGTCTGAAAAATCGGCTGGGAGCAAAATTCGTTTCATAATTTTCTTGTTTTAGTACTGATGTAAATTTAAATCTCATAAATTTCAATAACTATGATATTGGTCAGTTATCTTAAAATCGCTATTGATATTTAAGGTGAATGTTCATCAGAATAAAAGACCCTATTTTATTTCATGGATTACTAAAAGGGGAGTTTTTATTTGAAAACTAATTTTTTCTACCGTGGGTCTAAAAAATATACTTTCTATAAAATTCAAATTTTTAGTGACCATCACTAAGATATCTAAATCTCTGCTTTCAGAAAAACATCTTATGGATGGTGCTAATTTTTCGCCAGTTATTTTATGAAACTTATGATCTGTTCCTTGAAAATAGGTGTCTAGTATTTCCTTATTTTTAATTTGTTTTTGATTAAAATCTTCACCATCCAGAGAGATATATAAAAGGCGTAAAACTGAATTGTGTAACAAAACCAAATCTTTTAAATTCTGTAATGTTTTTAAATGATAACCCATTCCAAAATCTGTTGGAAACCCAATTTCTTGCGGTTTTTTATACTTTGTATTTTCTGGAATGGTCAAAATTGAGCATTTTACTTTAGCAATTACATTTCCTGTATTACTACCTAAGGCAACAGCTTTTAGACCAGATGCTCCTTTTGTGCCCATTATAATTAAATCAATATGCTTATCTTTTACCTGTTGTTGTATATGATCGGTAAAAAACCCATGTAAAGCCAATGTATGAAAAGTATGTTTGGTATTGAAAGGTAATTGTTCAATTTCTTTGAGCAGGTTTTGTAATTTTTCTTTACTTTCTTTTAAAATAGTTTCTTCTAAAACATCTGGCGCTATTAACAGAGTAGGTTCTCCTCCAGCATAAGATCTGATTGGATTTATATGAATGAGATAAAAAACGCATGTAGTCTTTTTAAACAGTTCCATTCCATATTTAATGGCATTCCATGAATTCTCTGAGAAATCTGTAGGCATTAGTATATTTTTCATTTTTGTCTTTTTTTTAAGCCTTAAAATTAAGAGGAATCAAGTTTTGTTCAAATGACTTTAGTCATTTTAATTCCTATAAATGAATATATTTTCTCATAAAATGAGAACAGTTATTTTAAAAGCGGAGATGACCATAATTGGTATAAAACGATATAAAATGCCATGGATAGAAGTAAAAACCTTAGAAAAAAGTTTTGTTAGGGGATTATGTTCAAGACCAAACTTGGGATATCCCAAAAATGGACTCAGACAAATAAAAAATAGACAAAAGCCATATTGCACATGGTATTATGTTGAGATAATTTAAGAATTGCTATAAATTTCTGTGTGGTATTTATACTAGTATTATGTTAAGCCTGTTTTATCCGACCCAACCCTTGTTCTTTTTCACCAGTCATGCGTTAAAAAATGATTCCGTAGCAACGGCTATGCACTAATTTTTTGCCTTGACCTGGCAAAAAATAATGGCAGCTTAACCTACACAACAAACTTAACACAACACTAGTTTGTTTTTTTGGATAGCCCTCATTTTACTTAGTTTTTAAGCGTTTATACCATTTCACAAGTTCAAACCAAAGTACGCCTACCATGGCTGCACCTATTGAAATACTCAACTGAAAAATATTCAAAGACTCAAATTGAAAAAAAGCGGTTAAAGGCGGTACAAATAATAAAAGGGCAGCTAAAAGTAGCGTGATGCCTATAATTAGTGGCACTAGATTATTTTTATAACCTAAGGTCGTCAAAACAGAAAAGTAAAAAGAGCGATTGACTAAAGTCAATAAAATATTCGCAAAAATCAAGACCATAAAAACCATAGTTCTAGTTACCGACTCATTATAAACCTCCCCTACTGCGTATTGATAAACTGATAAGGCAGCCAGTGTAATGGCTAAACCTTGAATAATACTGGTCATCAATTCTTTAAAATTAAAAAAAGTAGCTGTAAAGGGTCTAGGTTTTTGGAGCATGGTGTTTTTTTCTAAAGGCTCATTTTCGTAAATAATAGAGCAAGTTGGTCCCATAATTAATTCTAATAAAATAATATGCGATGGTGAAAAAATAGTAGGATAAATCCATCCCAAAGCCAAAGGAATAAAAACGGTGAGTATAATGGGAATATGAATAGAAATAATATACTGAATTGCCTTTTTGAGGTTGGTATAGATCTTTCTTCCCATGGCGATACTATCAATCATTTTAGAAAGATCATCATCGACTAAAATAAGAGAGGCGGCTTCTTTTGCTATTTCAGTGCCTTTTTTACCCATTGCAATACCGAAATGGGAAGCTTTTAAGGCGGGGCCATCATTAACACCATCGCCAATCATGGCGACTATTTCATTATTTGCTTTTAAGGCATTAATAATACGTAATTTAGCATCTGGAAACATACGAGCAAAAACCTGTGTGGTTTTTACTTTTTCTTGCAATTCGGTATCCTGCAATTGCATCAACTCATCGCCAGACATACATTTTTCATAACCTATAAAGCCAATTTGCTTGGCAATAGCGGTCGCCGTTTCTAAATTATCTCCTGTTACTAATTTTATGGTAATTCCTGCTTTATCAAAATCTTGCAATACAGCGCCTATATTTTCTTTAGGTGGATCATAAAAAGCAACAATACCTTTAAAATCAAATTTAAAATCTTGTTGTATATCTGGAAACTGTTGACCTTGAAAATGAGCAGTGGCTACACCTAGCAGCCGATAACCTTCATTTCCTAAATTTTTTACCGTTTCTTTTATGAGGTTTTTATCTTCTAAAGTTAAATTTGAAATTTCAAAAAAAGCCTCAGGCGCACCTTTTGCCGCAATAATCCTGTTACCCGTTTTGTTTTCAAAGAGATGTGTCATCATAGGTGGTTTACCATCCAGAGGATATTCATGAACCATAGCATAATTGGGTCTTTCATCTGGTATTCCTAAATTAGAATACGCTTCATGTAGGGCAGTTTCCATGGGATCAAATGCAATCGGTTCGCTTGCCCACATGCCAGTGGTAATGAGTTCTTTTTCAGAAGCTTCTAATTTTGAATTAGCAACACTTACTTTTCCAGTTTTAAGCGTGAAAACTTTGGCCAAACTCATTTTGTTTTGCGTAATAGTTCCTGTTTTATCAACACAAATTACAGTAGCACTTCCTAAACTTTCTACCGTTTTCATCTGTTTTACCACAACCCCTATTTTCATTAAACGCCAAGCGCCTAGCGCCATGAAGGTAGTAAAAGCAACAGGTATTTCTTCTGGCAGAATACTCATCGCTAAGGTAAGTGCTTTTAAAAGGCTATCTAAAACATCATACGATTTTAAAAAATTAATACCCCAAACCAATAGAAAAGTAATGCCTCCCAAAATAGACATTTTTTTTACGAAGTTGTTAATTTGAAGTTCTAAGGGTGTTTTTTCTTTTTTAATGGCTTCTAGACTTTTCCCTATTTTACCCAAAGCCGTTTGGTTGCCTATTTCTATAATAGTAGCGATAGCCAAACCACTTGCCACAGTCGTTCCAGTAAAAATTTTATTGTTTAATTTATCGGCATCTTTGAAAACGGATAAAGATTCTCCCGTGAGTATGGATTCATTTACCGAAAAATCGTTCGAATGAGTAATTGTTGCATCGGCAGGAATAATATTGCCTTCTTCTACCATAAGGCTATCCCCAATAACAAGATCGTGGCTATGTATTTCTATCAGCGCTCCATTTCTAATAACTTTGCTATTGGGTTGGGTAAGGTTCTTTAATTTTTCTAAGGCATTTTGACTCTTTGCATCTTGATATAATGATATGGAGGCTACTAAAACAATGGCTAATGCTAAAAAAATTCCATCCCCAGCATTGCCACTTATAAAATAAATACTTGAAGCCACCGCTAATAAAATAATCATAGGCTCTTTAAGAATACTTTTTAAGGCATTTAAAAAACTACTTTCCTTTTTGTAGTCTAAAATGTTTTTTCCGTGACTTTTTCTAGATTTCAATACGGCATCGTTTGACAATCCTTTAGTTCCAAAATCGGCTGGGTTCATCATAGCACTTATTTATAATAGTATCTAAAGCTAGTCAAAATTAATAGAAAAGTATTTGCATATCCGTAATTATTCCTAATTTATGTAATTATTCCTATTTTTGTTAAAATATAATTTTAAAGTTATGGATATATTTTCATTTTCGCTACACTTTACGGACGAAGAGTCCTGTGTTTTGCATTATAAAGGCCAA
>JBGSQM010000079.1:0-74368 GCA_041738035.1 Cellulophaga sp.
TTGGCCTTTATAATGCAAAACACAGGACTCTTCGTCCGTAAAGTGTAGCGAAAATGAAAATATATCCATAACTTTAAAATTATATTTTAACAAAAATAGGAATAATTACATAAATTAGGAATAATTACGGATATGCAAATAAATAAAATTGTATTGAAATGTTAATTCTTTAAATAGAATAAAAACCAATTCCAAGCCGTACATAATTAATCTCTTTCGCATGTGCTTATTTGGAAAATTCCGCTGGTATTTTCTCTGGCTCGCTTTTGTTTGCAAAATTAGATGCTCGAGATACGCGACAAACCATATAAAACAAATTATTTTTACATGAGCACACCTTAGATGTAAATAGCTTTTGACAGAAAAATAGTGGTAGTGTATTAATCTCATAAACCAAATGATTATGAAAACTAGCATTATAAGATTCCGTTTTCCAAAATAATGATTATGATAAACAATAAAACACCTGTCATACACAGGGTAAATAAACCTCGTAAACGTAGAAATACTTTTGTAAATTTGGAAAAAATAGATAATGCCAAACCTTGAACTGGTGCATGAAAATAACGATTATATCGTTGTAAACAAAATGGCTGGACTTATCAGTGAAAAAAGCCCCTATGAGGATTTCTCTGTTGAAAATCTAGTTCTGCATCACCTTTTAAAAAATAAAGCAAAGCCCTATATAGGCATAATACATAGGTTAGATCGGGTAACCAGTGGCGTCTTGATTTTGGCTAAGAAAAAAAGTGTTCTGGTAGAATTTAATGCACTTTTTAGTAGTCGGAAAGTTCAAAAAACGTATTTGGCCATTGTTAAAAACCAGCCACGGAAGACTAAAGAAAACTTAGTTAATTTTCTAGTAAAAAATAATCTGGAAAAAAGAGCCGATATCGTCCCTTCAAAATCAAAAGAATCTCTAGAATGCAATCTTTCCTATAAATTAATTGATCAAAACGATTTTGGATATCTTTTAGAAATAAAACCAAAAACCGGCCGCTTTCATCAAATAAGAGCTCAATTGGCACATATAGGATTGCCTATTATCGGAGATGAAAAATATGGCTCTGATCAAAAATACTTTCCACTATCTATTTGTCTTCATGCTTGGAAATTAAGCTATCAAAGAGATAATTCGAAGGAAATAATCACCTTTGAAGCTCCATTGCCTAAAAATAATTTTTGGAAATTTAAAGCGATTTAAATTCAACTGATTTAAAGTTTAAAAAACCACACTGACCCAATTATTTATAAAATATAGTCCAATTTTATATTTGTCAAACCATTAGGATTCACCAATTCTCAATTAAGTTTTTATTTGCTAAATTTAAAATCCTAAACCAAATGAAAACTAGTTATCCCAATTATGAATTTAAATAGGTCTAAAGAATTTAAATTATATTGTGTTCAGATGAAATAGAAAATCAAAGCATAGCATTAGTTACGGTTTTATTTTTTATTGAAATATTTGCGCAATAGAAACAAATTATTGGGCTTATTTAAATTCATAATTGGTATTACCTAAAAGTTATCAATGATTCAACAATACCTGAACCAAAAAAGTAAAATTGAAAAATGAAAGAACCAATTTTAATTAAGAATACAACAATTGTAAATGAAGGAAAGGTATTTGTGTCAGACATACTCATATCCGACGGAATCATCCAGAAAATTGGAAGTATTGACGCTGAACCTAGTTTTAAAATAATTGATGGCACAGGCAAACACTTATTCCCAGGAATCATTGACTGCCAAGTGCATTTTAGAGATCCAGGACTCACGCATAAAGGAGATTTATATACAGAAAGTAAAGCCGCTATCGCGGGCGGAACAACTACTTTTATCGATATGCCCAACACCGTTCCGAATATTCTGACAGTTGAAAGATTAAGAGAAAAGCATGACATAGCTTCAAAAAAATCTTTAGCCAACTATGCCTTTTTTCTTGGTGTAAACGGAGACAATATTGATGAGATCATTAAAATGGATACCACTAAATTCATTGGAGTTTCAGACGACGGATTATACTTTACCAAAAAAGGAAATTTGCTTGCTGACAATCCTGCAACTATGGAAAAACTTTTTGCGAATTGTAAATCGATTATCGCCATTCATTCAGAAAAAGAAGAAATAATCGAGACCAACGAAGAGGCTTTTAGAGCAAAATTTGGTGAAGATATTCCTGCCAAATTTCATCCAGTAATTCGGAGCACCGAAGGTTGTTATGAAGCCACAAAGCGAGCGATTGAATTGGCGAAAAAGCACAATGCCAGACTCCACATTTTGCACTTGACCACCGAAGCGGAAACACATTTGTTCCAAAATGATGTTCCGCTACAAAATAAAAAAATAACGACGGAAGTTTCGGTTCATCATCTTTGGTTTTCAGACAGAGATTACGAACGACTAGGAATGCTCATCAAATGGAATCCCGCCATAAAAACAACAGAAGACAAAAAAGGTTTACTCAAAGCATTGCTCGATGATAGAATAGATATTGTCACCACCGACCACGCGCCACATAGCCTGGAGGAAAAGCAAAAACCTTATTTTCAATCAATGTCAGGAGCACCTATGGTTCAGCATTCGCTGAATTGTATGTTAGAATTTTATAAACAAGACCTCATCTCATTACAAAAAATAGTAGAGAAAATGTGCCATAATCCTGCCATTCTCTATAAAATGAAAAAACGAGGATTTATTCGTGAAGGCTATTATGCCGACTTGACTTTAGTTGATCTTAATAGCTCATGGACAGTCGCTAAAGAGAACCTTTTGTACAAATGTGGTTGGTCACCTTTGGAGGGAACAACATTTAAAACAAAAATCAGTAAAACATTCGTTAATGGAAATTTGGTGTATGACAATGGCGAGTTTTATGAGGAGAAAAAAGGTAAAGAAATTGAATTTGAAAGTTAACAAATAGATAACCCTTATTCTCTCTTTATCAAACTGTTTAAAACTGAAAAATAAATGAAAAAAACCTTGTTTAAAATTAACAAAATGGATTGTCCATCGGAAGAAAACCTCATCCGAATGAAATTAGATGGTATTTCTGGTCTCGCTAATTTAGACTTTGATATTCCCAATCGCACATTAACTATTTTTCATACTGCAGACATAAAGGAAATTGAAAAATCGGTTCTAGAACTCAATTTAGGCGGCATGAAAATCTCGACCGAACATACCAATCAAACAGATTTTATTGAAAATACAAACCAGAAAAAATTACTTTGGTCTTTACTTATCATAAATTTTGCTTTTTTCATCATAGAAATGACTACAGGACTTATTTCAAAATCTATGGGACTTGTGGCTGATAGTTTAGATATGCTTGCAGATAGCTTTGTTTACAGCATTAGTTTGTTCGCAGTTGGCGGAACACTGATAAAGAAAAAACGGATCGCAAAACTTGCTGGATATTTCCAAATTACACTCGCACTTATCGGATTTATAGAGGTTTTAAGACGGTTTTTTGCAGAAGAAAAACTTCCGGATTTTTCCACAATGATTATCGTTTCGATATTAGCATTGATCGCCAACGGAATTTGTCTTTACATCTTACAAAAATCAAAAAGTAAAGAAGAAGCACATATAAAAGCGAGCATGATTTTCACCTCAAATGACGTCATTATTAATTTAGGAGTCATCTTTGCAGGAATTTTGGTGCATTGGCTGAGTTCTAATAAACCTGATTTAATAATAGGCACCATTGTTTTTGTATTGGTTATTCAAGGTGCGTTTCGGATTCTGAAATTAAGTAAGTAGCCTAAAAGCCAACCTTTATTAAACTTGCAAAACCTAATTTAATCATGGTTAAAAAAGGGGTTTAAACTTGATTTATTTTATAATACAGGCTGTTTGGTATAAATTACTAATGTTGTAATTGCATCTTATAAATGTCAACAAACTCCGAAACCAAATTGTCTTGGCAACTAAACTTACTTCAAAAAATGCGTACTTAAAATAAGTGATTCCTATTGACATAAACAATACCAGTTAAGGTTTAGCCGCCTAATTAATACTCGTTAGTGCTTAAAGTTAGCGTAAAAGAAAATGACGGATTTTTTCTTTATGATATTGAAAAGGAAAGCATAGCCTTAATTACGCTTTTTTTTAAATTGAAATAGAAAGGGAAAAGACGCATTTTATTACAGTAATTTCAAATGGTAAATGGTATGAAGACTCAATAGCCAAAATAAATTGAAAAACGAAAAGATCAAGCCCTATTTTGTATTTAATAAAATTTTAATTTAATTGATTTTTAATTGATTAACAATGCTCTACATACCCAAGTTATAAGCCTTTGGTAATATTAGAAAATGATGGAACCTTATTTAAAAGTACATAAAAGGGTGCATTTTGGTTCATTTGACGTTCTTTAAAGGTAAGAAGAGCTACATATATATTCAACCTATTGTATCTTGTTTCATCAATATTAATTTTAAAAGAAATTCAGTGGCTTATGGCAAATATCAAAATAAAAATCACCATATCTTTTATTTTTTTTCTTGGAATAGTTTTTAGTATTATTTCTCAAGATTTACCTAAAATTTTGAATTCAAAAAATTCATCTGATGAACTTTACCTTCCAGATTTTAGCTACGCCGGGTATCATTTTGGAGAAAATAAAATCCCTACAAACCACACTAAAATTATTAATGCTTCAGACTTTGGGGTAATTGCTGATGATGGTTTAGATGATTCCAAGGCATTGATAAAAGCACTCAATAAAACTAAGGAAATTGAAGGGAATATTGTACTGCAATTACCAAAAGGCAGAATTACCTTAAGTAGTATTTTGTATCTCGAGCGTAGTAATTTTGTGCTTAGAGGTACGGGAACGGGAGAAAATGGTACAGAAATATACTGTCCAAGGCCAATGATGTATATGGAAGATCCTGAGGTTTTATCGGAGTTAAGAGAATATTTAATTCATTTTGATAAAAGACAACGTGAACCAGAAAATAATATTGATTTACCCTTCTCTCAGTACGCATGGTCTGGCGGAATTATTTGGACTCAGGTGCCAGGAGAACGCATAAAATCATACTTAAATAAATATGATGCTTCACAAAATATTCTTGCGAATGTTACCGAAGGAAAACGAGGTGAATTTACAATGAAATCTTCCGCAATCAAGGGACTAAAAATAGGAGATATTGTAGAGTTGCAACTATTTAATAAAATGGGTAAGTCTTCTGAAATAATAAATACTCTTTATAAAAATACTGATGTTAAACCGGGATCACACCACTGGGAGTTTCCAAATTTGCCTATTGTTAGGCAACAAGTTTTAATTACCAAAATAAAAGGAAATACTATAACGATAAAAACCCCTTTAACCATTACCATTAAACCTGAATACGAGGCCGTGTTAGTAGAATGGAAACATTTGAAAGAAGTAGGTATAGAACATCTTAAAATTACTTTTCCAGATGTGCCTTATGTAGCACACCATGTTGAACGTGGGTATAACGGAATATTCTTAACACGGCTATTTAATAGTTGGGTAAATAATGTGGTCATTGACAATGCCGACAGCGGTGTTTTAACAGAAGAGATAGCCAATGTTACTATTTCAAATGTCATTACCAAAGGAAACAATAAAGCCCATTACACAGTGGCCATGGCTGGAGTACACAATGTTTTAGTTGAAAATTTAAAGGTATTTAATAACGCAGAGCATCCCTTAAGTTTTAATACTTTCTCTACAAAAAATGTATATAAAAATTGTGAAGTATATATTAACCCCTTTTTAGACCAACACTCTGGTGCCAATCATCAAAATTTATTTGATGATATTACAGTTTATGTAAGTCCTAAAAAAAATAAAAGCTACCCACTATTTGCTGGTGGTGGGGCACCTTACTGGAAACCATCACACGGGGCATACAGTACTTTTTGGAATATAAATGTTCAATTCTTGAGTGGATTAGAAAATTCGGAAGCAATATTCATAAACGGAATACAAGATGGGCCCTATGCGAGGCTAATTGGAGTACATGCAAATCATCCCATAAAAATCGAATATGGCCCTAAGGCTTATGTGGAACTTACGAATATAAAAATGATGAGAATACCTTCCCTCTACGAATATCAATTAAAGAAAAGATTAAATTAAGCTTAAAGAATAATAAATTTTTAACGATAACTTCCTAAAATAAATAGTAGCTTTAAAAAACAAAAACTAGTATTTTAGTTTTCATAAATGAAAAAAAATCAACCACACTTATTTTTAATATTCATTATGTTGGGTTTTTTGCCAGCACAATCCCAATTCAATCAATTTAAACATTTATCTACTGTTGAGGGACTTTCACAAAGTTCAGTCATCGCTATGGAGCAAGATAATTTAGGACAAATGTGGCTTGGAACAAGAGACGGACTCAATGTTTATGATGGTGCTAGCTTTAAAGTTTTCCGAAATGACCCTTATAATTCTTCTTCTATAAGCAATAGCGATATTTTAGATATTACTAAAGATTCTGAAGGCTTTCTATGGATAGGCACCTATAACGGACTCAACCGTTTTGATCCTGTAACCATTAGTTTCAAAAGTTACTTTTATTCGTCAGATGAAAATACGCTAAGTAATAATACTGTCTGGTGCGTAGCCGAAATGCAAAATGGAGAAATCTGGGCAGGAACCTCGAAAGGACTTTCCGTTTACAATAAAAAAACTAAAAAATTCAAAAGATTTTACGCAGATAATAATTCAAAAACTGCTTTACCATCTAACTATATTCTCAGCATTACGCAGAGTGATGATGGCACCATTTGGATAGGCACCGCAGAAGGATTTTCTAAGGTCTTATATTCAGATAAAGGAGATCTCGTCTTTAAAACTTTTTTGCCAGAAGAAAATACCACACCTCTTTTTGTGCAATCTATACTCGCATACAATAAAAATACAATTTGTATTGGCACCAAAAGCAATGGCATGTTTTGGTTTGATATTTTGAATGAAAAGTTGATTGCGCATAAAACTAATGGAGTACCTAAGATTGATACAGATGTTCGTGTCATCAAAAAAGATAAAGAAGGTAATCTTTGGTTAGGAACTTCGAACGGACTAACCTATTTAGACGAAAAAGGTAATTCCCAAAAACTTACCAACCAACCATATGACTCCAGAAGCCTAAGCCACAATTATATAAAATCTATTTGTATTGATAAAAAAGGTTCTGTTTGGATTGGCTCTTATTACGGTGGAGTTGATATTTGGGATGTTTCAAATAATAACTTTATAAATTATGGTGCACATTTTGCCCAAAACAGGCTAGGTTTTAAGGTGGTAAGTGCTATTGTTTCTGACGCTGATGAAAATCTATATTTTGGCACTGAAGGTGGTGGTATCACTATTTTTGACCCAGATAAATCTGAAACCACATATATAAACAAAGAAAATTCGCCTGAGTTATTAAGCGATAATATTAAAACTTTATTATTAGTAGATGATGCTTTATGGATTGGTAGTTATAATCAAGGAATTAAAGTCTATAATACCAAAAGACAAGTTTTTGATACTAAAATTATAACGCAGCAATTAAATGATTTAATAGGTGATTCAGGGGTTTTCGTGATTAAAAGTGGCGGCCCTAATCTGGTATGGATTGGGACCTTTGGCAACGGACTATTACAATACAATACGGCAAGCAAAAGCACACAATTATTTGAACATTTAGCAAATTCTGAAAATTCTTTAAGTAATAACAGAATACGAAGCATGATTACCGATAACAAACTTAATGTTTGGGCTGGAACTCAAAGTGGTCTTAATTTATTATCGTTTACTGAAAAAGGTACTTTGAAAGCTATCCAACGATTTTTTTATGATGAAGAAACTGCTTCCGGTGATGATATTCTAGCCATCTATCAAGATAGTAATGGCGTAATTTGGGTTGGTCTTCGCGCCAAGGGTCTTTATAAATTCAATGGTAATTCTTTTGAGAAAATACCCGTAGAAATAGGAAAAACAGTGACCTCTGTTTATTCCATTTTAGAAGATGCGGAAAAAAATCTTTGGATGAGCAGTAACCAAGGCCTTATAAAATACCAACCAAATTCAGAAATTTTTACCATTTATGACCAAAAAGACGGACTCGCTGGTAATGAGTTCAATAGTGGCGCCTCTTTAAAAGTGGGCAATTCTACATTTTACTTCGGGGGTCCAACAGGTGTAACTTCTTTCGATGCCAAAAAGCTTACTAAAAATACCTTTTCGCCACAGGTAATTTTAACCGAATTTAAAATTCAGAATAAAACGCTTTTGCCCCATAATAGTAATGGCATTCTGGAGAAAAATATCTCTTTCTCTAAAGCAATCACTTTAGAACATGATAAGGCAAATTTTTCAATAAATTTTGCCATCCCTAATTTTATAAACTCTAGCAATAATAGTTATAGTTATAGGATGGTGGGTTTAGAAAACAACTGGACAGAAACCAATCAAAACCAAGCAAATTATACAATACAGAAACCAGGAGATTATACTTTTGAAGTTAAAGGCGCTAATAATGATGGGGTTTGGAATGAGTATCCAACCATTTTGAAAATAACGGTAAAGCCAGCAATTTGGAAAAGTAACGCGGCTTACCTATTTTATGGATTATTGATTTTTAGTACACTATTTGGACTAGGAAACATCATTAGATCTAAAACTAAACTTAAACACAAATTACAATTAGAACATATTGAAAATGAAAGAAATCAAGAAATAAATGATGCTAAGCTTAAATTTTTTACAAATATTTCTCACGATTTTAGAACTCCTTTAACCCTAATAACAGGCCCTCTGCAACAATTACTAGAAGATTATAAAGGAAGTAGTGTTGTTTATAAAAAACTATTAGTCATTGAAAGCAACGCCAATCATTTATTACAATTGATCAATAGGTTAATGGATTTTAGAAAACTTGAAAATAAGAAATACAAATTAGAAGCAGCCGAAGGAAATGTCGTAAAATTTTTAAAAGAAATATACTTATCCTTTTCTGAATACGCCAAAGGACGAAATGACAATTACATTTTTGAATCAGAAGAAGAAGAAATTCTTTTATTCTATGACCGTATAAAACTAGAACAGGTCTTTTTTAATTTAATTTCAAATGCGTTTAAATACACGCCCAAAAATGGGCAAATAACTATAGCCATAAAAAGAACAGCGGTGGCAGTTTTTATAGATGTCATGGATTCTGGACCAGGTATCGCTAAAGAATACACGGAAAAGGTTTTTGATCGCTTTTTTGAAATTCCAGATTATCAAAAAAACATAAATGGTCAAGGCACTGGAACTGGAATAGGTTTATCTATTGCCAAAGGCATTGTAGATTTGCACAAAGGAAAAATTTCAGTACTAAATAACCCATCAAAAGGCAGTATTTTCAGCGTTGAACTTCCTTTAGGAAATGCACATTTGGAAGAAGATCAAATTATTAAAGACTTTAAATTCAGCGATGATTTAGGACTTTATACTTCACAAAAATATGATCCTGTAGTTTTTGAACCAACTTTTGAAACTAACGAAATGTTATTAGATACCGAAAAAGCTACGATTCTTTTAGTGGAAGACAACATTCCGTTAAGAACATTTATAAAAGATCTTCTAAAAGAAAATTACAATATTTTAGAAGCCGATAATGGAGAAGAGGCAATGAATAAAGCCTTGCAAAGCGCTCCTGATTTAATTATTTCTGATGTAATTATGCCTGTTATGGTGGGCACTGAATTATGTTCAAGAATAAAAGAAAACGTAAAAACAAGTCATATTCCTGTTATTTTACTTACTTCAAGATCTTCACTAGTCTATAAATTTGAAGGATTAGAAAGTGGTGCAGACGATTATATTAGCAAACCTTTTGACATAAAAGAATTTTGCTTACGTGTAAAAAATTTAATTGACTCAACCCGTCGTTTAAGAAATAAATTTTCTAGCGAAACCATTTTTAATCCTAGTGAAATTACGGTTTCATCTATCGACGAGCAACTTTTAAAAAAAGCTTTGCAAATTGTTGAGAATAATATTTCCAATGAGCAATTCGACATTCCTACCTTTAGCTCCGAATTGGGTGTTAGCAGAACCCTGCTTTTTACCAAAATAAAAGCATGGACAAATTTTACACCCAATGAATTTATACATGAAATTAGAATGAAAAGAGCTGCCCAGCTTCTGGAAAAGAATAAATTAAACATTTCAGAAATCAGCTATAAGGTAGGTTTTAAAAACCCGAAATATTTTACAAAATGCTTTCATAAAAAATTTGGAAAATCGCCAACAGAATACATCGCTAAATTTTCAGAAACCTACAATCATTAGATTTTGAGTCCGTCACTCAAAGCATTTTTTTCGATTGGCAAAATCTATATTTGGTGATAATTTTTAAAAAATTGTTTTTTACTTATTTGAAAATCATTCATGTCTAGACTCTTTGCTTTTTTAAAATAACCCATTAAGCCCCAAAATTTCTGGGACTCGCAGTTATTAAAATTATTATGTTGTGGTATGCCAGCTGCTACTGAAAACTGATGATCACTCTATCTCAAAAGGTATTTTCTCTTTTATGCCATTGCCATTGATTTGCATTTCATATTTTCCCTTAGGCAAATAAGTTTTCCCGTCATTAGCTTCTTTCAATTCGGTTTTCACCTGCTTTAAATAGTTGATTTTTCCTGATTTTGAAAAAGCTAAATCGTAAGAAAGCACATTAAACCCTTTATCTGCGTTAATGCTTGTGGAACTTGCGGCAATTCCGTTTTCAGCTACTATTATTGCTTCATAAGTTCCTGATTTAGACGTGTAAAAACTAAGGTCTAAACCTGGTGTCTGCGGTTTTCCCCAAGTACTCCGTGAATTTCCCCATCGGTTTGAATGTTTTATATTATCCACTGGAAAAGCATAAAATGTTTTAGCTAACATTTCGGCATTCATTTGTTGAAGTTTTGAAATGTCGGCTTTATAAATGCTTCTGCCGTGCGTACCTACTAATAAGTGTTTTTCTTGAGCTTGGATGACTAAATCATGCACCGCTACATTCGGAATTCCGTTTTGGAAAACATGCCAAGAAACGCCACGATCTAAAGAGACATACAATCCGTTATCCGTACCAACGTACAATAAGTTTTCATTTATAGCATCTTCTAAAATAACATTTACTGGTGAATCAGGAATAGTAGCGCCAATAGTTGTCCATGTTTTTCCGTAATCTTCACTCGCGTACACATAGGTAGAAAAATTATCATTTCTATACCCATTTAAACTAACATATACCCGCTCTTTTTTGTGCTTAGAAGCCACAACGCGACTTACCCATAAATCTTTAGGTAAGTCAGAAGAAATAGTTTCCCAGTTTCCGCCACCGTTTTGGGTTATTTGTAGTAAACCATCATCACTTCCTGTATAAATGAGTCCAAACTTAAAAGGTGATTCTGAGATAGTCGTTAAGGTACCGAATGCTACATTTCCAGCTTTACCGCCTTGAGTTAAATCGGGCGAGATGTTTTCCCAATCATCACCTTGATTTAAAGAACGGTGCAACTTATTACCTCCTAAATACAAAATATCTTGATTGTGAGATGATAGTAAAATAGGAGTTTGCCAGTTAAATCGATAAGGTGTTTCCCCTAATGCATGCTTAGGCTGAATATATTTTTGTTGGTCTTTTTCAAGGTTTAAACGAAAGTAATTTCCAAACTGAAATCCTGTATAAACTATATTAGAATTGCGACTATCAATTTGCACCTGCATGCCATCACCGCCCATAATAGATTTCCAAGGATAATCGCCACTTTGATACCAGCTAGCATTCTCTCGTGCATTGCTCGATCCTTTCCAAACGCCATTATCCTGCAAACCACCATACACATTATAAGGTTTTTCGTTATCTACATTTATGGCATAAAACTGCCCTACAGCCGGCGAATTATTTTTAATCCAATTTGCACCATCATCATACGAAATATTAACGCCTCCATCGTTTCCGTTTACTAAGTGCCCTGACATTTTTGGGTTAATCCACAAAGCATGATGATCAGCATGTACATTATCTCCATTAATTGAAGTATATGTTTTTCCACCGTCATCAGATTTTATAATAGGAACACCAGCTAAATATATTTTATTAACATTACTAGGATCTACATTGATTTGCGCAAAATAGTAGCCATAGCTATAAAATAAATCTTCGATATAATCGTCGTTTTGTTTTTTCCATGTTTTGCCTCCGTCATTACTTCGGTAAACTTCTGCACCAATAACAGGCGTATCAAAAAGCATGGCATTGGCATCCTCTAAATAATGAGCCAAATCTTGTGGTTTTACAGAACCGCTACGTACCAATTGTTTTACGTTATCAGCGCGGTATTTTTCTTGGAAACCGTTTGTTTTTAAAAATTCATTTAGTTTTTTTTCATCAATTTTTAAGAAATCATCAGCAGACATCGTTTTAAAATCTACTTTGGTTAAACCATTAGATTTTTCATCAGATTTTTTGCCCTCAGGCCTTCTAAATTGATTATCATGAACCGCATACACCGTATTTTCATCAAAAACAGCCAAACCAATTCTACCAACACCTTCACCAGTTGGGAAACCACTAGCTGGAGTTGAAATTTTTGTCCAATTATTGCCCCCATCTATGCTTTTATAAATGCCAGAACCATTTCCATTGCCTATAAAATCCCATGCTTTACGGTCTTTTTCCCAAGCAGTAGCATATAAAATATTGAAATTATTAGGCGCTGAGGCTACATCAATAATTCCAGTTACCTCATTAATATATAAAGTTTTTTTCCATGTTTTTCCGCCGTCTGTTGTTTTGTAAACACCTCTATTTTCATTTGGGGAATACAAATGACCTGTAACACCAATAACAACCTCTTCAGGATTATTTTGATTTATTAGAATACGTCCTATGTGATGAGAATCTGGCAAACCAACATGTTCCCAGTTTTTACCATTATCACCTGATTTCAAAATTCCGATACCAGCATAACTTGAGCGCGAACTATTATTTTCTCCCGTACCTACCCAAATAGTGCCGTTTTTCCAATCCACAGCAATATCTCCCACATTTTGAGTTTGACTATTGTCTAAAATAGGCGTAAAGGTAGTCCCGTTATTATTGGTGTGCCAAAGTCCACCAGAAGCATACCCTACATAAAACTCGGTCGGATTCTCAGGATTTACGTCTAAATCTACCACACGACCACTCATAACCGTTGGTCCAATATTTGTAAAAGCTATATTTTTAACAATTGAAGATTGCTCTAAAGATTGTTTTTGCTTTAGCGCTTTTTCTACTACGTCAGATGAAGTTGGTTTTATTTGTGACAAGCCAAAAAAGCTAGTCATAAACAAAACAGGAATTAAAGACTTGTACATGGTAAAATTAATTTGAAATTAGTGGTCGGAAAGTTAGTAAATCTTACTTGAAAAAGGAATATTATAACGAGTCACTTTTTATTAGGTCTGTCTTTTAATGCTTATTTTTGAAAAAAATGTAGTAAGATTAGTAATTACAATCATAAAAAATTTAGTAATAAGTAACAGTTTATTATGAAATACACCCAAATTCCGAATAGTCTATTTAAAAAAAACAGAAAGAAGTTTATGGCGCAAATGCAGCCTAAAAGTGTCGCCGTTTTTAATTCAAATGATGTATATCCTATTGGAGCCGATAGTACCATGCCTTTTGAACAGCACAGAGATATTTTTTACTTATCAGGTGCAGACCAAGAAGAAACAATCTTACTTTTATTCCCTGAAGCTTTAAACAAAAAACACAGAGAAGTCTTATTTGTTAGGGAAACTAATGCGCATATTGCCGTTTGGGAAGGGGAAAAATTAACCAAAGCAAAAGCTACCGAAATTTCAGGAATCGAAACCGTTTATTGGCTCACTGATTTCGATAAAGTTTTTTTTGATTTGATGACCGAAGCAAATATCATCTATTTTAATACCAACGAACATTACCGCCAAGCGGTTGAAACCCAAACTAGAGAAGATCGCTTTATTCAGAGAGTTAAATTGCAATATCCAGCACATCAAACTGCAAAAAGCAATCCTATTTTACAAGAAATACGTGGCATTAAAGAGTCCGAAGAAATTGCATTAATGCAAAACGCTTGTAATATTACCGAAAAAGGTTTCAGACGGCTTTTAAATTTTGTAAAACCCGGCGTTTGGGAACATGAAATTGAAGCAGAATTGCTACATGAATTTATTCGTAACAAATCCAAAGGTTTTGCCTACACACCCATTATCGCTTCTGGAAATAATGCCAATGTGTTGCATTATATCGAAAATAATAGAGAGTGTAAGTCTGGCGATTTAATATTGATGGATGTTGCAGCAGAATACGCCAACTATTCTAGCGATTTAACGCGAACTATTCCTGTAAATGGAAAATTTACAGCACGACAAAAAGAAGTTTATAGTGCCGTACTTCGGGTAAAAAATGAAGCGACAAATATGCTAGTGCCAGGCACTATTTGGGCAGAATTCCATAAAGAAGTAGGTAAACTCATGACCTCAGAACTATTGGGACTTGGTTTGCTCGACAAGGCGGATGTTAAAAACGAAGACTCTGAGTGGCCAGCGTATAAAAAATATTTTATGCACGGCACTAGTCATCATATTGGTTTAAATACACATGATTACGGTGCATTGAAAACGGCAATGAAAGCAAATATGGTATTTACAGTAGAACCAGGTATTTATATTCCGAATGAAAAAATGGGTATTCGCTTAGAAGACGATGTGGTGATTCAAGAAAAAGGCAAGCCTTTTAATTTAATGGCAAACATTCCTATTGAAATTGATGAAATTGAAACTTTAATGAATAACTAGTAGTTTAACATGATCATAGACGTACATACGCATATCAACAACTATCACGAAGAAAGAGTAGTATCGCTGGACGAGTGTCTAAATAAATTAACCGATACTATGCTGGAGAATAAGGTAGATTATTCTTTGGTATTGACCTCGTATAAAGTAAACGAACACAGACCAAGCACCAAACAAGTGGTTGAAGCCATTGCAGGACGACCTAATTTAGGGGTTGTCGCGGGTATTAGCTATTTGCATTATAACCATCATGATTTAAGAGAAATAGGCGAGTATTTACAAAACGGATTGGTAAAAGCCTTAAAATTTTATCCAGGCTACGAGCCTTTTTATCCTAATGACATTCGGTTTAAAGTGGTGTATGAAATGGCACTTGAATATGATGTTCCGGTAATGTTTCACTCAGGCGACACCTACTCGCCAACAGGAAGAATTAAATATTCGCACCCCATTCATATTGACGATTTAGCAGTAGATTATCCCGATTTAAAAATTGTGATTTGCCATGTTGGAAACCCTTGGATAAAAGATTGTATGGAAGTGGTTTATAAAAACAAAAATGTATATGCCGACATTTCAGGCTTAGTGTTAGGAGATTTTTCTAGTAAGTTCGAAAAATATATGAAAAAAGGGATTGAAGAAATGATTACCTATGCAGGAAACCCTAAGTACTTGCTATATGGTACTGATTGGCCTATTTCTAATATGAAATCGTATTTAAAATTCATGAAAAACTTAAATATTCCTGACGATAAAAAAGAACTAATTTTGTGGAAAAATGCAGCTGAATTGTATAAGATTGATATACGCCCCCTAACCCCCAAAGGGGGAACTCTAATCTAACTTAAAAAACTAAAATTTTTAAGGATATGTTATTTGAGTTTGTTTCAGAATTTAATAATAATTTATGCTAGGATTAAAATTAGTGACTGACCCTCGTTGGGCAACTTTAGTAGAGAGTAATATTGAAGAATTACTAACAGACCATGCTTGGTGCGAGCAAAAAGCAGCCACAAACGCTATCACGATTATTGCGCATAATCCTGAATTAACAGATTTGGTTACAGACTTATTATTACTGGCGCAAGAAGAGTTAGAACATTTTCAAATGGTACACGACATTATAAAAAAAAGAGGTTTTACTTTAGGTCGAGAACGCAAAGATAGTTATGTAAATGAATTGTTCAAAGTGCGCATAAAAGGCGGTAACCGCCAACAGGCATTGGTTGATCGATTATTATTTTCGGCAATGATTGAAGCGCGTAGTTGTGAGCGTTTTAAAGTACTTTCTGAAAATATAAAAGACGAAGAGCTATCTAAATTTTATAGAGAATTAATGATTAGCGAAGCTGGGCATTACACTACGTTTTTAGGTTTTGCTAGAAAATATGGTCAAGGAATCGACGTGGATAAACAATGGAAAGATTTATTAGTTGCTGAAGGAGAAATCATCAAAAATTACGGAAAATCCGAAAGTATACATGGGTAAAAAAATATTATAGCAATAGGTGCAGACACAACTAGAAACTTTTAAATAGTTTTACAAAGGCAAAAAAAGTCGTTTAAACAAGACCTTAAATTCACATCCATTAAATGGATGTTTGAAAATAAAAAAACTTCTTTTTTAAACGACTTTATTTTTTAATTCAAACCAAAAATTACATTGCTGGAAGAATTACCATATCAATCACATGAATAACGCCATTAGATTGATTCACATCAGCAATAGTAACGGAGGTAAGTGTTCCTTTGCTGTCTATGAGTTTAACCACCTTACCGTCTAGCATAGCGGTTAATTTTGCGCCATTTACGGTAGTAAATTCTGCCTTTCCTTTTCCTTTTTTAATCGCTTTGACAATATCAGCTGCACTATAGTTCCCTGAAAGTACGTGATAGGTAAGCACTGCTTGTAGTGTTTTCTTATTCTCCATCAGTAACAAATTCGCTACGGTGCCCGCTGGTAATTTTTCAAATGCGGCGTTCGTAGGAGCGAAAACAGTGAATGGCCCTTCACCCTGAAGTGTTGCTACTAAATCCGCTGCCTTTACTGCGGCTACTAATGTAGTATGCTCTTCAGAGTTCACTGCGTTAGCAATAATATCTTTTGAAGGATACATTTCAGCACCACCAACCATTTTGGTGTCCATACTCATTTTACTTTTTTCCTTTTTCATCATGGTATCTTGTGCAAAAGAAGAGCTCATGGTAATTAAAGCAATAGCAAACGTAACTGATTTTAAAATTTTAATTGTTTTCATCTTAATTAATTTAATTGTTTACGCCTTACCTACGAAGTATTCAAGGCAAGGGTTTGCTTTTCGTTCTTTTTTTTGATCTTTTATTAATTTGAATATTTTTTATCCCTTAAAAAAATGGAGGTGTTAAGAGTTAAGAATCTAAAAGTGATTTGCTTTGGTAGGCTTAGGTTAAAATTTATTTTGATCTTAAAACTAGGCGCTTGATTTTAGTAGTATCTCACATAAAACCTCTTCAAATTTAAAGTGCTTTTTTGAGGACTGGGTTAAAGATTGGTGAAGGAATAAATGAAAATTAATTAGGATTATGCGCTTCTTTGTTCTTGGTACTACTGATTACATTGACCACGATAAAACTCAATAAAGCTGGTAATACCCAACCCACACTATATTTTTGTAAAGGAATCCAAGCAAGTATGTTACCTATTGCCGTTGACTGAGCGGAGTCGAAGTCAAATAGCGGACTTTTAATGCTTTCTAAAAAGTCTGGAATACTAAATATAATAGTGGTAATTACCACGGTTCTAAACACCAAAACTGTAGCGAATTTATCGGGAACTACATTTAAAAGAATTAGAATAATCGTAATAGGGTAAATAAACATCAAAGCAGGAATCGCAATATTTATAATCATATTGACATTAAATTGACCCATAAGAATCCCAAAAAGACATCCCAAAATTGCTGTGATTAAATAGGCTTTATCAGAACCTTTGAAAAGATATTTTGCGAAATCTGAAGTTCCTGCTACCACCCCAACAGCAGTGGTAAAACAGGCCAAACTAACCAAAATACTCACTAATAAATTAGCAGTATTCCCCAGTGTTTTTAAACTAATACCGCTTAAAAGAGCCGTTCTTGAAATAGTAGCATCAAAATCATCATAAAAAAGTGCCCCTGTAAGGATTAGACCCAAATAGATCAAAAACAAGCTCAAACCCGCTAACCATCCTGCTTTTCGTATCAGTACTTTTTTATCTTCGTAGGTAGCATGTTGGTTTTTTAAATTTATAGATACTATAATAACACCACCAACAACTATGGCTGCAATGGCATCAAAAGTTTGATACCCTTCTTGAATACCATGTGTAAAAGGACTCTCAAAGACCGTTTTGCCAAAATTAAAATCAGTAGAAAATAAGGTGATGGCAATAATCGCAATGAGGATAAGTATAATCGTGGGTGTTAAAAACTTACCTAATAGGTCTAAAATTTTACTGCGGTTCATCACAAAAATAAACACCAAAATAAAATAGATGATGCTTGTGAGGATGTAAGGTGTATCAAAAAAAGGTAAAACTGCAATTTCATGGGTTACCGAAGCAGTTCTTGGCGAAGGTAGCGCAATGCAAATAATATAAATAATAACAGAATAAATATAACTAAAAGTAGGAGATACTTTTTTTCCGAAATCGAAAATAGTGCCTTGTAATTTGGCATGTGCTAGAATCCCAAGTATAGGAATTAAGACCGCAGATAAACAAAAACCTAAAGCCACCAACCACCACATATTTCCGGATTGAAAGCCCAGTAATGGTGGAAATATTAAATTACCAGCACCAAAAAATAAAGAAAATAGGGCAAATGCAGTAACAAGTGTTTGTTTGTGGTTGTTCATAAAAAAAAATAAGGCGAAAGATACTAGAAATTATATTGTCATAAATGTGTTTTTAAACGATGATTTTGGTATTTTGTCGAAAATATTACCTGCTGATCGTCCATTTAACGAAAAAATAAATTTGAATTCAATAAAAAGTGCTGGTACATCGTTCTTAAGAAATACAGTTTATTTTATTTTTACAATTGATTAAAATCTCTAACGAAACAAATTGCATTTTTAAGTCCCCAAAAACTTACTTGCAGCACTAAAAACCTAAGGCATGAAAAATATACTTTATAGCGTTGAATCTAAATTTAATAATTTCTGCTGTTCCTTGTTCGGACATCATTATACCGTTTCCAAAAAAATTACTTCGCATATTAAAGAATATAAATGCATTCATTGCAAAAAGGAAGTTACTACCGATGCAAACGGAAATTTATCAAGACTAACTCCTGAAATGCAAGATATTAACAATACACTACAAAATTTATATCAAAAAAGACATCGTTCGGCACAAGAACAAGTGGCGTAATTATGCTTGGCAATGAATTTCAACCCTGAGTGGTTTAGAAATTCTATAGTTATTCCTAAAAAGTAAACAGTCTCTTGAATTAATTTATCATGTGCCCTATGGTAATAAGGTAAAAGATTCTTGTTTCTTTTTGGGATTTCTTAATGAAACCCTATTTTCACAAGCACCCAGTACGCAAACAAAATAGTTGGTTCAATTAATCGCGCTGCATAGTGGGATCTGCTGATGCTACTAGAAGTTTATTTTTGTATTTTGACAATCACTCAGAGTCCAGGCAAAATAGCTATTCCTCAGACGAAAACGCATTCCAACCCTGAGCAGTTAATGGCACTTTTACTCCACCTCTAGCCACTAAATTTGCGCCCTGTGAGGCGTCCGTCATATAACCAATAACCGTTAAGTTTGGATTCCCTTTTATTTTATCAAAATCTTTCTGATTGATTGTGAAAAGTAGTTCATAATCTTCACCACCACTTAAAGCGGCAATTGTGCTGTTCAATTGAAACTCTTCTGATGAAGAAATAACGGTAGGATCCAACGGTATTTTATCTTCATATACATCGCAGCCAACATTACTATTTTTACATAAATGTAAAATTTCAGAAGATAGTCCGTCGCTTATATCAATCATTGCGGTAGGTTTTACGTCTAAAATATTTAAAATCTCAACAATATCTTTTCGGGCTTCAGGCTTTAGTTGTCGCTCTACAATATAGGTGTAAGGTTCTAAATCTGGCTGGTTATTCGGGTTAACTTTAAAAACTTCTTTCTCGCGTTCTAACACTTGCAAGCCCATAAAAGCACCTCCCAAATCTCCCGAAACAACTAATAAATCTTTAGCTTTTGCTCCACTTCTGTAAGTAATATCTTCTTCATTAACCTCGCCAAGAGCCGTAATACTAATTAACAATCCGGTTTTAGAAGAAGTGGTATCTCCGCCTACTAAATCAACATTATATTTGGTGCATGCTAAGGCAATACCATCATACAATTCTTCTAAAGCTTCTAAGGGAAACCTATTTGATACTGCCACCGAAACTGTAATTTGCGTAGCTATGGCATTCATCGCATAAATATCAGATAAATTTACCATTACTGCCTTATATCCTAAGTGCCGTAGCGGCATATAACTTAAATCAAAATGTACACCTTCTACCAATAAATCGGTGGACAGAACAGTCTTTTTGCCATTAAAATCTAACACAGCAGCATCATCGCCAATACCTTTGAGCGTAGATTTATGTTGAATTTTAAAATTTTTAGTAAGATGATCTATCAATCCAAATTCGCCTAAGGCTTGCAGGGTGGTTCTTTTTTGCTCTTTATCTTCAATCATAGGACAAAAATACATCGAATTATTCAAAATGAGTCGAAAGTCAAAAGTCCAATGTCGAAAGATTTTAAGTTTTAAGTGATTTTAATAAAAAGGGTGATGATTTTTGTTTATTAAAGTTTTGTTTGTTTAAAGTCTTTTGTGCTAAATAATCAGCACTTAATACTTTGTACGCAGTATTTATGTTTATTGTAAAAAGTCCAATATCGAAAAAGATTCTAGGTGTTGGGTTTTTAGTCTTCTAGTTTTAACTGTCTATATTAGACCTAGCATCCAAACTCCTAAAAAACCTATAATCGAACAAATCCAATCTTTCGACATTTGACTTTAGACCTATCAACAAATCTTATAACCATATTAGTTATAAAAATGTTAGGAAACGCGGAAAAAAGAGACTTATGTCTTATATTTGTCATCTATTTAGATTAAATCCAAATTAAGTATGATTCAAGTATCAGAAACGGCAAAAAAAAGAGTCATCGCCATGATGGAAGATGATGGTTTTGATTCGTCTAAAGATTATGTTCGTGTTGGCGTGAAGAGCGGCGGATGTAGTGGATTATCGTACGAGTTAAAGTTTGACAATAAAACAACAGAAACAGATAAAATTTTTGAAGATAATGAGGTACGCATCCTAGTAGATAAAAAAAGCTTTTTATATCTAGTAGGTACTGTTTTAGAATATTCAGGTGGCCTCAACGGAAAAGGTTTTGTTTTCAACAATCCAAACGCTCAAAGAACTTGTGGTTGTGGAGAAAGTTTTTCATTGTAAAAAAATCCCCCTAACCCACTTCGGCTGAGCTCAGTGCAACGCCCGAAGGGAAACTATTAATTGGGGGCAAAAAATATAATTAAAGTAAGTGAAATTCCCCCTTTGGGGGATTATAAGGAGCTACATTATGGCATATACAGAAGAAGAATTAAAGAAAGAGTTAGAAACTAAAGAATATGAATATGGTTTTTATACAGATATAGAGTCAGAAACATTTCCGATTGGTTTAAATGAAGAGATTGTTATTGCGATATCAAAAAAGAAGGGTGAACCAGAATGGATGACGCTTTGGCGTTTAGAGTCTTTTAAAATTTGGAAAGAAATGACGGAGCCTAAGTGGGCAAACGTGCATTATACCAAACCAGATTTTCAGGCAATATCGTATTATTCAGCACCAAAAAAGGCAGATCCTAATAAATCTTTAGATGATGTTGATCCTCAGTTACTAGAAATGTATAAGAAATTAGGAATTTCAGTTGACGAACAAAAGAAGCTGCAAAACGTAGCTGTTGATATTGTTATGGATTCTGTTTCTGTAGCAACCACATTCAAAAAGACATTGGCAGAAAAAGGAATTATTTTTTGCTCTATTTCAGAGGCAATTAAAGAACATCCAGAATTAATTAAGAAATATATTGGATCTGTAGTTCCACAAAGAGATAACTATTATGCGGCTTTAAATTCTGCAGTATTCTCTGACGGTAGCTTCTGTTATATTCCTAAAGGCGTTCGTTGCCCTATGGAATTATCAACCTATTTCAGAATTAACCAAGCAGGTACTGGTCAGTTTGAGCGTACACTTGTTATTGCCGATGAAGGCAGTTATGTGAGTTACTTAGAAGGCTGTACCGCTCCATCCCGCGATGAAAATCAATTGCATGCTGCGGTGGTAGAATTAGTGGCCCTTGACAATGCGGAAATAAAATATTCAACGGTTCAAAACTGGTTCCCAGGTGGAAAAGACGGTAAAGGCGGGGTTTATAATTTTGTAACTAAAAGAGGTATTTGTGAGAAAAATGCTAAAATTTCATGGACACAAGTAGAAACAGGTTCTGCGGTAACTTGGAAATATCCTTCTTGTATCTTAAAAGGCGATAATTCTATCGGAGAATTTTATTCCATCGCGGTAACCAATAATTACCAGCAAGCAGATACTGGAACGAAAATGATACATCTTGGGAAAAACACCAAAAGTACCATTATTTCAAAAGGTATATCAGCAGGAAAATCTCAAAACAGTTATAGAGGTTTAGTACAAATTGGCAGTCGAGCCGATCATGCTCGTAACTTTTCGCAATGCGATTCTCTGTTAATGGGTAATGAATGCGGCGCTCATACTTTTCCGTATATAGAGGTTAAAAATAAAACAGCACAAATAGAACACGAGGCAACTACAAGTAAAATTGGAGAAGATCAATTGTTTTATTGCAACCAAAGAGGAATCCCTACTGAAAAGGCCATTGCCTTGATTGTCAACGGTTTTAGTAAAGAGGTTTTAAATAAATTACCTATGGAATTTGCTGTAGAAGCGCAAAAATTATTGGAAATAAGTTTAGAAGGTTCTGTAGGTTAAAAAGTCCCTGACACCCAAAGGTAAATTTTATAAGCAGGAAAAAAATAAGATAAATAGTATTTAGACATGTTAAAAATCAACAACTTACACGCTAGTGTAGATGGTAAAGAAATATTAAAGGGAATTAACTTAGAAGTTAAAGCAGGAGAAGTACATGCGATAATGGGACCAAATGGTTCTGGTAAAAGTACTTTGGCTTCGGTCATTGCTGGTAAAGAAGAATTTGAAGTAACCCAAGGCGAGGTTATTTTAGAAGGCGAAAACTTGGAAGATAGCGCTCCAGAAGAGCGCGCTCATAAAGGTATTTTTCTTTCTTTTCAATATCCTATAGAAATTCCTGGGGTTTCAGTAACCAACTTTATGAAAACGGCTATTAACGAGAGTCGTAAAGCACGTGGTTTAGAAGATATGCCAGCAAATGTAATGCTGAAATTAATTCGTGAAAAAGCCGAAATGCTAGAAATCGACCGTAAATTTTTATCTCGTTCGCTGAACGAAGGCTTTTCTGGTGGAGAGAAAAAACGTAATGAAATTTTTCAAATGGCGATGCTAGAACCAAAACTGGCAATCCTAGACGAAACCGATTCAGGATTAGATATTGACGCACTTCGCATTGTAGCTAGTGGCGTAAATAAGTTAAAAAGTAAGGATAACGCGGTTATTGTAATTACCCACTATCAAAGACTACTAGATTATATTATTCCCGATTTTGTACATGTCATACACGACGGAAAAATAGTAAAATCTGGCGGCAAAGAACTAGCCCTAGAACTAGAAGAAAAAGGTTACGATTGGATAAAAAATGAGGCAGTGATTTAAAAAGTACAAAGTAATGAGTACAAAGTATTAAGTAAATCTAACTTGACTTTGTACTTGATACTCAATACTCAATACTCAATACTTAAAATTTATGGATTTAAAAGATAAATTAATTTCTTCCTTCATGGCATTTGAGAATAATGTGGATATAGAAAACCCAGTTCACAATGTGCGTGTAGAAGCTATGAAGAATTTTGAAATGAAAGGTTTTCCTTCTAAAAAGGAAGAAGGATGGAAATATACATCTCTAAATGCTTTGCAGAAAACAGATTTTAGTATCTTTCCGAAACAAGTGAATACCCTTGAATATAAAGATGTTAAAGAGTATTTTATTCACGAAATAGACACCTATAAGCTTGTGTTTATTGATGGGGTTTATAGTTCAAATCTTTCGGAAACAACCCATGATGGAGTGGATATTTGTTTGATGAGTTCGGCTTTAAATAAACCGATGTACAAACAAATCATCGATGTTTATTTTAATAAAATAGCTTCGCAAGATGAGTCTTTAACTACGTTGAACACGGCATTTAGTAGAGAAGGAGCGTATATTTATATTCCTAAAAATAAAATGCCTAAAAAGCCTATCGAAATATTACATTTTGCGACAGGTAACGAGGCGTCAATTATGCTACAACCTCGGAATTTAGTTATTGTTGAGGAAAATGCTGAAGTTCAAATTATGGAAAGGCATCAGAGTTTAACAGCTAATGAAGTATTAACCAATTCGGTTACTGAAATTTTTGCAGCGAAAAATGCTATTGTTGATTATTATAAAATTCAAAATGATGCCGCAGAAGCTTCTTTAATTGATAATACATACATCAATCAAAAAGATAAAAGCGTTGTAAATGTGCATACTTTTAGTTTTGGAGGAAAACTAACTCGCAATAACCTAAACTTTTTTCAGAATGGAGAATATATAGATTCTACGATGAAGGGAGTTACGATTTTGGGTGAAAAACAGCATGTAGATCACCACACTTTAGTGCATCATATTGAACCCAATTGCGAAAGTCACCAAGACTACAAAGGCATTTATGATGAAAACGCTACAGGCGTTTTTAATGGGAAAATTATTGTTGAAAAATTAGCGCAAAAAACCAATGCTTTTCAGCAAAACAATAATATTTTAATCAGCGATAAAGCAACCATTAATACCAAGCCCCAATTAGAAATTTTTGCAGATGATGTAAAATGTTCACATGGTTGTACTATTGGTCAGTTAGACGAAGAAGCCCTTTTTTACTTGCAATCTCGAGGGATTCCTAAAAAAGAAGCGAATGCACTTTTAATGTATGCCTTTGCTAATAATGTATTAGCAAGTGTGCGTATTCCAGAATTAAAAGCTAGAATCAATAAATTGATAGCCAATAAGTTGGGTGTTAATTTAGGGTTTAATTTATAATTTATAAGAAGATATCATTCTAAAAAATGCTCCTTTTCTATGACAAGAACGGGAGTTTTTTATTTTAAATTATATTATATGAAAGTACTGGGGGCTATTTTGATTACTTTTTCTGCTGTAAATTTCGTTATCGCCCAAGAAGCTAAATTCGGACTAAAAGCAGGTGCAAATTATTCTACAATTTACGGGAATCAAACAAGAGGCTATCAACCAAGACTAGGTTTTCAGTTGGGCGTTTTTGCGGCTATTGATGTAAATGAAAATTTTTATTTTCAACCAGAACTTCTATACAGCAATCAAGGTTTTATTATAGATACAGACTTACAAAATTTTGACTCTGAATTTTTAGTTGACTCAAATATCAAAGTAAATACCCAAAAGAACTACTTCTCAATTCCATTAATCGCAGGCTTTAAATTAAATGATAATTTAAGCTTAGAAATAGGGCCACAATTTGCTTTTTTAATCAATCAAATTGGCAATACCAAAGAAAGAGATCTTGTTGATTCGGGTGTTGAAAGACAAAGATTTAAAACTAACGGAGACTTTGCATTGGACTACGGATTGGCCACTGGCATCAGTTATAGATTAAACAATAATTTATTCATACAACCACGGATTTATCTCGGTATTTCAAATAATATTAGGGGAGAAATATCAGAAATTCTTCAAGACAGGAATTTATCTTTTCAATTATCTGCTGGATATACTTTTTGAAGTTGATAAACCACCCAAATTTATCGTCTATTTGAGTGATAGTCGGTATCTTTGTAAAAAAATTATGATGATTGAAAGGGTTACAGATATTTTAAATATACGCCAAGATTTTCCTATTCTAAAAAGGAAGGTTAATGGCAAAGATTTGGTCTATTTTGACAATGCAGCAACCTCGCAAACCCCAAAACAGGTCATTGATGTTATCGTGGATTATTACAGTAATTACAATGCAAATATTCATAGAGGAGTGCATGCTTTATCCCAAGAAGCCACAGATAAATATGAAGAGGCGCGCTTAAAAATACAGAAACATTTTAATGCCGCAAAACCTTATGAGATTATTTTTACGTCGGGAACAACGCATGCGATAAATATCGTGGCCAACGGATTTTCATCAATCATTAAAAAAGGGGATGAGATTTTGGTTTCTGCTTTAGAACATCATTCAAATATTGTACCCTGGCAAATGCTATGCGAACGCACAGGCGCAACCATGAAAGTAATTCCTATGAGTTTAGAAGGAGAATTGCTGATGGACCAATACCATGCCCTGCTTTCTGATAAAACGAAATTAGTGTTTTGCAATCACGTGTCGAACGCTTTAGGAACAATCAACCCAATAAAGGAAATGATTGACGCTGCTCATGCAGTAGGTGCCGCAATATTAATTGATGGTGCTCAAGCAGCGCCACATATAAAAGCAGATTTACAAGCACTCGACGCTGATTTTTACACCGTTTCAGCTCATAAAATATGTGGCCCAACAGGCGTCGGTATTTTATACGGGAAAGAAGCATGGTTGAACAAATTACCACCTTATCAAGGTGGCGGAGAAATGATTGCTGAGGTAACTTTCGAAAAAACAACCTATGCAGGTTTACCACATAAATTTGAAGCCGGCACACCTAATATTTGCGGTGGAATTGCTATGGGCGCAGGTTTAGATTATATGAACGCTATAGGTTTTGATGCCATTGCAGCTTATGAACATGAACTTTTAGAATATGCTACAGAACAATTACTTGAAATAGAAGGCTTAAAAATATATGGAACAGCAGAAAACAAAACGGCAGTAATATCTTTTAATGTTGGTAGTATTCACCCCTATGATATTGGTTCTATACTAGATAAATTGGGCATTGCAGTGCGTACAGGACACCATTGCGCACAGCCCATTATGGATTTCTTTCAAATTCCTGGTACGGTAAGGGCGAGTTTTAGTTTTTACAATACCAAAGAAGAAATTGATGTACTTGTTGCTGGCGTAAAAAGAGCAAAAGATATGTTAGAATAATAACACAATTATCAACAAAGTAAGCAGTAGCAATTCGTAGAAAATTAAATTAAAAAAATAACCATAAATGGGTATTGCAAATTCTCACTATTTGGAGCTTCTGATTTTTTGTTTTGACGTCTTAAATCACAGCCAAGAACAAAATACTTATACCAGTTATTGTTTAATATTACTGTAAAAGAAAATGAATATTTTTTTCTTTAAATGATATTGAAAAACAAAGCATAGCCTTAAATACGGTTTTTTTTAAATTGAAAAAATAAAAGGAAAAGACGCGTTTTATTACCGCTATTCCAAATGGTAAATGGTATTAGTGTAATTTTGTGAGATAAAATGATCAGCAATTTTACTTTTGAATTAGAGAAAGAAATAAAAAAATGAAGATTAAAGAGATACAAACAGATATAATTGACGAGTTTTCCTTGTTTGAAGATTGGATGCAGCGCTACGAGTACATGATTGAACTCGGAAAAGCATTACCTTTAATAAATGAGCAATACAAAACCGATGATAATGTTATCAAAGGTTGCCAGAGTAAAGTTTGGGTTCATGCAGAATTAGAAAACGAAAAATTAGTATTTACTGCCGATAGCGACGCAATTATTACCAAAGGTATTATTGCTATTTTAGTACGTGCTTTCAGCAATCAAACGCCACAAGATATTATTGATGCAGATACACAATTTATCGATGACATTGGATTAAAAGAGCATTTATCCCCCACAAGAGCAAATGGATTGGTGAGTATGATAAAACAACTGAAATTATATGCTGTTGCTTATCAAACACAACTGACGCCCCCCAGAACGCAAGGAGAGAGTTGAATGCAGAAATGTAATAATTGATTGATTTCAAAATTTGAAGATGTGCTGATTTAAAGATGTCTAAAAATCTAATCATACATCATTAAACTAAAAAAAGTTCAAGCGCAAGTTAAAGTTCAAACACAAAATAATTTTAGCTAATAATTTTTTATTTAGCATTTAACTTTAAACCAGAAACAAAAAAACCTTAAACTAATTAAATGATGAGCGAAGAAACAACAATAGATACAGCAGCGTTAGGAGAAAAAATAGTAACTGTTTTAAAAACCATTTATGACCCAGAAATTCCGGTTGACATTTACGAATTGGGACTTATTTACGATGTATTTGTGAATGAAGATATGGAGGTTAAAATATTGATGACCTTAACGTCTCCCAATTGCCCAGTAGCGGAATCGCTGCCTGCAGAGGTAGAAGAAAAAGTAAAATCATTGAACGCCGTAAAAGATGCCGAAGTAGAAATAACTTTTGATCCACCTTGGACGCAAGACTTGATGAGTGAAGAGGCTAAGTTAGAATTGGGTATGCTTTAAAGGAGTTTTAAGTACAAATTATTAAGTTGATGGTTGACCGTTGGTGGTTTTTGGTGGATAAAATTGTCAGTTTTACATACTGATTACTAAGCATAATTAAAAAACACAACTTAAGAAATACTTTCAATAGTCTAATGCCAAAATTTTGTAAAAAGTTTTAAATTGGATAAACGAACAACACTTTTAACTCATGGAAGAAATAGTAAACAAAGTAGCGCAGAGTAAGCTTATTACCTTTGATTTGGAAGATTATTATCCAAAAGGAACACGGGTGCTTATGGATATTAAAGATTGGTTGTACGAAGGTTTTATTCTTCGCGAAAAACCTTTCAGAGAAAGTTTAGAAAATCACAATTGGAACCAATATCAAGATGCCTTTGTAGCGCTACATTGCAGTTCTGAAGCTATTATTCCCGGTTGGGCATACATGCTCATTAGTACAAAATTGCAGCCTTTTGCCAAAAAAGTGGTGATTGGTAATTTAGAATATTTAGAAGCTTCTCTATATCACACCATCATAGAAAAGCTAGAGATCACAGAATTCACAGATAAATCAATAATTATTAAAGGATGCAGCAACAAACCTGTACCTGCCAATGCCTATATATGGGCAACTTTGAAAATACAAAGCGTTGCAAAAAGTGTTATGTATGGGGAGGCCTGTTCTTCAGTCCCTTTATTTAAAAGAAAATAAGCTGCAAAAATTTTGGATTTGCTCATAATCATTATATTTACCTCTAATTTTTTTTAAAATACTAAACATTAAAACCATGAAAAAAACAATGTTAACTGTATTGGCTGGCCTTGCTTTGGCTGCAGGTTATAGCCAGACTGCTGAAGAATTAAAAGCTGAACAAGTACCAAAAAAAGATTCTATAGCGGCTATACAAGCTCGTGTAAACGCACTACAATCTAAGATTGATGCAATGCCAGGGTGGAAAAAAGGAGCTTTTGGGACTATCGGAGGAAGCATTTCTAGCTTTAGCAATTGGTACGCACAAGGTGCACCGAATAACGATGCCGGAAATATAGGCTTTACCGTTAATGCCTTTGCAAATAATTTACAAGAAAAATATTTTTGGAGAAATTCAGCGAATATAAACTTGGCTTGGGTTAAATTAGATAATAAAGATAATCCTAATGATAGTGACAGTTTTGTAGGAACAACCGATGTTTTTCAATTAACCTCTTTATACGGTCGTAAACTGAATGAGAAATTTGCCATCTCTGGTTTGGCAGAATACAGAACTACTATTTTAAATAACTTTAACAATCCCGGCTATTTAGATTTAGGAGTCGGGGCTACTTGGACTCCCGTTCAAGATTTGGTAGTGGTCATTCATCCGTTAAACTACAACTTTGTGTTTGCAGATAATAATGATGTTTTTCAGTCGTCTTTAGGAGCTAAGATAGTAGCCGATTACACTAAAAGTGTTGGCGCAGTAAACTTTAAATCTAATTTATCAATGTTTCAGAGTTATGATAGTAGTGATTTATCTAACTTAACTTGGATCAATTCTTTTGGTTATACCTTATGGAAAAATATCGGAGTTGGTTTTGACTTTGGTTTAAGAAGCAACAGACAGGAGGCTTTAAACTTCGCTTTGGCACAAACTCCGCCTACTGCAACAGGTTTTAATGATGTTGACAATAAATTACAAACCTATTGGATGTTAGGTTTAAACTACGCATTCTAAAAAAACTACGACTATAATAATACCATTTGCCATTTAAAATTAATGGTATAACAAAAGACGCCCTCCAAACCAGAGGGCGTCTTATAGTTTTTTAGGGTAGGTTAAAGGCTAACTTAAGTTATTGAATATAAGTTCAGAAAATACCACTAGTGTTGTGTTAAGTTTGTTATGTCGGTTAAGCCGCCGTAATTTTTTGCCAGGTCAAGGCAAAAAATTAGTAGATAGCCGTAGCTAAGAAATCATTTTTTAACGCAGGACTGGTAAAAAAGAACAATGGTTGGGCGGACTAAAACAGGCTTAACATAACACTAGTATTCGTCTAAATGCTCTAGGTACAAGAAATTATTATAAGGAAAACGGGTAATGTGAATGTCTCTTACTTCATCATACACCCTTTTTCTAAACTCGTCTAGGTTTTCTTTATTTAA
Organism: Cellulophaga sp.; assembly: GCA_041738035.1. Taxonomy (GTDB): domain Bacteria; phylum Bacteroidota; class Bacteroidia; order Flavobacteriales; family Flavobacteriaceae; genus Cellulophaga. The sequence goes on from JBGSQM010000079.1 coordinate 30,637, forward strand.
GGCTGATATAAACAAAGCCCTATCACCTACTTTTCGCATCCAAGTATGGCGCCATTCATCAAGTGTAAAATGTTTTTCTGTTTTCTCGGTAATTAAATCATCATGGTCTATGGTTTCATGTTTATATTGATCTATCTTATTAAAAACCATAATTGTTTTCTTTTCAGAGCTATTAATTTCACTTAAAGTTTTATTTACAGAGGCAATATGTTCTTCAAATTGTGGATGCGAAATATCTACAATATGAAGCAATAAATCGGCTTCCCGGACTTCATCCAAAGTACTTTTAAAACTCTCTACCAATTGTGTGGGTAATTTTCTTATAAAACCAACAGTATCACTTAACAAAAAGGGTAAATTGCCAATAACTACTTTACGAACAGTGGTGTCTAAAGTAGCGAACAGTTTATTTTCTGCAAATACCTCACTTTTACTAATTACATTCATTAAGGTAGATTTCCCAACATTGGTATAGCCTACCAAAGCTACCCGCACTAAAGCACCACGATTGCCGCGTTGGGTTTCCATTTGCTTATCTATTTTAAGCAACTTTTTCTTTAAAAGCGCTATTCTATCTCGAACAATACGTCTATCCGTTTCAATCTCTGTTTCTCCAGGGCCACGCATGCCAATTCCCCCTTTTTGACGTTCTAAGTGCGTCCATAGACCCGTAAGTCTAGGTAATAGATACTCATATTGTGCTAGTTCAACTTGTGTTCTGGCATAGCTGGTTTGTGCTCTCTGTGAAAATATATCTAAAATAAGATGAGTGCGATCAAGAATTTTACACTTCAATTGTTTTTCAATATTGCGTTGTTGCGCAGGACTTAATTCATCATCAAAAATAACACATCCTATTTCGTGTTCTTCTACATAAGCTTCTACATCTTTCATTTTACCACTTCCAATAAAAGTTTTAGGATTAGGTAAATCCACTTTTTGAACAAAGCGTTTATATACTTCGCCACCGGCAGTATAAGTAAGAAATTCTAATTCGTCTAAATATTCCTTTACTTTTTGTTCATTCTGATCCCTATTGATGACGCCAATAAGCACCGTTCTTTCATAATCTATTTCTTTTTGCTCTATCATACAGAAAATTAAAATACAAATTTACGGAATCCTAGGCTACCTATTTTGTATTTTTGGAAAACAACTTTTGAAAGTATGTTTTTTTCTTATTTTAAAAAAAAGCCAAATAACAGCCTTTTTACTATTGCCTTTTATAATTTAGAAAATCTTTTTGATGCTCAAGATCATCCTGAAAAATTAGATACAGATTTTACACCCAACGGAATTTTAAAATGGACACCGGAACGTTTACAATCAAAACTAGATAAATTAGGAAGTACCATTGCCCAAATTGGGTTGACGACTTCGGACAAACCACCGGTAATTATAGGAGTTTCAGAAGTAGAAAATAAAATAGTTTTAAGAGATTTGTTAAAGGTTGATGCACTAAAAAAAGAAAACTATGCTTATCTGCATTACGATTCTCCTGATGAACGAGGCATAGATACAGCACTTATCTATGATCAACGTTATTTTAAAATTTTAGATTCTGAACCTATTCCCCTTATGGTTTATAACTTGGATGGGCAGCAAGATATGACCAGAGATATTCTGTACGTACATGGAAAATTAAACGAAGAAGAAGTCCATATTTTTGTCAATCATTGGCCATCAAGGCGCGATGGCGGAGTACAAACGGAATATAAACGTATAAAAGCTTCTGAAACAATCATCAAGTTTATGGCAGTTTTAGAAGAAAAATATAGCAATCCAAATTATATTGTTATGGGTGATTTTAATGATGGACCTAAAACGCCAAGTATCCATAAATTAATGCAAGAAAAACAGCTTTTTCACCCTACAGAAAAATTACTGACGCCATTAAGAGGTAGTGCCAATTATAATTTTAATTGGATGCTTTTTGATCAGATCATGATCTCGCATAGTTTTTTGAATTACGAAAAGAAAACCCACAGCTTTAATAATGCTAATATTTTTGATGCGAATTTTCTAATGGAACTTAAAGGCAAATTTAAAGGAAGTCCTTTTAGAACCTATGTTGGGAGAAAATACATGGGTGGTTATAGCGATCATTTTCCAGTATATATTCAATTGAAATTCAATAAATAAACCTTCAAACTAACTTTTAGATCTTCTAAAACTGTATTTCATCGAAAAAATAAGCTTTTTATCGACCAATATTTAATTTTAAAATATATTTGTAGTCCAAATCTTACCTAAAGTAAATATTATGGCCTATAAAAACCTATTTCCTAACCCGGCTTACCTCTTCATTTTAGTCACAATACTTGTCGTAAGCACTGCTTTTACTCAGTCAACTGCTCAATCTAAAATTATTAGTGATCAAGAAGGGCAACATCTACATCATTTACAAAAAATACGCGAAGACTTTAAGTATCAATTTGCCGCAACGGAAAAAAGGATACAACAATACGCTGCAGCCAGCAAATTACCTTTAGTGGAAACCTTATCCGATGGAAATAAAATTGCCCTTGTCGATTTTGGAACTGACGGCACCCCCTTATATTATAGTACGTTTAGCGATAATGCAAGTGCAATCTCTAGGGCGAACACTTTGTACAGTGGTGGTTTGCTAAATTTAGGTCTTAGTGGAGAAGGCATGAAAGTAGGACTTTGGGATGCCGGCAAAGCTTTAGTTACGCACCAAGAGTACGCAACACGAGTGAGCGTCCCTGACGCTACTGATGAGCTAAGTTCACACGCCACCATGGTTTTAGGAGCTATGATTTCAAAAGGCATTAAATCCAAAGCAAAAGGCATTGCCTATAATGCAACTGCTATAAGTAACGATTGGAAAGCAGATAAAGTAGAGGTTATAACTGCTGCAACGGAAGGTCTGTTATTATCTAACCACTCTTACGGTATTCGTCCTGATTTTGTGCCAGACTGGTATTTTGGCGCGTATATTCAAGTGTCGCAAGATTGGGATAAAATAATGTACAATTCCCCATATTATTTAATGATAACCGCAGCAGGCAATGCACAAAAACTAAATTTTAATGAAGCCCCAATGTTTGGCAAAACTTCTGATGGCTTCGATTTGTTATTAGGTTTTTCAACTTCAAAAAACGGAATCAATGTTGCCGCAGTGGAAACCGATGTAGATGCTAAGGGTAATTTAAAAAAGGCATTCGTAGCCAATTATAGCAGTCATGGCCCAACAGATGATGGCAGAATTAAACCAGATATTGCGGGTAGTGGCGCAAATATCTTATCTACACAATCAGAAACCAATACCAGTTATGATACGTATTCAGGAACTTCTATGGCAGCTCCAGGAATTACCAGTACTTTACTTCTATTGCAAGAGTATTACGAGCGTTTAAACCAGAGGTATATGAAAGCAGCAACCTTAAAAGGCTTGGTTCTACATAGTGCTGATGACATTGGAGCTCCTGGGCCAGATTATGGTATGGGTTGGGGTGTTATCAATGCCAAAAGTGCTGCTGAAATTATTACCTCAACGGATTATTCCTCCTTTATTATTGAAGCAAGCTTAAAAGAAAATGATGTTTATAGCATTACGGTGAATGCTAAGAATGGTGAAAGTTTACTAGCCTCCATCTCATGGACAGATCCAGTTGGGAATTATATCAATAAAGGTACTTTAAACGATGCTACGCCAGCTTTGGTAAACGATTTGGACATAAGAGTTACACAAAATAATCAAACCTATTATCCATGGTTATTAAATCCTGGAAAGTCTGCTTCACCTGCTACAACTGGGGACAATAAAGTAGATCCTTTCGAAAAAATAAAGATTGATAATCCTAACGGAACATATACGATAACCGTAAGTCATAAAGGAAAAATTACCAATGGGGTTCAAAATTTTTCATTAATTGTTTCAGGGGCTAAGGTATCAGATTGTGATGTAACCACGCCTCAAAATTTCAAAATTGATAAGGCTGATGAAACTAGTATTCAGTTGTCTTGGGATGGTATAAAAGATGCTTTTTTTGAATTACAATACAAAGCATACCATGAAACAGAATGGAAAACGCTATTTACGGAAACCGCTAATATGCAATTACAAAATTTGAAATTTGATAGTTTGTATGATTTTAAGGTCCGCACCAATTGCACTGCAAACGTTTTTTCTGAATTTTCAGAACAGCAAAGTTTTACTTTTCAGGGTAAAAATACCGAGGCTGATTTTGCCTTAGAATTACAGGAAATGTCGCTTATCTCACCTTTAAAATTTTCCGTTTATCCTAATCCGACTACAGAAAAAATTACTATTGAAGGCGAATTAAGTGATAGTGCTTATTACAGTATTGTATCAAGCAATGGTACTACCTTAAAAAAAGGAAAAGCAGACTTTGAGTCGATTAATGTGGATGATTTATCTTCTGGGTTTTACTCTCTAACCATTTTTGAAGATGGTGAGCAACAATCTATGAAATTTATAAAAAATTAGTTTGACTTGGTTTGGTTTGTGATGCAAAGTAAAATTCCCCCCGTTTTTGCTTTTACACACTAACTATTTCATCGTCCGCCAAAAGTGCTTCATTTCTAAGTCTTAAAAATACCTGAGCGGTGGTAACCACATCTAATTCGCAATAGTTAATAATGCGCTCTAAATCTTTTTCTTCATAATAAACACTGCGCACCATGCTACCGTCTATATCGCCTTTCGGTGAAGGAATTCCGAGTACATTGGCCATTAATTTCAAGGAGGTGTAATGTTTATAATCCCCAAATTTCCAAAGTTCCATGGTGTCTAAATGAGCAATTTCCCAAGGCTTTTTCCCAAATAAATTCAATTTTAGAGGGAGGTCAATTCGGTTAATAAGCATCCGCCTTGCGATGTAGGGAAAATCAAACTCTTTGGCATTGTGCCCGCAGAGTAAGTATTTTGGGGCATCAAAATGATCCTCTAATAAACTTTTAAATTCGCTTAGCAGTTTTGTTTCATCACCTTGAAAGGTGGTTACTCTAAAAGCTCGTTGGCTTCCGTTATGTTTAAAATAACCAACAGAAATGCAGATAATTTTACCAAACTCAGCCCAAATACCAGCACGTTCGTAAAACTCTTCGGCGGTAAAATCGTCCTTGCGTTGGTATTGCGATTTATGCTCCCAAAGTGCCTTTTTATCTTCATCTAAATCGTTAAAACTTGGCTGCTCCGGAACAGTTTCAATATCTAAAAATAGAATATGTTCTAGGTTAATTTTTTGTAACATAGTTAGTTTTTCTTTGAGAATAAAAAGCCTGTCAAGTAGTTAAGTGTAATCGTATCTTGTACCTTTCTAAACGAGAATTCATTTAAAATAATTTTATAGGACAAAACTTTATTTTCTTTTCTAATAATGAGCTTCTCAAGGGGTATTTTGTCTAAATTATTGCCCAATTTACTAAATTTTTCTAACTCTGATTTTAAATCTAGCACGTCGATGATAGTATCATTGGCGTTATCATAAAAGCTTATAAGAATATTTTCACTGTCATATCTCGTATAAAAATCAATAGCATTTGCGTTTGTTGGATCAGCATTATTTAAACTAATGGTTCTAAAGGTATCATAGCCCTCTATGGGAGCTATAAGCGCGCTGTTCCAATTTCGATAATAACTAAAATAGCTATTATCTCTAAAAGAATTTGTTATGGTTGCTGAGTCTATCTTAATAGCTAGGGTGTCCAAAATTTGACTAGTGTTTAACCAACCTTGCTCACGATTTTCCTGCTCTAAGGTATCTCTAAAATGTTCGAAGGTTAAACCCGTAATTTTATCTAATTTCGATACTACTTTTCTTTCCTCTAAATACTCTAAAATATCTTGAAGTCGATTATAGTCAGCAGAAGAAAGGATCTTATTTTGATTTAGGGCTTTGGTGTATAATAGATTAAATTGATTTGCTTGGCTTTTGTTGGAAATACTCATAGCGCCCCAGAACCCAAAAGAGGCCATAAGCGTTATAAAAAAAAGACTAATAGGCAGTATTTTTAATAACTTCTTTTTACTTACCAATAAATAAATTGTTATCCCCAATATCCAAATAGCGATGGCTAATACAAAATACCTATTCTCTGTGATGCCGTAATCATTAATTCTTCTGAAAATAGCTATGAAAAGCAATGCTATTAAGGGTAATAATAACAGATAGAAAAAAGGATAAAATTTATTGATGGTCCAAGATTGTATTTGTTTTTGGATAGGATTTATGATCACTTGAATTAAAAAACCTAAGAGAGATAAAGCAATAACCAAGTAAGAAACCCAACCTTTAGGAAGTTCCCAATCCATTAAAATTTTAAAGCTATACGCATATAGAATGGCTAAATATAAAATGATAAGCGGAATCAAAATATATTTTACCAAAACCTCTAAGGCTTTTTGAAAATGAATTTGTGTGTGCTCGAAAATATTCTTAGGAAAATCTGATAAGTAAACAAGCGTATTTACAATTCCTAAGCAAAAAATAAAAGTTTGTCCGTATCTTTTTCCTGCGATATTAAGATCAAAAAGTGCATCAATAGCGGCAAGAGCCAAGGCTAATCCAATATAAAGAATACCCGAGAGAAAACCACTACGCAAAATAGATGTCGCCATGGTTTTAAGATAATTCCAGTATGCGTTTTTATCCCATTTTGAAATAAAAGGGGCTACAAACAAAAACAAATGTCCAGCAATTAAAAATAGAAAAAAACGAATTAAATATTCAGGATTGGTATCATAAAAATGCTCTAGTGGCAAGTAAAAAAAGAAGCTAACCAGTAAAGCCAGCACTACCACTTTTAAAGCTTGCCAAACTTTAGGATTTTTCTGTTGCTCTATAAAAAATTGTGTTCCAATCAACCAACTTATTCCCAAAATTAAGGTCATCACAACCCGAAAATGCTTTTCAGGAAAGTCGTACTCCGTGTATTCCAACAAATACATACAATAAAATGACCCAAATACCACCCAAATGGCGGTAATAGGAAAACGACCAATAGCCATTTTTGCTTTTCTAGAAATTTCTGATAGAGAAGGTAGATTCATCTTTTGAATGATATGGTTAAATATAACTCAAAATTATGAATTTCATGTTTTTCTTATCACCCTGTAAACAGGGCTTTTGCGCTATTTTAAAATGTTTAGTCTGTTAAAATCATAAAATCAAATAGTATTTATAGGCTTTTTTTACGTATTGTAATTTTCAAGGTTAGATAGTTTGGTCTTTGATCGAAATCTTATTCTAAAATTCAATATTTTATTATTTTTTGAGTTAGTAAGAGTAGAGAATTTAATCATAGAAAAAAGATGAGACTCAAAAATTTATTATTGCTAACAGCAGTATTTTCAATATTCGCTTGTGCTAAAGATACCTCTAACAGCGAAGATGCTCTTGATATTATTAAAATAGAGGATAGTGATAACACTGGAACAACTTGTTTAGAAGTTGCCAATTACATTTTTAATGAAAAAAATGGACTTGTAAATATAGAATTTGAAGATGCTGTTTTTGACCCCAATTGGAAATTAGAATCTATTTCAGGAATTACGTATATGATTTGGCAGGGTGATCAATATTTAAGTAATCCTGGCACTGGACTTGCAACTTATAATATAGCCATTAGTAAGGCAGGAACCTATAGATTTTTATGGAAGTCAGCTGTAAAAACAGGTGCAAATGGCACTGAACATAATGATACTTGGCTCAGATTTAACGATGCTAGTGATTTTTTTGCTGAAAAAGGAACATCTAAGGTTTATCCAAAAGACACTGGAAAAAGTCCAAATCCGGAAGGAGCTTCAAAAAACGGCTGGTTCAAAATTTATAGAAGTGGCAATAATTTAGATTTTAAATGGCAAGCAAGTACTTACGACAATAACGCACATGATGTTTACGTAACTTTTGATAAAGAAGGTATATATACGATGGAGATTTCAGCACGTTCGTCAGGGCATGGTATTGATAAATTTGTACTGTTCGATGAGTCTATTTCTCTACAGAACGCAACCTCAGACACCTCTGAAAAAAGCAGTATTACGTGTAAAAAGTAATCTTTTTTAAAGAAAAGAGTTTTGTAAGGCAAACCAACTAGGCAGTCTGTTTTACATTTTGAAATTTAAACAAGGTGTTTTTTATGGAAGTACATCTCGTATATAGTATCGATAAAAAGCACTTTTATTCTATTTTTAAAATTAACATAGAAAATTACAAACTAATAAGTCTTTAAAATTAAAACAAAGAGGCTTGCTTGAAAGGACTTTCATGTTCCAAGAGCCATTGTTTGCGATGCAATCCGCCAGCATAACCCGTTAACGAACCATCACCGCCAATAACCCGATGACAGGGCACTACAATCCAAAGTGGGTTTTTGCCGTTTGCTGAGGCTACCGCACGAATAGCCTTAGCATCTCCTAGTTTTTTTGATAGTTCTAAATAGGAAACTGTTTTGCCAAACGGAATATCGGATAATGCGTGCCATACTTTTTTTTGAAAATCGGTACCTTCTGGATTTAATTCTAAATTGAATTTTTCACGCGTGCCTTCAAAATATTCTCTGAGCTGATAAACAGTATCTTCTAATACCTCAGGCACCACAATGGTAATTTCTTCATCAGTCTCTAAAATTGCGATTCCTGAAATACCATCAGCATCGCCTTCAATTTTGGCAACTCCTAAAGGCGTATTTATATAGGCTATTTCTTTCAATTCACTCTGGTTTTTGTTCTATAATACCACTTTCTTTTGCTCTAGTTTCCCAATTTTTACGTGCTAAAAGCTGCAAATCGGCTATGCTATCTGTCTCATCCATAATTTCCAGTCCTAATAAAGTTTCAATCACATCTTCCATAGAGACCAAACCGCTCACAGAACCATATTCATCTACTACCAAAGCAATTTGTTCTCTTTTGGCAATTAGGCTATCAAATAATTTTGGAATTGGCGTATCGCGCTCCGTAACAATTAATGGCCTTTTAATTTCACCCAAAGCCACATGGCCATTTTCATTGATAATTTCTTCTAAAATAGTATCTTTTAAAACAAAACCAGTAATATTATCTATATTTTTACCATAAACAGGAATTCTAGAAAAGCGTAATTTGGGATTATCTCTAAAGAATTCCATCACAGTTTTATCTTCTGAAGCTACTTTTACTACGGCCCTAGGGGTCATAATGTCTTTGACTAAAACTTCGTTTAAACGCAATAAATTTTTGATAATGGTCGATTCTGATTGTTGAAAAATGCCCTCTTCGTGAGCAATATCCGTCATTGCAGTAAAATCTTCTCTGCTTAACACGCTTCCATGATGCCCTTTTCCACCCACTAATTTGGTAAAAAATTGAAGTATCCACAGCAGTCCTGTATATTTCAAAACTAAAACTAATATTTTGAGCGTCTTAGCCGTAAAATTTGCCAATTGTCGCCAATAGGTTGCGCCTATGGTTTTCGGAATAATTTCAGAGGCTACTAAAATTAATATCGTCATTATGGTCGAAACCACGCCGACCATAAGATCTTCGGTAAATGTAAACCCTAAAAAAGTTTGCTGTGCCGTTCCGTAAATATCAGCATAAGCAACTTTTGCTTGCACACCTACTAAAATCGCACCAACGGTATGCGCAATGGTATTGATGGTAAGGATCGCAATTAGTGGCTTGTCAACATCTTTTTTTAATTCTTCTAAGGTTAATGCATATGTTTTACCTTCTTTTTTCTTTATATTTATAAAGGTTGGATTAATACTTAATAGCACCGCTTCAAGAATAGAACACAAGAAAGAAAAGAAGATAGAAATAATGGCATAGAAAATAAGAAGACCCATAAAGTAGCATTTAAAAAAAACTAAGATACCAAATTATTAATGATTCATGTTAACCTATTCACTACGTAATATACCCTTATAAAAAACTTGTTGAACCGCCGACCTAATATTGAGGTCATAAATAGCATGTTGGTTTCGCGTGGGATATACTCTGTTAGATAGAAAGATATAAATCAATTTTATTTCAGGATCGGCCCAAACAAAAGTACCTGTAAAACCGCTATGACCAAAACTTGAAGCACTAACCTCGGGTGCAGGGTAGGCCTCAGCAAGAGAAAGTGTTTTGTTATTCAAATAGGGTTTATCAAAACCCAATCCACGTCGATTGTCGTTCCCAGGGAATTGTACCTTTATAAATTCTTTGACAAGGTTTTCAGAAATAATTTGTTGCCCATTATAGTTGCCATAATTTAGATATAATTGCATCATTTTTGCCAAATCCGTAGCCGAGCCAAAAAGACCCGCATTCCCAGAAATTCCACCTAAAAGTGCAGCATTTTCATCATGGACCCAATTTTGGGTTAAACTTTTTCTGAATAAAGTATCTATTTCAGTGGGTACAATTTTATTGGTAAATTTTTTATTTTTTGGCGAAAAGCCCAATGTTTTTGACCCAATTGGAGTATAAAAGGTTTTTTGAAGGTAGGTTTCGTAATTCTCCCCCGTTAGTTGGGTAATTAATTCAGGAAATATTAAAAAAGAAAGTCCTGAATACTTATATTTTTTTTCATTAGACACCTTGGACCTATTTATTTTTCGGTACATTTTGCGCTTAAACCTATCTTTTACAAACAAGCCATCATAAGCTTGACTTTGAAATCTGTTTTTTGGGGTAGTTTTAACAAAACGAGATTTTATTTTACCGTTCTTTTTTAAAATATCACTTAAAAAAACAATATATGGCTGCAATCCTGCTTGATGCCCTAAAATTTCTCGAAGTGTAAGGTCTTTTTTATCCTTTCTTTTTTTCCAAGGTTTCCAATAGGTACTAAAAGCTTGGTCTAAATCTAATTTGCCTTCGCCTACCAATTTCATAAGGGCTGGTAAAGGCCCCAAAATTTTAGTCACCGAAGCTAAATCGTACATATCATCTAAAGCAGCAGGTTGAATACTATCATACCTATGAAAACCGTATGCTTTATGAAAAATAATCTTGGAATCTTTGGCTACTAAAACTTGGGCAGATGGGAAAGCTTTATTTTTTATACCATTTGTTATAATAGAATCCACCTTCGAATAAATATAAGCCGAATCTAAACCAACCTCTACTGGGGAAGCATAAGAAAGTGAATTATTTTGAGCATTAATACTCGTAAACACAACTAAAATAAGCAACAAGAATATTTTTTTCATCCTTAGAACAGTTAATGTAAACTTACTAAGTTTACTAATTTTCTTATCATTTTTGAATTATCAATTTCTACTACTTGACTAGCCATTCTTGGTACTACGTGACATTCACAACACCAATTAAAAGACGGAAAAAATATTGACCATATATTATGGGTGGACGATATAATTATTTCCGATTCATATTTTTTATGTCTATCACATATATCAGATTTCAATGTCCAAAAAGGGAAAATTTCAGTACTATTTTTGAATCTATTATAGACTATTTTTGAATTTACAATTCTATTAGCAGTAGAATATTCTGATTCTAAATGATTTTTATTTAAATTTATTAACTGTGAAATATTCTGTAATTCACTGTAAAACTCTCGAAAGCTCTTAACTTTTCTAAATAAATTATTTAGCTTCCTGAAAATTTCATTATCAGCTTCATTACTGAATCTAAAAGAAATATTTTCATATACTTCTTGTATAGCTCTTTCATTTAATGAGTATCCTTTAGGATTTCCCATTTTTTTTCTAGATAATCAAGGCTGGATTCAATAATGAAGTTAGTAAAATTATGATTTGGAATTAATTCTAAATCTAACATAGATAAGCTTTTAATATTCCCCCTTTGGGGGTTAGGGGGCTTCTTACATCAACCTCACCGCATCCTTAGCGAAATAACTCGCAATAATATTTGCTCCAGCTCTTTTTATAGCCATCAATTGCTCAAACATCACGGCGTCGTGGTCTATCCAACCTTTTTCAGCAGCGGCTTTTAGCATGGCATATTCGCCACTTACTTGATATACAGCGATAGGCACGTCGAATTCATTCCGAATATCGCGGACGATATCTAAATAGCACAAACCTGGTTTAACCATAACAATATCAGCACCTTCTTCAATATCGAGTCGCGTTTCTCGAATAGCTTCTAATCGGTTTGCATAGTCCATTTGGTAGGTACTTTTATTTTTAGGAATATTTTCTAGATCTACAGGAGCAGAGTCTAAAGCATCTCGAAAAGGGCCGTAAAAAGCACTTGCATACTTTGCACTATAACTCATGATTCCTGTATTGATAAAGCCTTCGACTTCTAAAGCTTCGCGAATAGCTATAATTCTGCCGTCCATCATATCACTAGGAGCAACAAAATCGGCGCCAGCTTTGGCGTGTGAAACACTCATTTGCGCTAAAAGATCAGCAGATTCATCGTTAAGTATTTGTCCGTTTGCTACGATACCATCATGCCCGAAAGACGAGTGCGGATCTAAAGCCACATCGGTCATGACCAACATATCAGGACAGGCATTTTTTATGGTTTTAATAGCCCTTTGCATTAATCCTTCGGCGTTTAAAGCTTCTGTTCCTTTGTTGTCTTTTAAGTTATGGGGTACTTTTACAAATAATAAAACGGCACCTAAGCCCATATTCCATAATTCTTTCACTTCCTTTTCTAAATTATCGAGGCTTAAGCGATAATAATTAGGCATAGAAGCGATTTCTTCTTTTATATTTTTACCTTCTGTTATGAAAACAGGTACTAAAAAATCACTTGGGGTTAAAACATTTTCTCGCACCAAACTGCGAATGGCTTCTGAACTTCTAAGGCGTCTATTTCTGATTAATGGGAACATATTTAGATTTTTAAATTTTCTTTTTTACAAAGATAACCCAACCCCAACAAACACCAACACCTATAAAATTTTAAAAATTATCCCTACGTTGTAACATTATTTATAAACTGAGTACTAATGCATTAAATAAATAACCTTTAAAACAAAAATACTATGCTTTCCATCCAAAACCTGAACAAAACCTATCCAAACGGAACAAAGGCACTCAACAATGTAAATCTTGAAATTCATAAAGGGATGTTTGGTCTTTTAGGGCCAAATGGCGCGGGTAAATCTACCTTGATGCGCACCATTGCAACCTTGCAAATTGCAGATACTGGCACTATTGAATTTGATGGTATTGATGTTTTTAGTCAACTAGAAGAACTGCGAAAAGTTTTAGGGTATTTGCCACAAGATTTTGGCGTATATCCGAAAGTTTCCGCAGAAATGATGCTCAATCATATTGCAAAAATTAAGGGAATTCATAATAGTAATGACCGAAAAGCATACGTTTCGGATCTTTTAAATAAAGTAAACTTATACAAATTCAGAAAACGAAATTTAGGCGATTATTCTGGAGGAATGCGTCAACGCTTTGGCATTGCACAAGCCTTAATCGGGAATCCAAAATTGATTATTGTTGATGAACCAACGGCAGGTCTAGATCCCTTGGAACGTAACCGTTTTCATAATTTATTAAGTGAATTAGGGGAAGATGCGGTAGTTATTTTATCTACGCATATTGTTGATGATGTTGTAAATTTATGCACAAATATGGCCGTTTTTAATGATGGTTCGGTAGTCGTGCAAGGACATCCACAAGAATTATCTAACTCGCTCAACGAAAAAGTATTCCGTAAAAGTATCGAAAAAGACGAGATTGAAAAATACCAATCGCAATATACCGTGCTTTCTACTTATTTGCGAAGTGGAAATATGAACGTCAACGTATTTAGCGATACCCATCCTGGGGAAGGATTTGAAGTGGTTAATAATAATCTAGAAGATTTTTATTTTTATAGTATTAACCAACCTCAAACCGTGTAATCATGAAGGAGATTTTCTTATTTGAACTAAAATATCGGTTGAGACGACCAGCGACCTACATTTATATTTTTCTGATGTTTGTAATTCCTCTTTTATTAGGGGTTTTTGCAGAATCAGCCACCGCACAATTCACCAACAGCCCGAATGCTATTGTAGGCATTTTGGGCGGCATGAGTGTTATTAGCCTTTTTTTTTATGCAGCTATAATGGGTGTTGCAGTATATCGCGATGAAGAACATAAAACCGCACAAACCTATTTTACCTTTCCTATATCCGAAAAAAATTATATTTTAGGCCGTTTTTGGGGCAGTTTCACCATTGTTACAATAATGAATATCGCGGCTGTTATTGGAGCTATGATTGGTTTTGGGATTGGGATTTTATTAGACAGACCTGATTATGGTACTTATACCTCGTTTAACCTAACATCCTATGCATTACCTTTTCTGTATTTATTAACGTTCAACTCCTTTTTTATAGGAAGTTTATTTTTCTGTTTGATGACCTTTTTCAAACGGATGTCCATCTTATATTTAGGTGGAATTGTTATTCTAATTTTAACGATTGCTTCAGGACAGCTATTGTCGAATTTAGAAACCGAGTGGTTGAGTGTCTATGTAGATCCGTTTGGTGAAACCGCTCATGGGTATTTAACGAAATATTGGACAGTCAACGAATTAAACACGACACAATTATCCCTTACAGGAAAATTTGCCTTAAATAGGTTACTTTGGTTAGGCATCGCATTTTTAATCTTCTTCTTTACGCTATTCAAATTTTCGTACAAAGGTTTTTTAAATTCGTCTAAAAATAAAGGAGCTAAAGAATCGAAAGAAGACTATGTACCAGCTTCCTTCATTCCTAATATCGCACAGCAATTTAACTCAAAAGCGCGTCGAGAAAATCTTTGGTCTTTAAGTAAAATAGAATTCTTATCGATTGTAAAAGAAACAGTTTTTGTGATTTTGATTGTCATCGGAATTATTGTTGCAGGATTTGTTGCCTATCAAGCTAACCAAATTTACGGAACGCCATCGCTACCTTTAACGCGTTTTATGGTCGCTCAGATTTCAGGAGGAATATCTTTATTTTCTGTGATTATTTTGGTGATTTATGCTGGAGAAGCGGTACACAGAACACGTCAAAACAAAACGTTTGAGTTTTATGATGCATTGCCTGTAAGCAATATTACTTTATATCTTTCTAAAATAATCTCACTTATTGGCGTAGCAGTGGTTTTAACGTTATTAAATATTGTCGTTGGGGTATTGTACCAAACCTTTAATGGTTATTTTAAGTATGAATTTGGGATGTATTTAACGTATAATTTTACCGCTATTTTCCCTAGTTATTTAATGACTTTATTGTTAGCATTTTTTATCCATGTATTGGTGAATAATAAGTTTTTAGGGCATTTTATTGTTATCATTATTTACGTCGGATTGCCTATTCTTTTGGCTTTAGCGTTTAAAACATCAAACCCTTTAGTCATTTTCGGAGGCACACCTGGGTCTTTTTTAAGTGATTTAAACGGATTTGGACACTATTTATATGGACAATTCTGGTTGAATTTATACTGGATTTTATTGACCTGTATTTTAGCGACTATTGGTATCGTTTTTTGGAATCGTGGATTCTATTCTTCGGCAAAAGAGCGTTTACAACTAGCAAAACAACGTTTTAGTGGAAAAACTTTAGGGCTCATGCTATTTTTTATCTTAGCATTTGTTTCTGTAGGTGCGTACAATTATTACAATTTAAAAGTCTTAAACCAGTTAGAAGACGGCAATTATGCCGAAAAATTGAGTGCTGATGCTGAAAAGAAATACGGCAAATATATGGGCAAACCACATATTCAAGTCACCGATTTAAAAGCATTTATAGATATTTTTCCAGATGATAGAAGTGTAAATGCAAAAGGAGAATTTACAGTAACTAATAAATTTGATACACCTATAGATACCCTTTTAATGAATATTTCATTTCCAATAGCCGACACTAAAATTACTAGAGTGGTGTATAATGGCAAAGAAATACAACCGTTTCTTTCTGATGATGCCTTCCGTATGTTTATCTATAAATTGCCAACAACCTTACACCCAAAAGACACCGCTTCTTTGGTGATAGAAACAAAGGCATTAACTCATGGTTTTTCCTCGGATAGGGAAACTTCTATTTTAACGAATGGAACTTTTTTTAGAGATGCCATTTTCCCTTCTTTTCATTATGAACGAGAGTTAACAGAAAATGGGGTGCGTAAAAAGTATGGTTTAGAAGAATTAGATTATTTATATCCACCAAGAACAGATAGCTTAGCTTTAAAAACAAATTTATTTAATGAAGATGCTGATTATTTAGCCTTTGAAGCTATCGTAAGTACTAAAAAAGGACAAACAGCCATAGCGCCAGGAACTTTGACCAAGAAATGGGAAGAAAATGATAGAAGCTATTTTCAATACAAATTAGAAGATAAAGCTGATTATTTTTTCAGTTTTGTGTCTGCCGCGTATGATATTCAAAAAGATTCTTGGATTGCACCTAGTGGTAAAAAAGTTGCGATAGAGATTTACCATTCTCCGAAGCACAAGAAAAATCTAGAACACTTTATTAAAGGTGTAAAAGTAGCTTTAGATTATAATTCTAAAAACTTCTTAGAATACCCTTATGCCGTTATTCGGGTCATAGAATTCCCAGCATATTCAAACTTTGCTCAATCATTTATTACTACCATTCCGTATTCTGAAGATTTTGGTTTTGTGGCCGATTTTTCTAAGTCAGACAGTTATAATTATGCCTTTAGAGTTACGTCTCACGAAGTGGCACACCAGTGGTGGGGTCATATAGTATTACCAAGTAAAACTTCTGGAGCCAATATTATTTCTGAAACTTTGGCAGAATATGCTTCCTTAATGACGATGAAACAAGAATACGGTGAAAACGGAATTAAAGACTTTTTGAAGAATTCATTAGACACCTATTTAAGCGGACGCCAATTTAGTTTTAAACCCGAACGTACACTAATGGATGTAGAAACTGGTCAGTATATTTGGTATGAAAAAGGCTCTATGATTATGTACGATTTACAAGATGTTATGGGTGAAGATGTGGTGAATAAAGGACTTAAAAACTTTTTAGAAGAGTTTAAGTTTTACAATAAAGGCTTTTATGCCAGTTCAGAAGATTTGTATAAGGCCATATATGCGGTAACACCCGATTCACTTAAATACAAAGTTGATGATGGCTTTAAAAAAATTGTTTTGTATGAAAACCGAGTGATGGATGCTAAAACAAAAGCAATAAATAATGGAAAATGGGAAACCACCTTTACCGTAAATTCTAAAAAAATCTATTATGATAATAAGGGTAAAGAAGAAAAGGTTGACGACCAAAAAAACCTAGTAGATGTTGGCTTGTTTGGCGAAGATATTGAAGGTGATGATGGTGTTACTATAAAAAACCCGTTATATTTTAAATTGAAATGGCTAAAATCTGGCGATAATATATTTACCTTAGTAACCGATGAAAAACCATTAAAAGCAGGGATTGATCCTTACAATAAGTTGATAGATCGTAACTCTGATGATAACTTAAAAATAGTGGAAGAGTAATTTAAACCACACATCTTTAGAGAAAATAAAAAAGCGAGGTCCAATGGCCCTCGCTTTTTTATTTCGCCAATCCCAAATACATCCAAAGGCCATTTTCTTTTACAAATGCCGATTTTTCATAAATCACTTCAACCTTTCCGTTTTCAAAATAGTAGTCGTTGAATTTAACCGTTCCTTTTTTATCATTTTGTTTTCCTTTTGTAGTTTCCAGAACCTCTAGGCGAATCCAGTTAACGGATTTTGCCCAATCCTCAATGGCCTTTTGGTCTTTGATTGGTCGTGTTGTCGAATGATGACTTTTCATCAAATATTCGCCATTTGCCATTGTAAAAGCAGTATATCGAGAACGCATTAATTGTTCTGCTGTTTTCACCAATGAAATAGTGCGATGCGCAATGGCACAGCAATCGCTATATTTTTTAGAAGATCCACAAGGGCAGTTCATGAAATTGTTAAATTAAAGTTGAAATTCCCTATATGAATTAGACCTTTTTTTTAATTCTAAAGTATTCAGTACTATCAATTGCAGTTTTTTTATTAATTTGTATTGCCTATTGCAACTGCCTACTATTTTACTTTTTAAACCCAATCTTTAGGGTTTTTCAAAACTTCTAATAGACTTTCTTCTTCGCTTCCTTTTTCTGGATGGTGATCGTAAACCCATTGCACATGTGGCGGTAAGCTCATTAAAATACTCTCAATCCGGCCGTTCGTTTTAAGTCCGAATAGCGTGCCTTTGTCATGTACTAAATTAAACTCTACATAACGCCCACGGCGAATTTCTTGCCAAGTTCTCTGTGCTTCGGAATACTCTAAATTTTTGCGTTTTGCAACAATGGGTACATAAGCTTCTATAAAGCTATTGCCAACGTCGGAAACAAAATTGTACCAGTCTTGTATCTTCATTTCCTTTGTTTCTTTTAGGTAATCGAAAAATAAACCTCCTAGACCGCGGGCTTCATCACGGTGGCTGTTCCAGAAGTATTCATCACATCTTTTTTTATAAAGTGAATGAAAATCGGGATGATGCGCATCACAAGCTTCTTTACAGACGGAATGAAAATGAATGGCATCTTCTTCAAAGAGATAATAAGGCGTTAAATCTTGACCCCCTCCGAACCATTGATCTACGATATTGCCTTTCTTATCATACATTTCAAAATAACGCCAATTGGCATGAACCGTTGGAACCATGGGGTTTTTGGGATGCAAAACAAGACTTAATCCACAGGCAAAAAAATCAGCATCTTTAACGCTAAAATAGTTTTGCATACTTTCTGGTAAAGCGCCATGTACGCCTGAAATATTAACGCCCCCTTTTTCAAAAACATCTCCATTTTCAATAACACGTGTTCGACCACCACCGCCCTCTGGACGTTCCCAAATATCTTCTTGAAATTTAGCGCTACCGTCCGCTTTTTCTAAAGCTGAGGTAATAGTGTCTTGTAGATTTAGAATATAGTTATAAAATTTTTCCTTCATAATTTTTTTCAAATAACTCCATGTCTAGTGGTTTTTCATTAGGTGGAGTATGTTCTTGGAATAAGGTTTTTTGCCATGTAAATCCACTATTTTTCGCAACAGCAACACTTGCTAAGTTCGATGTATGAGTGATGATTTTTAAGGTTTCTAGGCCCATTTCTTGATTTGCCCAATTAGAAATATAAAGAATAGTTTTAGAAATAATTCCTTTTCCTTCAAATTGATAACCAACACAATAGGCTAGCTCGCCTTCCTTTTTAGTCCAATCCAACTTTTTTAAATAAATCAATCCAATAATGGTACGATGCTCTTTTTCTTTAAGGGTATAGAGAAACTCTCGTTTATCTTGAAATGCCTGAAGTTTTTCAGCTACAAAAATTTGTGATAAGGCAGGATTCAAATTTTGTTCTAATGTTTTAGGGAAAAAACGTTTTAATCGATCTGAATTTGAAACCATAAAATCACATAGCCCCCAAGCATCTTTAGCTTGGATAGCTTCGACAGTATATGTTTCCAGATCAAAAATCAAAGTTTTAGTTTTATGTCAAGTTTATTTTTTTTATACCTAATGGCATGTTTGCTTAAAAACGCAAACAACACAATATCCTGCAGGTATAGCCAATAAATATTAGTAAGCATTTTCCACAAAGTATTAAACTCCCCCTTTGGGGGTTGGGGGGCTTGCTTATGCTTTATACTCTTTCACTGCATCGATAAACGCTTTTGCATTTTCCACAGGAACGTTTGGTAAAATACCATGACCTAGGTTTACTACGTATTTATCTTTCCCAAATTCATTGATCATTTTGGTAACCATACGTTTTATATCTTCTGGTGGCGAAAGTAAACGAGCAGGATCAAAGTTACCTTGTAAAGTAATATTTCCACCTGTTAAATAACGTGCGTTTCTGGCAGAGCAAGTCCAGTCAACGCCTAAAGCAGCTGCACCGGATTTTGCCATATCCCCTAAGGCAAACCAGCATCCTTTTCCGAAAACAATAACTGGAGTTTCCTCTTTCAAGGCTTCAATAATTTGCTGGATGTATTTCCATGAAAACTCTTGATAATCTGTAGGAGATAACATCCCTCCCCAAGAATCAAATACCTGGACGGCATTTACGCCTGCTGCAACTTTAGCCTTTAAGTACGCAATGGTAGTATCGGTAATTTTTTGAAGTAATTGATGCGCAGCTAGTGGTTGTGTAAAGCAGAATTCCTTGGCTTTATCAAAGTTTTTGCTGCCTTGTCCTTGAACGCAATAACATAAAATAGTCCAAGGTGAGCCTGCAAAACCAATAAGTGGTATTTCATCATTCAACTTTTCTTTGGTCGCTTTTATGGCTTTCATCACATAGTCTAACTCGGTATGTACGTTTGGAACCAGCACCGCGTCAACATCATTTTGAGTACGAATAGGATTTGGTAAAAAAGGACCAAAGTCTGGCTTCATAAGCACTTCAATATTCATGGCTTGTGGAATCACTAAAATATCAGAAAATAAAATAGCCGCATCCATACCAAATCTTCGGATGGGTTGTACAGTAATTTCAGAAGCAATATCAGGAGTTTGGCATCGGGTGAAAAAATCGAAATCTTTTTTGATTTCCATGAATTCGGGTAAATATCGGCCAGCTTGGCGCATCATCCAAACAGGTGGGCGTTCAACAGTTTCTCCTTTTAGTGCTCTTAAAAATAAATCGTTTTTTAACATATTTTCTATTTCTTTCTTTTCGCTGTATATATATTTTATTTTCGTGTTATTGGGGTATTTCCTGTCCGAAAGTTAATAAATTATGGTCTGGATCTAACAGCGCAAATTCTCGTTGACCCCAAGGTTTGTTTTGTAATTTTCCGTTAGGGTGAATGATAACCTTATTATTTAAAAACGATTGGTATAATTCATCTATAGCAGTTGTTCTAATATATACTTGGCCGTAATTTTCTTTTGGATTTAGTGTTGCATAGTCAAAAAAGTGAATTTGAATTCCCTCTCTTTCTAACATCAAATAATCAGCATAATTAGTAGTACCAACTTTTCGAAAACCGAGTTTAGTCAAATAATAATCCTCCGTTATTTTCTGGTCACGCATGGGCAATTTAGGATGTACGCTAGTCATCATAAAACTAAATTTTTGGACGGTTTTGGCTCTTTTCCAGTATTTTTTTTATGTTGGTATCTTTCCCAAAAACCACCAAGATGTCATCTATTTTTAAAATAGTACTTGGATTTGGCATTCCCAATACTTCTTTTTTCACTTCAACTTTTCCTAAAATGTTTTTATGTCCCTGTTTTCGGACAATGGTAATGATGTTTAAATCGTATTCTTTACGGAACTGAGATTCTAAAATCGATAAACCAACAAGGTCTTTTGGAACTTCAATTTCCGACACCAAATAGTCTTCATCAACTTCAAAATTATCGATACTACCTCCAAGGTTAATAGTTTTAACAAACCGTTCAGCATAATCTTTTTCTGGATGCACAATTTGATCCACGCCCATAGCTTGTAAAATAGTGTCTTCAATATCTGATGATGCTCTTGCAATAATTCTTGCTTTAGTTAGTTTTTTTATGATTGCTGTGCTCATAATGGCGGTGCCATTTCGGTCGCCAATGGCAATAATAACCAAATCGGTATTTTTTAAGGGAAGCGAATTATAAGCAGCTTCTTTTTTGGCATCAAACGCCACGGCGTGAGCCACCTTGTCCTTGATTTGCATTATTTTTTCAGGATCCATATCCACTGCAATCACCTCATTGTTGGTGTTTGATAGACCTATGGCAGCAGACATCCCAAAATTTCCAAGTCCGATTATAATTATTTTCATCTGATTTTTATTGCTCTAGATTTTAAGGTTAAAGCCATAAGCCTTAAAAGGCTCTTAAACTTCTGTTTTTTTACTTCTTTTATCTTCTATCCGCTCTCTTTTTTTTGTCTTTTCCTTTTTTCTGCATTCACTTCTCTCTCTCTTCTCTTTTTTTAAACTAAAAACTTTCATCATACCCGCTCTCGAATAAATACGAAACTAATTTATCAATATATTCTCTTCCGGATAGATATAATCTACTTGATTCACACTTTTAAGCAGACCAATCATTAGGTTTAAAAGTCCTATTCTTCCAAAAAACATCAATAAAATAAGCATATATTTGCTACTGTCTGATAGAAATCCTGTAATTCCCATAGAAACACCAACAGTACTAAAGGCTGAAAAAACCTCAAAAGCAATTTGTAATAAGGTAAATTCAGGATTAAAAATCAATAAAAATAAAATTCCTGTTCCGATACTCGCTAAAGAAATCGCCATAATGGCAAAAGCGCGCCGAACCGACTGAGGAGCAATTCTTCTTGTTCCTATTTCAATATAGGGCTGGTTTTTAGCCACGTAAAATATGTTTAGTGTAGCAATAGCAAAGGTAGTGGTTTTAATTCCGCCACCTGTTGATGCTGGTGAAGCCCCAATCCACATTAAAAAAATCATTACTAAAATACCTGGGATGCTAAAAGTTGCATAATCTACCGTATTAAAACCAGCTGTTCTCGCGGTAACTGATGAAAATAATGCCGTTGTAAATTTACCAAACCACGTCCTATGTTCTATTAAATTGGTTTTTTGTTCGGAAAAAAGGAAAAAAACTGTGCCTCCAACAATAAGAATAAAACTAGTATAAAGGACTATTTTCGTATTTAATAATATTACTCTAGAGATAAAAACTTTATTCTTTTTACTAAATAAATTGATAAAAAAACGCTTTAAATATTGTGTGATGTTATAAGCAATATGATATCCAAGTCCGCCAAAAATTATAAGCCCCATGACAATCCAGTGCAAATAATAATTGAATCTTAAATTAATATCATAAAACCCCATAGACTCTAAAGAAAAACCAGCATTACAATAGGCAGAAATAGCATGAAAAATAGCAAAAAAGCTTTGATTGGGAATAAGCTCCGACGATGGTAAAGAGGTATAAATTAAAATAGCGCCAAAAGCTTCGATCACTAACGAAAACACCACTACCTGCATTACCTTTTTCATAATACCACCAAGGTCATCATTTCCTCCCATAATATCTTTCATATACAAGCTTTCTCTAAAAGAAGAACCTGTCTTAAAAAAATAGGCAAAGAAGGAAGTAAAGGTGAGCATTCCTAAGCCACCTAATTGAAAAAGAACCATGATAATGGTTTGACCAAAGGGCGTAAAATCTTTAGCAGTATCTAAAACAATTAATCCAGTGACCGATGTGGCGCTTGTAGCGGTAAATAGCGCATCAACAAAAACAATCCCATTGGTGGTTGCCGAAGGAAGCATCAATAAAAAAGTACCCCCTAAAGCAATGATGGCAAAACTACCCACAAATAAAATGGCAGGATTAAAATAGTAACTATAAATTTTACGGACTAAAAACGATAAACGAAGAAAAAAATAGATGAGCAATCCATATTCAACAATGTAACGCACGTTGAAAAAACTGTCTAAAAATGAAGCCTCAAGATTGCTGACAATCATAACCACTTCTACAACAATTAGAAGCGATAAAAAATATAAATTTATAGTAGGACCTAACCTTGATGCATGTTGCTTTTTGAAAAGGCGGAGTTTGTAAAGGTTGAATAAAATTAAAGCTAATACAAGCGTTGGCAAAACAATGAGCTTGTATTGTCTTAAATCTTGATAGTCTTCAAAACCAAAATCGTAAATTAAAAAGATAACCAGACCCAAATCTAAAAATAACAAGGCTAGGTTTGATAATCTAACTTTATTCCACATGAGTACTTGGAGTAATTTTAGTTATATACTTTATTCACCAAATCGATAACAGCCTCTAAAGTAGGTGTTTTTGCAATGCGAACATCGGAAAAATGCTTTTTAGCTTCTTCTGCTGTGGTATCTCCAATGCAATAAGCGGTAATATTTGCGGTGTTTTCTTGAAGATAACTGTGTACCGTTGACGGACTATAAAATAGCACTCCCAAAACACTTTCAGGCACTTTTAAAGGAGATTGTTTGGTGCTGTAAGCCTCAATTTCGTTGACCGAAATGTTGTTTTCAGTCAATATAGTAGGAATGTTATCTAAGCAAATATCACTACAGAAATACGTAACTTCTGTACCTTCTAGATAGTCCACCAAATAATTGGCAAGGTCTGTGCCGTACTGTTCAAAATGAGTGACTTTACCAATATGTTTTTCTATTAAGCGTTTGGTTTTTCGACCTACGCAATAGATATTTCTAAATTCGAGTTCATCAGGACTTATACTCGCCAAAATAGCTTCAACCGCATTCTGACTGGTAATAATTACATTTTGGATTTCCTTTTTAAGCGCCAACCTCGGAATTCTATTCAGACTTATTTGAAGAAAATCTTCCGAAGCAACGGAAATTTCAGGTTTAAAATCTGCTAATTGATTTGCCGTTAATTTTTTAGTAGAGAATATAGTAGGTTCCTTGGTTAGGCCTGCAATTTCGCGCATCAAATTTTTTCCGCCACGGTCAAAAACACGTTCAGCGGCTGCAATGGCTAGGTTTTCATGTTTCCCAAGGATAGAAGTAAATTCCACCTCTATTTTCTTTTTACCATCAATACTTAATAAAACGCCTTTAAGACTAATATTTTTATCTTTTATGGTCGATAAAGCGCCAATAGGTGCCGTACAACCACCTTCTAAAATATTCAAAAATTGGCGTTCTAAGCTTGTGCAAATTTCGGTTTCTTTGTCGTTTAATTGCGCACAAGCTTCTTTTGAAAATTCGTCATTTTCTAAAGCCACAATCATAACCGTTCCTTGAGCGGGTGCAGGCACCATCCATGTTAAACCAATTGTGTTTTCAAATTCTAAACCAACGCGTTCTAATCCGGCAGCGGCGAAAATGGCGCCATTCCAATCGTTATCGTACAATTTATCGGCTCTTGTTTGCACGTTGCCGCGTAAATCTACTATTGAATGCGTTGGATACCTGTTGAGCCATTGTGCTTTTCTGCGTAAACTTCCTGTAGCAATGGTGGCCTCTTTTTGAGATAAAAACTCCTCATTATTTTTAAAAGCGAGAATATCCATATAATTTCCACGCTTTAAAACCGCCGCTTGGACAATACCTTTTGGTAATACGGTTGGCACATCTTTCATAGAATGTACAGCGATATCAATGTCGCCTTTAAGCATTGCAACATCTAAGGCCTTTGTAAAAACACCAGTAATGCCAAGTTCGTGAAGTGGTTTATCCAGTACTAAATCTCCATCAGATTTTACGTGGACTAATACCGTTTGGTATCCTAAAAATTCGAGTTGATTTTTAACGGTATTTGCTTGCCATAGTGCTAATTTACTATCGCGAGTTCCAATGCGGATTATTTTACTCATTTGTTTCTAGTTGTAATTGAAACACTTTCTGAATTAATGCCAGACTACTGTCGGCATCAATATCTTCTGCTTTTAAATGATTTGCGAACTGTTTGGTGATTTTCTGAATGATACGTTCTGTAACAATATCAGCTTGAACAGAGTCAAAACCAATCATTTTTCTACTTTGAAAGTCGAGTTCTTCGTCTTTCATGGTTTTCAATTTCTTTTTTAATGCTTTTATAACAGGTGCAAATTTACGAGTTTCTAGCCATTGAATAAATTCATCTTTAATCTGCTCGATAATAGCTTCGGCTTCAGGGATAAATTGCTTTCTTTTTTCTAAAGTATCATCCGTAATTTGTGAAAGCTGATCTAAATGCACAAGGCTTACATTGGGCAAATCGGTTACGTCATCACACACATTTTTAGGAATAGATAAATCCAAAATCAAAAGTGGCTTTTTAGTGTGGATTAATTCTTTCGATATGGTAGGTGTTTGAGCGCCTGTAGCTACAATAAGCACGTCAGAGTTTCGAATTTCTGTCTGTAAATCCCCGTGATTTTTTACAATCAAATCGAACTTACCAGCTATTTTATCAGCCTTATCCTTAGTTCTGTTGATCAGCGTTATTTGGGAGTTTTTAGTGTGTTTTATTAAATTTTCGCAGGTATTTCTTCCAATTTTTCCAGTACCAAAAAGCAATATTTTCTTATCGGAGATATCAGGAATAGTTTTAAAAATATATTGAACAGATGCAAAAGCGACAGAGGTAGCCCCTGAGGATATTTCCGTATCGTTTTTAATGCGCTTGCTCGCTTGTATCACCGAATTGCACAAACGTTCTAAAAACGGATTGGCAATATCAAACTTTTTAGAACGATTAAAACTTTGTCGTAATTGACTGATAATTTCAAAATCGCCTAAAATTTGACTGTCCAAGCCAGTCCCAACCCTAAATAGATGACTTATGGCATCATTATTTTTATACACATAAGCTACTTCTTGAAATTCTTCAACGGTGCCTAAAGTATTATCACAAAGTAATTTTATTAATTGATAAGGATGTTGCGCAAAACCGTACAATTCGGTTCTGTTACAGGTTGAAGTTACTAATAAGCCATCTATACCCTGAGCTTTGGCTTGCATTAACAAACTATCGATGGAAGCTTCCACTAAGCTAAATTTTCCACGTATTTCGGCATCAGCTTTTTTATAGTTGAGACCAATAGTGTAAAAGGAGTTGTGTTTTGAAATATGATAATCTTTCATGCAGTCATTACAATCGGATGCAAAATTAAACCTATGTTACTTAAAAAAGTAACGCTTGAGGAACAATTAGTATCGTTTTAAGTTTTTTTAAATAATTTCGAGATTAATTGACTGATTTATAGTATTTTTATAGCGAAAACAAGGGTTTAAAGCATTTTTATTTAGAATGTTTCTAAATAGTTTTTTAATATTCAAATCTATATGGAAGAAAAAAATATCGCTAAAGGTTCCTTTGATGAAATTTTAATTGATGACGGATTTTTTGTTTTAAAAATTCAGAATGATGACACTCAAAAACAAATAGTTAGTAAAGAAATTGATAGTTCTTTTATTCAATTTCATTTTTGTTTAAAAGGTAGTGCTAAGTTTATTTTTAATGAAGGTAGATATGCATTAGAAGTAAAAGAAGAAAATTCGCTATTGCTTTACAATACCAAGGTGGACTTACCTCTAAATTTAGAATTACAAACCAATTCTTGGTTGGTTTCTATTGTGATGACGATTCAAAAATTTCATTCTTTATTTTCGAAAGAAGCCGATTACATTCCATTTTTAAGTAAAGACAATAAAGAAAAAAAGTACTACAATCAAGAAGCTTTTAGTCCTGCCATCGCCGTTATTTTAAGTCAGATGATGAATTATAATCTGCATCCGTCTATAAAAGAGCTTTATATTAAAGGAAAAGTATATGAATTAATCTCGCTCTATTTTAATAAAAGTAACGATACCAATATAGAACAATGTCCGTTTTTAGTGGATGAAGATAACGTTCGGAAGATCCGAAAAGCCAAAGAAATTATGATCAGTCGAATGGCAGAACCACCAACACTTGTGGAATTATCCGACGAAATAGGACTTTCCTTAAAAAAATTAAAAGAGGGGTTTAGACAAATATATGGGGACTCTGTTTTTAGCTTTTTGTTTGACTATAAAATGGATTATGCCCGTAAAATGCTGGAAAATGGACAACATAATGTCAACGAAGTAGGTTTAAAAGTTGGGTATAGCACGGCTAGTCATTTTATTGCAGCATTTAAGAAAAAATACGGTACTACGCCTAAAAAATATTTAATGGCATTGGCGAGCTAGCATAAAAATTTATTAAATTTTTTATTTTGCCTCACCTACTCCAAGGTATTGGGACTGCAAAAAGTAGTTTCGACCAGCCCAAAGGATATGCAAAAAGGAAACTGCAAACATGAGCAACCCGATAATCATTCCATAATTTTTATTCATATGTAAAGCTTGTAAATTTTAATTAACGATATTTATACTTCAATTAACCCAATATGCATTATGAAATTGATACAAAATAGCAGTTTAATTTTAGCGATAACTGCATTGTTTGCTTCTTGTGGAAGCTCAAAAATAGATCAGCAAGTGGTTTTAAACGAAACGGAACCTTATAGAATGTCAAAAGTGAGGAATGCAACTCCTCAAATTTTGGTATTTACTAAAACGGCAGGTTTCAGGCATAAATCTATCGAAAAGGGAATAGAAACCTTAAAGCAATTAGGGGTTCAACACAATTTCGGAATTACACAAACTGAAGACTCTTTAGCTTTTAATACTTCAAATCTTAAAAAATACCAATTAGTTATATTTTTAAATACCACGGGTAATATTCTCGGTGATGAACAAGAAAAAGTATTTGAAAATTACATTAAAAAAGGAGGGAGCTTTTTAGGCGTGCACTCAGCTACTGATACTGAGTACGAATGGCCTTGGTACGGTAAATTGGTGGGTGCTTACTTTTTAAATCACCCTAAACAGCAGGAAGCTACAATAGAGGTAATAACAAATGATCACAAAGCTACTGCACATTTGGGATCTAGTTGGACTCATTTTGATGAATGGTACAATTTTAAAGATATAAATCCAGAAGTAAATGTCTTATTAAAATTAGATGAAACCAGTTACGAAGGTGGAAAAAATGCTGATAATCATCCCATTGCATGGTACCACGAATTATACGGTGGTCGTGTCTTTTACACTGGCTTAGGCCATACTAACGAAGCTTATGATGATTCTGATTTTAGACAGCATTTAATAGGTGGTATTGAGTGGTGTTTGAGGAAATAGAAGCTAAGCCCCCTCTAACTCCTCCGAAGGGGAGAACGCTAATCTTAGCGTAAATTTTATATATATTTTAATAAAGGTTGCTATTATTCCATGTTTTAGATGTTTATAAAATTAGTAGGACGCTGTTCTTCATTGAGCGACCTATACTGATCGAAGCCGAAGTAAGGCGCACCAAGTCAAAAATCCGTCTTTAAACGATGGCTGAGCGGAGTCGAAGTCAAAGCGTAAAAGGTAACAATTGGTTGTTTGATAATTTTAACATGTATTAATAAAAATTTAATTTGAAAAAAACTAATATTTTTTGCATGCTTGTTTTAGTATTCATCGTGGTTCAATCTATGTCTTGTTGGGAAAATAAAACAATTTCTACCATCGAAGCTAAAGGCACTATGAAAAGTTTGGATTCTCTGCTTAATACTGAGGCTCTTATCAAAATAAACATTGAAACTTACAATAAATTTGATTTCAATATATTGTCGAATTATGTTAAAATACTTTTTATAGGTAAGGTTAAGGATGAGTATAATATAGCTAGTGAGAATTTCAAAAATGTATACGCCATTCAAGTTAACGATAAGCTAACGGTATCAGAAGATGTCCTTGTAGAGTATATATTTCCTCCTGGAGGGAATGTCAAAAATCATCAGATACTCTGGTAATATTAGATAAGAATACGCCCAAAGAGCTTATTTCTGTATTATTGGATGCATTGAATGTATATAAATTCCAAAGCAATCAAATTTTATATTTAATGGTGAATTAAGATTATAATTAGCCGGATATTTTTATAAAATCTTCATTTTATGCTTTACTTAATTCCAAAATGGGTAAACTATTTACTAAAAACAATCGTACATAATTTAAAGTAGCGTATTATGAAAAAGTATTCGGTTCTTCTCGTTTTATGGTTTTCCTTATGGTCATGCAATAACAACTCTGATACAAATTTGGATACCATCAGTCCAACTATACCGCTGGACATTGAAGCTTCACAAATCACTTTAAATTCGGTTAGATTATCATGGACTGCTTCAACTGATAATATAGCCATAGCGGCCTATAACATATATCAAAACGGAATTGAAATTGCACAGACCCAAGAAACGTCGTATGTTGTTGGTGGTCTTGAAGCAAATACCACCTATACTTTTTCAATAGCTGCGGTAGATAGTTCCAACAATGAATCGGAGCAAAGTGAAACTTTAGAAGTTACTACGAAATCCGAAAATACTAGATTTAAAGTATTGGTTTTTACAAAAACAGCAGGCTTCAATCACAACACTAAAAGTGAGAGCGTTGCCATGATGCAAACTATAGCTAATGCCAAAAATTTTGATGTGGTTGTAGATGATACGGGTACAGCATTTAATTCGGCGGCCAACTTATTACAATACAAAATATTGTTTTTTACAAATACTTCTGGCAATACGCTTAATCAAGCGCAGCGCAATAATGTGGAAGCTTATGCTGCACAAGGCGGAAATTTTATGTCTAATCATGCGGCAAGTGATGCTTATGCCCATAGCTCTGCTACTACGGTTTCAGGAAACGGTAAAGAAGTTTGGGATTGGTATGCAGCAAATGTTACAGGCTGCAGCGTTAGGAACAATCCAAACCACACCGCTGCTAATTTTAATGCAAACGTTTCCATCAACAATCAAAATACGCAATTAACTAGGGCGATATCTTTTCCTTGGAACGACAATGAGGAATGGTACTATTGGGAAGCTGGCTACTTGAACAATACTTTTACAGAACTTTTAAAGGTTTCCAGTACAGGAAATAATTCTTATGATAGTGCTAGAATGACCGCTCAATATAAAATTAGAACTGATGGAGGGATTAGTTTTTATACCAGCATGGGACATGCAAAAAATAAGTATGTCGATAAAGATTTCGTTCAGTTTATAACTAATGTAGTGGATTTTATCTTTCAATAGCGGAGTGATTAGGCAGTTTTAGTAGTTCAAAACCTTTCTTTTAAAAATAAAATTCTCCTCAAAAACTAGAATTCACCACTTTTAATTCCCAAAAAGGTAAAGAATTTCCCCGCTTATACATACCGAAACTTATGAATTGGAAATTAAGGGGCTTTTGGCCTAGCCACCATAATTCCAGTATTACTTTTAACTCCTTTTAAATAATCTACAAGAGGTAATTTTGACACTTCAACAGCGCCAGTGGTTGAAGCGTGTAACAAATGAATTCGTCCATCATCTTCTCTGGTAGCGATGCCAGTGTGAGTAATGTCCAAACCTTTTATGGAAGTGGTTAAGGCGATAATATCACCAGAATGTATTAAATGTTCATTTGCTGCAATTTGGTCTTGTGGTAAAATGCAAATCTCTTGACTATTCAAGTAATTTTCTGAGGCTTTTATTTGTTCTAGATTTTCGTCATTTTCCTTCAAAAATGGGTACAATTCTCGATGCGTACTCATAAAATTAATCTCTTTTATAATGGGTGTACCGCCTATTTTCGCCGTAATATCTTTGATTATACCCTTCAACTGATTGTTTGCTATCCATTCCGAAAAGTAATGTAAACGAGAAGAATAGCCATTTAATACGCCATTTTTATAACGAATGGTTTTTAAAGTTTTCGTAAAATCATCAAAAGAGGTTTGATCTTCATTGAGCATCAAACTAAAGGCTAAAACATTTTCTATAAATGTGGTACAATCCAGGCCTTGTAAATTAATCACAAGAGATTCTGTATCGCCTATTTCTAAGGTTTTTGCTAAATAGGATGTTCCTAAAAATGTTTTCCCAACGGCAACCAAAGTACCGCCCATATTTTCTCTTTTCAAATCTTGTATCTCAGAAATCTTGTTAAAAAAGGCTTCTTTATCTTGAACAGAACAAACGAATTGCTGTGCAAATATGCAATTGGAAATCAATAAAATAAAAATAAATAGCGTTTTAGTTTTCATACCGTATTTTTTCATTTCATTAAAAATGATTAAAATTATTGAGACAAATAAAACTCAAGTTTTATAAAATTGAGTCAAAAAATGAATATTTTCATCAATAATCTTTGAATAACTCTTTTTGCATAAAATATAAGTATGGACAACAATTGATTCAAGACTTAAATAATCCAAACAATAAAATTTA
The DNA here is from genome assembly GCA_041738035.1 of Cellulophaga sp. Classification (GTDB taxonomy): domain Bacteria; phylum Bacteroidota; class Bacteroidia; order Flavobacteriales; family Flavobacteriaceae; genus Cellulophaga. Next base: position 62,365 of record JBGSQM010000079.1, read on the forward strand.
TTCATAATCATAATACGCCCCAAACCGCTGATCTTGATTTTCTCGATATACTTCGGCCCGTTGACGGTCTCTTAACATGAATTCTTCGATAACCACATCTAGTATTTCTTGGTCTGTATCAGTATCTTCAATGAGGTAGCCGCCGTTTTTGTAATAGGGCTTAGATTGTAGCTTAGAACTGCTTTCATATACCGCTAAGTACATTTTAAAATTCTTGTCGTAATCGTCACTTTTACGATATTTAAAGGCATAAGCGACATAACTTTCTCCCCGATAGCTTATGTTCCTTTGAGCTATAAATTGAATAGAATCTAAAGTAGGTCGCACCTCTTCTTTTTCAAAAAGTTGCGCTTCAGCCAGTAATTTTTGTGTTTTATAGGCCGCCGGGAAAGCGGCAAGATTATCTTTATTCTTAAGCTTGTTAAATAATAGGTTTCTACTTTCTATAGCCTTAGCCAGCGATAATAATTTTTCTGTATTTGTATTATTTTCATGGTTTGCAATTAGTGCAACTTTGGTGGTTTTTATGTCGGCATCGCTCACTAAATTTAACTTATCAAAAAAGAGTTGCACTTCTTTTTCTCTTAAAAAAGGGTGAAGTAATTCAATATAATCCTCCAAAATACCAGTATTCTTAGCCGTCGATAGACTCTCAAAATACGGGTTGGCATTCTTGTTTTTAGGTGCTTTCCCCAATTCTCTTTTTAATTGAATTTTTGCATCATTCAAAATTTGATTTTTATATTTTTTATAGGTTTTAGCTTTGATAAGTTCTTCGGATTTTAACTTAGCCAACAACGAAAAAATTGGAGATTTATATTCTTCGATACTACTATAATCTAATATTCTAGGATACAATTTTTTAGCTAATTGAAGGCTATCCATGTAAGGTTTAAAAATTTGATAGATTTCAAAACTACTAGAAACTAAGGGTAAATCTATGGACATGAGGTCTAAAAGTTGTTGTGCAGATTCGGATGTCTTTTTCTTGGCAATTACTTGTAGAATTTTGGTTTGTGAAGCCGAATTGTTATAGGAGTTTTCGTAAAAGGTTTTATAAAAATCTACTTTTTCAGAATCATCTATTTCGGCTAATTTTTGAATGAGGTAAGACTGAATACTTTTTTGTGGCTCTCTAAACGGAAATTCCGAAATATAAAATTTTAACGAATCAATATGCTTTTTATTGAAATCAATAAATTGGTACCCACTTAATACAATACTGTCATTGGCCCTCAGTGCTTTAAAAAATTCAGGCGTTTTATCGGTTAAAATACTTTTTCCAATAACGGTGTCTGTAGGCGTAAAATGCTCAAAAAATTTAACAATAAATGCACTTGGTTTTGCTACCGTATCAATCACAGCTTTAATTTCATACAGCAAGCCATCCTTCAATACATTTTTAATCAAAATACCTCTTGTACTTGCGGTATCTGTTAAAGTTATGGTTAATTCCTCATAGCCATCTGCAGATTTAGTTGACCTTTCATTACTAACTTTAAAGTTGTTGGCACTGTATAATTTCTTTCGCAGGGTCCAAACCGAATCAATACTCGGGAACATTAAAAAATCGTGAGCTTTGTTTACTTGTATGGAAATGGCTTCACTATTCTTGTTTTGATAAACAGATTTTTTGTTGTACCCCATATAATCTTTGGTATTCTTTTTTTGATAACCATTGCTATTGGCCACGAACTGTGGTGGCTTCACGGTAGTTAATGTAGAAAAAAACATAGCGGTATCTTTTACCTTTTCAAAAGGTTCTTGATAAATAGGCTTATTTATTTTAAACGATTTAAAAAAGGCTTGTGCTTCTACACTGTCTTTGCTTACCATTCCTAGTAAGTAGTAGTCGGCCCCTTCCAAAGCCGTCTGTAGGAACATCTTTTTACCAGTTAAAGCATCAATTGTAGTTGAAGATGTTAAAGTGTTTTTTTTCAATACGTTATAATGGCCTTTAAGGTTTATTTTTTTATAAAACCGATCATGAATTTGTTTTAGTTCAAAGGTATCTTCTTCAATGAAATTATAATCATTTAAGCTTACCTTTTTTAAAAACCGATAGGTATTATTTTTGTCATCAAAGCCCTGAACAAGTCTGTTTCCATTGCGTGATGTGTTGGTAAAGGTGAAATAAGAAGGCATGTTGACTTCAAAATCTTTGTAGTTTGATGAAACTTGCTGTAATCGGGAGTCTAAAGTTTTGAATTGAATGCTATTGAAAATAGTGTCCGAATATTGTTTTACATAATCTTGATAACCACCCATTTTAAAAATGATGATTTCTAGAGGCGTAACATAAATCTGATATCGCTGATATTCCCCATTTTTCAACAAGTTTTTTAAATCGATACCTTCAAAACCGTTTCTTGAAATTCTTGTTTTTACAAGGATTTTTCCAGGAATGTTTTCAAATAACAATTGGTCAATTTCCTCGATAGTTATTGTAGCTTTATTTTTTAAATAGGAAAATGTAGGAATCCTATTTACGGTAAAAAAGCTGCCGTTTGCTAAGTCTGGAGAAACATAAAAGGTATTAGAAAATTCTGCTACTGGATATAATTTGTTAGGCAATGTAATGGAAAACAAGGCATCATCGACAGATTGTTTTTGATAGCTATTTTCAAGTGTTTTTGTTTCCAAAAAAGATTTTTGTTGGCTCCCTTTTAGAGTAGATTTTGAAGTAAGTGGTTCTACCGTGTAGCCCTTTTTTCTTAGCAGGGCTATAACGCCTTTTTTGCCCGGTAAATGTGCTGCACCAATACCACTAAAAACTTTAGCTTTTCGCATAATCGAGTCTAACTTATTAACCATATTTTCGTTTCGGATATATAGCATATTATTTAGGTAATGTTCTGTATATAAACCCTGGTCTATGGAGTCTAATAAATTAATATTACGTTCTCTATATGCATCTTCGACCATTTGTGTTGGGTCCTTTTGCTGCATTTTTTTCTGAAGCCACTCCGCTGGTTTTTCTTTATTAGAACTGAAACTTGCTCGGCCTACCAGGGTTGAAGATTCTTGTAAATCTTCCAAAGCCACTATAGGTTTTCCAAACTTTACACCGGCTTGGTAAATAAACATATCTAGATACGTATCCTCTTCAAAGTTCTGCGAGTATTCATTAGTACGGTACAAAATATTATTTACCATTTGGTCATCAAAGCCCAAATAGGCTGCTATTTCATCTTTTTCTGGTTCTGACAAAGCAAACGCTCTGCTGTAGAAGCCCTTCGTCATAAAGCTTTCGCCAAAATTGAAGCCAAAACTGTCATCATTGTCTAGCCATGTGTTAGGGTCTGATTCCAAAGCAATGATTTCGCTTTTATCTAACGCTTCATAAAATACATCATCTAACCGAAAAGCTATTTTTTTACTTACATGCATGGTGCCATACAAATAGGAACTTTGTTGTAATCCATTACCGGAAATTTCCCAAAGCAGGCTATTTTTTTCTTGAGCGTTCACTCCAAGAAACAGCATTGCTAAAAAAAGAGTAAGAGTTAATCGCATGCTTTAATTTGGTTTTAATTTGGTTTATAAACCTGAGGTTTACAGTTTAACGCTAATCATGCGTTTTCTATTTTTTTAAAATTACCGTTTTTCATCAGCACTCTGGTGTGCGGCAAACTTTCAGGATAATTCTGTTGTAAAAAAGTTACTAATTTTTCGCGGACATAAACGCGTAAATCCCAAGCAATAGAAGAGTCTTTAGCACTCATTAAAGCCCTAATTTCAACGTTTTGCGGTTGCGAATTGGTTACTTGGAGGTTGTTTACCTGTCCATCCCACAAATCGGTACTGTGTAAAATCCGTGTCAATTCTTCTCTAATTTCATCAAAAGGTACTGTATAATCAGTATATAAAAAAACAGTTCCAAGAATTTCAGAAGAAGTTTTTGTCCAATTTTGAAAAGGCTTTTCAATAAAATAGGTCGTGGGTACAATTAATCTTCTTTTATCCCAAATATTTACTACCACATACGTAAGTGTAATTTCTTCAATTTTGCCCCATTCTCCTTCCACAATCACCACATCATCCATCTTTATAGGTTGAGCAATGGCAATTTGGATACCCGCTAAAATACTACCAATCATTTTTTGAGCAGATAGACCTAAAATAATACCTGCAACACCCGCCGAAGCGAAAATACTCACCCCTATTTCACGAATGCTTTCAAAACTCATAAGGGCTATTCCGATAGCAAAAATAACTAAAATGAAAATTACTATCCGCTCTAAAATATTGAATTGGGTATAAATTTTACGCGCCTTTAAATTATTAGCTACGGAAACATCATAATTTTCAATTACTTTTTGCTTGATGATTCTAATAATTGCTATCAATAACCAAGTAATGGACATAATAAGTAATAAGGTACTTATTTTTTTTAGAGCAAAACTAATCTCCCCAATTCCTAAATTTTTATGGATTAATTCTATTCTAATCAGTATCCAGATAAATATTATAAAGATGGGCGTACTGATTCTTTTAATATCATTTTTATTAATAATATACTTAGGGTTTTTTCCAAAATGTTTAAGGATTTTTATGGTTATAAATTGAAGTAAAAGAAGTGAAAGCACTGCACCGATAAGATAAATTAGCGCATTTGGTTCTTGAAAAAGTTTAGAAAACATGTATTTTAGGATTTATTATCGTTAAATGAAAGGAAAAATTGACTTTAACTATACCTGCATCAATAAAGAAATTACCTCTTTTAAAGATTATACTAACTGCATGTAGTATTTTTGCAGTTGGAAAAGAAAAATTAAAGAAAATGAAAGGCGTTTTATTAGTTAATTTGGGTTCCCCTGAAAGTCCCACTGCCAAAGATGTAAAACCATATTTAGATGAATTTCTTATGGATGAACGCGTTATTGACGTTCCAAAAATCCTTAGAAATATTCTAGTGCGGGGTATTATTTTGCAAACAAGACCTAAAAAATCTGCCAAAGCCTACGCAAAAATTTGGTGGGATGAAGGTTCGCCTCTAGTGGTTATTTCAGAACGATTTACAGAAAAAGTTCGCCAACATACTAAAATGCCCGTCGCCTTAGGGATGCGTTATGGTAAAATGACCATAAAAAATGCCTTGCAAGAATTGAAAGATAAAGGGGTCGATGATGTTTTATTAGTGCCATTATATCCGCATTACGCCATGAGCTCTTACGAGACTGTGGTAGTAAAAGTCATGGAAGTACAACAAGCCTTTTTCTCTCATATAAAACTAACTACATTACCTGCTTTTTATAAAAATCCAGATTACATCAAAGTACTTTCTGAAAGTATTGCTCAAGGATTAAAAGATTTTGAATACGATCATATTTTATTTTCGTACCACGGAATTCCAGAACGCCATATCAGAAAATCAGATCCAACGAAATTTCATTGCAAAATGGATGGAAAATGTTGTTCCATAAACTCGGTAGCGCATCATAGTTGCTATCGCCATCAATGTTATGACACCACCGAAAGTGTTAAAGCCTATTTAGGCTTACAAGAAAGTCAAGTAAGTGTATCGTTTCAATCGCGTTTAGCGGGCGATCCATGGTTAAAACCTTATACGGATTATGAGTTTGAGCGTTTGGCCAAAGAAGGGAAAAAACGACTAGCAGTAATTACTCCGGCATTTGTATCGGATTGTTTAGAAACGCTAGAAGAAATTGCGATGGAAGGAAAAGAACAATTTGAAGAAGCAGGCGGAGAGCACTATACACATATCTCTTGCTTAAATGATAACGATTCTTGGGTAAGTGTAATGGCAAATTGGATAAATACTTGGGAGACAGCGGATAAACTACCGGCATAATGGCAAAAGTTTCCGCAGAACAATTAGGTTCTGAGCCCATCGGGACATTACTGATAAAACAAGCTGTTCCTGCCTCTATCGGAATTTTAGTGATGTCGCTAAATATTTTGGTCGATTCTATTTTTGTAGGGAATTGGATAGGTTCTATTGCCATTGCAGCGATAAATGTGGTGTTGCCCGTGTCTTTTTTTATTGGTGCTTTAGGAATGTCTGTCGGGATTGGCGGTTCTAGCATCATTTCTCGTGCACTAGGCTCTAATAACCAAGCAAAAGCCTTAAAAACCTTTGGGAATCAAATTACTTTAACCCTTTTAATTACCATTACTATGGTGATTTTAGGCTTGACCTATGTAGATAGCATTATTCCCGCATTTGGAGGAAAAGGTCGCATTTTTGAGCCTGCTAAAACCTATTATACCATAGTACTTTACGGAGTGCCTTTTTTAGCACTTTGTATGATGGGTAACACCGTAATTAGAGCCGAAGGAAAACCTAAATTTGCCATGATTGCCATGATTATTCCCTCTGTTGGGAATTTGGTGATGGACTATATCTTTATCTATATTTTTGATTGGGGAATGGCAGGCGCGGCTTGGGCGACCACCATTGGTTATATATTATGTTTTGCCTATGTTTTGTACTTTTTTGTTTCTAAGAATTCCGAATTAAAAATCAATTTAACACATATTCGTTTAGACTTTCCTATTTTAAAAGAGATCAGTTCTCTCGGTTTTGTTACACTTGCCAGACAAGCCACCACAAGTGTTGTATATTTATTGATGAATAATATACTATTCGGTTTGGGCGGCGAAGCCATGGTAGCAGTTTATGCCATTATTGGACGAATGTTGATGTTTGCCCTATTTCCAGTGTTTGGCGTTACACAAGGATTTTTACCAATTGCAGGCTTTAATTATGGTGCAGGAAAACACCAAAGAGTTAAAGAGAGTATTTATACCGCTATTAAATATGCTGCAATCTTGGCAACCGCTGTGTTTACTGGTTTAATGATTTTCCCAGCAGAAATAGCTTCTCTATTTTTAAGTAGCAAAGAAGGCATGCCGGCAGCTGAACTCGAAGTAAATAGGTACGTTTTGGAGCATATTCCCTTAGCAATGCGATTGGTTTTTGCCGCTACACCCATTATTGCTTTACAATTAATCGGTGCAGCTTACTTCCAAGCGATAGGAAAAGCAGTTCCTGCTTTGCTACTTACCTTAACCAGACAGGGTTTCTTTTTTATTCCCTTAATTTTTATTTTACCAATTTATTTTGGGGAATTAGGCGTTTGGATGGCGTTCCCAATTGCCGATGTTTTATCGACGATTGTTACCGGCTATTATTTACGAAAAGAAATTAAAAATCAACTGTAGAGACGCATAATAATGCGTCTCCACAAATCATCAAACCAAAATTTAGAGGCATAATAATGCGTCTCTACAAATCATCAAAACAAAATTTAGAGGCATAATAATGCGTCTCCACAAATCATCAAAACAAAATTTAGAGGCATAATAATGCGTCTCCACAAATCATCAAAACAAAATTTAGAGGCAAAATAATGCGTCTCCACAAATCATCAAAACAACATTTAGAGGCAAAATAATGCGTTGCCACAAACCAACAAAACAACATTTAGAGGCAAAATTTGTGTTGGTATGGATGAAGGTGTATAAAGACGCATAATAATGCGTCTTTATACACCACCAAAAAAAGTGTCTTCTTTCCAATTCACGGGATTATTCAAAATATATTTTGAAATATTTTTAAAAGAAATTTCATTCCTGATGATGTGATCGTGATAACGGGATTGCCATGTAAAATCAATTTGGTTTATGGCGGCAAATGTTTTTACAGATGATTTATACCCACGAATTATGGATGCCAAATTTTTGTATTGTGGTCCGAATTTGTTTTTTGGTGTTATTTCCGATTGTAGTAGAGACGCAATATTTTGCGTCTCTACAATATTTTGCGTCTCTACAATATTTTGCGTCCCTAAAATATTTTGCACCTCTGCGATATTTTGCGCCTCTATGGGTGGATTGTCAATAATCACAATACCATGAACATGATTTGGCATTATAATATGATTTCCTAATTTCACGAACGGAAAATGATCTGGTATTGTCAACCAATTTTGATGTGCAATTACACCAATTTTTGATAATTGCATTTTTTTATCTGTAATTTCTCCAAAATAATGGTTCCTGTTTTTGGTGCAAATGGTTACAAAATAAGCCGCATTGCCACCATAATCCCAACTTTGTAATCGGGCAGATTTTATTCTGTATCTACTTTTGAATTTTTCAGACATTTGAAAAAAATTTGCTTCAACTTAAGGCGCTAAATCTTTTAAAATCTCTTCCAAAGCTTTGTCTAATTGCGGTTGATTGCCTACCAGTCTGTCTGCAAAATTTTCTAATACTTTTATGTCTGGTGCTACGCCTGTTTTTTCTAAATTATCGCCTTCTAAGGTATAACAGCCCCAAGAAGGTAAACGGTAAGACGAACCATCAACCAAACCTTTGGAAGAAGTAAAAACAATCCAACGGTAGGTTTCAACGCCTATAATTTTCCCTAATCCTAAAGCTTTAAAACCAGCAGCGGTCATTTCTGCATCACTTAAGGATTGTTCGTTGATTAATAAGATTATGGGCTTTACTGCTGGTGCAAAATTAGGCTGTGGCGCCATGGCTCCGTCTCGGTATTTCCATTGTAAATAGGGTTTTTGTGATAAAAATTGAAGTACTTCATCATGGACATTACCGCCGGTATTATAGCGTAAATCTAAAATAATAGCCTCTCTTTGGTTGGCTTCAGAAACCATTTCTCTTTTGAAATTTTCTAATTCGCCACCACTCATGTTTTTCATGTGTACGTAAGCTATTTTTTTATCGCTTTTAGTGTCAATATACTTTTGGTTGTTATCTACCCATTCATCGTATAGTAAAGTTCGTTCGGCATTACTAGAGATAGGATGCACATTTACTTTAGCTTCTTTACCATTACGATTAAAAGTAAGCTCAATTTCATCGTCCTTGGACGCTTCTACAAAATATGATTCTCTGTTCCTATCGCTAGTAATTTTTTCTCCATTAACAGCGATAAGCACATCGCCTTTTTGAACATTTTTACCCGTAATATCCAGAGGGCCATCGCTTATAATTCTAACCACTTCAAACGGATTATCATCAGAAAATAATACCCCAATAGCATTGGAGGTAGAATTATAAAACTCGTTTTCTTCTTTTCCGTTAGAGTTAAATCCGAAATGCGAAGTATTCAATTCGCCCAACATATCATTAAATAAAAAACGCAATTGAGATCTGTTGGTTAAATGTGGTAAGTATTTTGCATATTTCTCTTTTAATGCGGTCCAATCTTCGCCATGAAAATCGCTGTCATAAAAATTCTCTCCGAAACCTGCCCAAGCTTCCATAAACATCTGGCTGAATTCTTCGGCTAAATTTTTGCGGAAGGTAGAAGCGATATCAATTTTTTCTAATTTATTCTTCTCGACGTCCAAGCTGTGTATATTGCCTTTGGCAAGTATAAAATAATTGTCTTTAGATTGTGCGATTTGATAGCCTCGTATTTTTTCATCACTTACTTTTTCAATTTTATTTTTTTCAAAAGGAGTGATAATTGTTTTCCAAAGTTTGGCATCACCTTGGTCATGATTACTTAAATAATATACGTGAGTAGCTTCTTTTGTGCCAATGACAAACGGACTTTCTTGCAAACCAAAAGACGGACTAATACTCTCGATTCTTTGCATAATCTCATCAGTATTGATCACGATTCCCGAAGCTTTAACGGGTGTTATTTTAACTGGTTTTTTCTTTGACTTTTTATCATCGGTTTTTGGTTCTTCTTTTTTAAAAAGTGCCGTATATTTTTCAGATTGATAAGGGTCATCGTACTTGTCTAAAGGCATTTTATAAATTTGAGCGTCTGGGAAACCATATGGGTAACTTGGTTTTGTCAAATTTGATGAAAAGAAAATATATTTACTATCAGGTGACCACACAGGTTCACTTTCGGTAACACCTGTCTGTGTTAAATTCGTGATTTTTTTATCTGCCAAACGAATCACAAAAACATCATGCTCAAAATTTCTATAGGCGTTATAAGCAACATGCGTACCGTTTGGGGAAAATCTGGGTTGTGGCGCGTATAATGCCCAAAATTCATCAGTTACCAAAACATCACTCTTAAAAGTATTAAGGTCCAATAAGCGAAGTTCATTTCTCCCGCTAATATAAACCGCTTTGGTTTGGGCAGTATCTAACTGAATATTTACGTTGTTTCGTAACTCGTTCGTGTGTTGTTTTTCGACAGCCTGGCCAGTTGCGGTTACACTGAAAATATTGCTATACCCCTTGTGGGTTCTTGTAAATAAAAGCGTGGTATTGTCTTTTAACCACTTTGCCTCTAAAACACGTTCCCCTGTTTTGGTATCAATCGGTTTTGTGAATTTACCTTTACTATCACAAACGAAAAGCACTCCTCGCGAGACAAAAGCCATTTTTTTTCCGTCTGGAGAAACATCAAAATGACTAATATTATCAGCAACTTTAAAATCTTGATTTTGATTTAAGGAATTATTGATAGGCATCTGTATCACTACTTTTTTAGTTGTTTTTGATGCTACATCATACAGATATAATTGATAATCTTTTTCAAAAACTACGGCTTTACCGGTTGCACTTACTTGTGGTCTTCCTATTGATGTGTCAAAATTAGTTAAGGGAGTTTTAGTGGAATTATTGAAGGAAAAAAGGTTGTATTCTCCTGTATTTTCGTCGGAAACGAAATATAATTGTCCGTTTTGGTCAAACGTAGCCCACATGTCTTTACCTTCATAATCAGTATATTCTTTATAGACTTTTGTTGATGGGTTATAGGATTTTATATTAGGATTATAAGCCCCTTTATAGCGTTTGCGATTGGTGAAATTTTTACTTTCCCAGCTTTCGTTAAAAAAGATTTCTTCGGTTTTCGGATGCGCAACAATATTATGCGTAGTATTAAAGTAGTTCGAAAATAAGGCTTTTGGTGTGCCTCCGTTTTTGGAAACTTGGTAGCCACTATAACGATTATTTCTTGAGGATGTAAAGTAAATGGTTTCTGAGTTCCAAGACCAGCTATCTACATCATCAGCAGCATCATGAAAAGTGATTTGTTTTATGGCACCACCATTTAAAGGCATCACATACACATCTTTATTACCAAATTGACTAGAAGTAAAAGCCAACGACTTGCCATCTGGCGAAATTCTAGGTAAACTTTCTTCGCCATCCATTGCTGTTAAACGAACAGCCATACCTCCATTGGAAGCTACTTTCCACAAATCACCATCATAGGCATAAATAATAGTTTGTGCATCAGGCGAAAGTGTTGGGTCTGATAGAAAATAAGGGTCTTGAGCATTAATATTTGGAAGAAAAAAGAAAGAATAAACGACAACGGATAAGGTAAAAAGTGCTTTCATTTCGGTATAAATAATATTTACCATGAAAGATACAAAAAAGAAGTTTTTAATTTGAAAAAATGGTTTGATAATGAGTGATCACTTTTTTTTATTGGCTGTTTCCAAAAGCTGGTGGAAAATAGACTTATATTTTAGCTTACTTGTATTAGTTTTTGTTAACTCGGTAGGTAATCTTTCTATTGGTAATTACGCTTGCTCCAAAACTTAGATTTACTATACCGTTATCGCATAACTTACTAGTATCTATAAAGGCCATACTACATAAAGAGGGTAGCGTACTACCGCTATTATCCATAAACTGACCGATAGTAATACTGCTCGCTAAAGCAGTTCTTAGTGGTGAAAAAGGTGGGGCAACAGCAAAAACAGTAGTCGTGCCGTTTGCTGTATAGCGTATACTACCATTTACAGAATTATAATCAATCCTATATGAAGCCGAATTGGGCAAAAAATTGCCTAAACTTTGCGTAATTGTTAAAGGGGAATTAGTAGCCCCGTTTATTAAATTTAAGATAATTCCTAAGGTATTAGCACCATTATGATAAACTCTAAAATTTCCACCGCTCACAATATCTGCCGTTGCTTCTTGATCTCTGTATTCAAAATCTAACTGAAAGCTTGTAAAATTAAAAATTGAACCCGTATTCGGAACAACAAAATCTAACCCTGCAGAGCCGCCAGAGGCCGTTGAT
>JBGSQM010000084.1:0-3242 GCA_041738035.1 Cellulophaga sp.
CGTTTCAAGACAATTTATTAGTAAACTAAATCTAACGTATTCAAAAAAACAACTACATAAAACGGCCATTACATAGCTTAAATTAGACCAGAAGTTACTATTTTTATTCAAAATGGAGTTTTTGCACAAACTCCCGTTAGCCACAAGCTAAAAAACACGTGTATAAATAATTATTTTAACACGTATAATAAAAATTATTTTGTAACTTTGAAAATAGTAAAGCATAAAACTATTATTATGAATACGAAGTTGACATTAACAATAGAAAGAGAAATAATCGAAAGAGCAAAAAACTACGCTAAAGAAAAAAATCGCAGTTTATCAGATATTATCGAAAACTATTTGAAAATACTTACTAAAGAAGAACGGAACCACAAAAGCAAAAAGCTTAATCCAGCAGTAGAATCTCTAAAAGGCTCCTTTAAAATGCCAAAGGATATAGATTATAAAAAAGAACTTAAAAATCGTTTAGAACAAAAGTATTTATAAATGGATAAAGTTCTAATCGATACAGATGTGCTATTAGATTTCTTTTTTGACAGAAAACCATTCGCAGAATACTCAGCAGGAATTTTAAATCTTTGTGCGGAAAAAGAAATAATAGGATATACAACTCCGGTAATAATCTCTAACGTTTATTATTTACTCAGAAAAACAGCAAAACACAATATTATAGTTGAGAAGATAAAACAACTTCTAAATATAATTGATATTGTGAAAATGGATAAAACTACCGTCTTAGCTGCCTTAAACTCTGATTTTCAAGATTTTGAAGATGCTTTACAAAATTTTTCCGCAATTGAGAGCGGACAAATAAAGATTATTTTAACAAGAAATCTAAAGGATTTTAAAAAGAGTAAATTAGCCATTTTGACACCCGAAACATACTTGAAAGGAAAAGCCAGTGGCTAATAATGGCTATAGCAAATAGAGCGTAAAGTGTCGAATCTATTGGCTTGGGCATGTTTACGAAGTCCGCCAAATCTTTTGATTTGGCTTTTAGATATTAAAAAGTAAAAACAAAATACAAAAGCTTTGGCTAGGGGTTTTGTGGAATGTTCGGTACTTGTCCGCCGCCCTACTTGCCATAGCCTGAACGTTGGCAGTAAGTTGGGTACGTTAAAGGGACATAGTTTACAAAGTTAAAGTCACATAGTTTACACTTTTAAGATTCATAAATTACTTGAAAAAGTAATTTATCATGGTCAGGAAAGAAAAAACAATTATGGAATAAAAAATGAATTTAAACTATACAACGAAATAAGAATACATTTATCTTTAGATTATAAAACTTGGAATATGGTATAGATGCCCGTTCAATAGGCTGGTGAATTAACAGCACAAAATCAGTCGAAACTTCGGCATTTTCCTGTAGCCATATTTCTTAACTAAAAAGAAAAAGGAATGGAGATAAATCTTGCTTATTACAGACAGAAAGACTGGAATAAATTTTTGTCAATAATTGACGACAGGGAGAGCATGTTCAATACATGGAAGGAATGGCACAAATCATACCTTAGAACTAAAAACGAACTTTCAGTCCTTGGATTTAAAGTAAATAATGTTGAAGTGGACTTAGGAAAACTGGATAAGTATTGCCGAGAAAATAGTCTTAAAAATAATGGAAAAACAAAGTCACAATTTGTGTCTAATATAAAATGAATAAAAAGCATATTGAAAGATTATAGGATAATCTAAACGAATGGAATCCAATTGGCTAGCAAACCATTCAAATCAGTGATTTGGAAAATTATGAAACTGAAGTAAGTTTCAAAAACTGTAAGAACTGTTTTGACCTAAGGTTTTGGTATTTCTTCAGACAATGAAAGAAGTCTTACAGTTGCTAACGAAGTTCATTCCAAAACAAATAAAAACTAAAGCACACTAAAGAATTGAGCTAAAATATTCTAATTCAAACAATGTCGAGTATTTCCTATAATTTGTAATTGTTTAACTTGTTTTGATGATGAATTATCTTTACTTTTAATTTATCAGTAAGTAAAGTAATTTATTTTAAGTTCATTTATAGTTACGTCAACAAATCGGCTAACAGGTAGTTTTTGAAATTTATAAATGATTGATATATAGCATTTTGACGAGGTAGGTAGGCTTCCTGCCACACTCCTGCTATAAGAGGTGGCGAACAGGTAGAGTGTCAAGGCAGAAAAAAATGAAAAACCACCAATGCCCTATATTTAAGTGACAGGCAAGGACTACCCATTGCGATTTCAGAACCGTTGGCTGGTAACCATAACGATTTGTATAATATTGAGGTACAATTCGAAGTAATTACAGGAACTCATGAACAAGCCAATATTCCACTAGAATGTTATTTCTAAATGCAGATGCTGGTTTTGACTCAAAGGACTTTAGAAACTCTTGTAAAAAAAAAGATATTAATGCAAATATCTGTTTTAACAAACGTTATGGAAATGCCGATAGGGACGATTATTTTTACCAAGAACTTTATAAACAAAGATATGCTATTGAAAGAACCAATGCTTGGATAGATAGTTATAGGTCTTTATTGAATTGATTTGATACAACAGTAGCCAATTGGTTGGGGTTTAACTACCTGTGATTCATGGTAATATTTCTCAAAAAAGTAAAAAATAAAAAGTTTAAATGACTTCTATATATAAAAACCAAGTTTCAAAAAGCACCCTGATTAGATTTTAATGAACACTTATCTACCTGAACACCATAAATCGAAACAGGATCTAGCGTAATATTAGTTATGGTAAGATTTGGATTTTTATTTTTTTAGCCAAGAGTATTTTTCTTTTTTAAGCTTCATTGAAACACTATAAAAGATTGTGTGAAATATAATTTGCTTTTAAATTTAACTTTCTTGGAAAATAGTACAATTAGATTTCAAATTCATTACTTTTCAAGTATTAAGCTTTCATAATCTGAACAGGGTGTTTTAATAAGCCACTTAATTAAATGTGTAAAAAATAATATTTGATTACATGTTGAAATCTTGTGATCTCCTATACTGACAAAATAATGACGCTTAGAGTTCTTAATTCTTGGATAGTAATAAAATATTTTACTTATTGCTTGATAACAATATTTTTCTTAATTCGAATAATTTCATGCAAGCGAAGCTTAAGCTATACTTAATTTTCCTCTATCTCCTGTTTTGAGATTTCATTTAGTTTTGCAATTAATTGATCCTTGGTTAAATTAGAATATTTTGTCTTTTCAGCTTCCACAATTTTTTCACGTAAATGTTTTAG
>JBGSQM010000144.1:0-12186 GCA_041738035.1 Cellulophaga sp.
TCTATATTTATACTGCCGCCAAATCAGTTTGGTTTGACATTTAAGGCGTAAAAAAAATAAACGTAAACCAACTGCTTTGGCTTAGTGCTTAACAAAAGTAATCGCTTACTTGATTCTGCACTACTCATAGCTGCAACGTTAGCCACAAGCTAAAAAAAATCCGAACTACTTTAAAAATCCTGCCGAAAAAAGCCAGCCGCACATTTTAGCACATTTGGTTTTTGCCGACACGCAAGGCCAACACTGAAAAAACCAAAAGAGCTAAAATCTTTCCAACGCTCCTGAATGCATTTCCGAAAAATATTATTAAATTTGACCTGTAATAGTCAAGTCTAAATTTGGTAAAATGACACTCGGACAAAAAATCAAAGAATTACGCGAAACTTCTGGAATGTTTCAAAGGCAGCTTGCTGCTATTCTTGAAATTGGAGATGGATACTTAAGTAAAGTTGAGAACGACCAGAAAGCAATTAAACGTGAACACTTGAAAACTATTAGTAAAACTTTCAATTTCTCATATGAGGAACTAGAAGCTCTGTGGATTGCTACTAAAATTTATGACATTGTTAAAAATGAAAAAGAAGGTTTAAATGCATTGAAAGCCGCAGAAGAACAGATTAAATATAAAACCATAAATAATGATTAATACAACTTCTGAACCATATAAAGTTGATGAACTTGTTCAATCATTTGAAGAACAATTAGAATTATTTTTTTCAAAGGATTTTGAATCAATACCAAAAAAGCCTGAAAAAAATGAAAATCTAGGGCAAGTATTCACCTCTCCTATTCTTGCTAAATTTATGATTAGTTTATTGGAGGAAAACATTCATCCAAAATCTAAAATACTTGACCCTTGTATAGGTCCAAACACCTTTTTTAAAGCATTGCCAAAAGACGTTTCAAATTGCTATTTAATAGGAATTGAAATTGATAAAAATTTAATTAATGATGAAATTCAAAAATTCTATAATGATTCCAAAAGGACATTAATTCAAGGAAGTTTTTTTGATTTAGATTCTACTGAGAAGTTCGACCTAATAATTCAAAATCCTCCATATGTCAGACAAGAGTTGTTAGCAAATGGAGTGAATTCAAAATCAAATATAAAAAATGACCTATTATCAAGGTTTTCAACCGTTCCTTCTCAATCAAATTTGTATATCTATTTTTTGCTTAAAAGTATTTTACATCTGAATGATAATGGAGTAATGGTAGCCGTAATTTATGACAGTTGGCTTTATAGTAGTTTCGGGATATTTTTAAAAGAATCATTTCTAAAATTAGGACATTTAACAAGCATTTATCATTTTAAGAAAAGTGCCTTTGATAATGCAGAAGTTGGAGCAACAGTAATCAAGTTTGTTAAAACTAAAAATAGTCGCAAATCGACTTCATATTACTCATTAAATGACTTAAACGATTTAAAAACATATAATGGATTAACAGATAAGGCACATAATCTCCGTCCAAAAGAATTATTAACTTATTCATTTAATAATTCTAGTGTAATTAATTTTAAATCAAAACTATTTAAAACACTAAACTCCATTGTTTCTAAACCTATCCAACGTGGCACATCCGCCATTGTAAACAATCACTTCATTTTTTCAGAAAAAAAGTATCCAGAGCTTAAGCCCATAGTTAAGAATGTTTCTAGAATAAAGACCTATAATGTTACTAAAGAGAATGCATTTATCTTGGCTTTGAATGGTTCTATTTCTGATGTGACCAAAGAATATCTAGATACTGTAAAAAATAAAATTCTTAACACACCTTCCGATAAATATAAAGCTGTCAAGCGAGATATTGCACAAAATAAAAACTGGTATACGATAAAAATAAAATCGTCTGGAAATTTTATTTTCAACTACTATTTAAGGAACAATATCGATTTTATTTATAACCCAAATAAACATTTATCATCTGATAATTTTTATTCTGTAAATATTGAAAATTCAGAGTTAGCTTATCTAGCAATATTAAACTCATCACTTACGAGATTAAATATTTTAAATAACTCTAGAAGTCAAGGTAATGGTTTAAGAAAAATACAACTTTATGAATTTAAAGAGATTAAAGTAGTTGATATAAAAAGCATTTCAAGTCAATCCGTTAATGAATTAGAAATGTTAGGTAAATCATTAATGATAACAAATAGATATGACAACCAACAAAGTAAAATAATTGAGCAAATCGATTCTATTTTATTAAATGAATATAACAAATACAGTAATTCTTCTATTGAGATTGAGGAATTAAAAAATGAATTAAAAGAGTATATAAAATAGTATGACAAACATTTGGTATAATTCAGATGAAGTAAGTGTTTTTCAACCTGCGGTTGAATTAGCTCTAAATAACGCTTTAATAAGTTGTGGGTATAATGGAATAGCTGAAGTAGTTCACAATCCTAAAATACCAAATAGCTCTACTATTCCTGATTGTGCTATTAGATTAAAAGCAACTCAACGTTTTGTTTTCATTGTAGAAGTAAAGAGAACTCAAAGAGATGTTGAATCACAAAGGTACCAAAATCAATCACGTTCCTATGTAACAGATTTTGGAGCTCATTGGGAACCTAATTATCACAAATACTTTTGTGTGACCAACATTGAAAGGTTAGTTTTATTTGCAGACAGAAATGGTGTTCCTTTAACAAATTGCATACTAAAAGGTAATCCAAGACAACATTCTCTTTTCAACCCAGTAAATCACGATGCAACCGCATCGATTGCAGAACTTCAAACGACCTTTGAAAATATTTTACCGAACATTTTCAATAGAGTTGCACCTGATTGGGACAACAACTGGCAACTTGTAATTGAAAGTTTTTACAACAATTATATTGCATTAAAAAACACATTGGGCTATCCCGAAGAAGTTAAAAAAGAACTAACGCTTTATGAGCTTTTTAGATTACTTGCTTACGCCTACTTAAAAGATTTCTATACCCAAACTGGAAATGCAAATGCGGCACACTTTCATAATTATCCATCGAATACCGCAACATTACCTCAATTTACAAACAACTTAGCGAACAATTATAACAGAATCATTCAGCTAGATTTCAGACAGATTTTTATTGACCATCCAAATCAAGGACTACGCCTTTTCCCTGATAATTTTTCTGCGAACTATTTGCAATATTTTAAGGATTTGATTCAGAGTTTTGTTCAACATAATAGCAACGCTGTTGCTGATAATCCATCACCTTCATACGTGTTTAATCTTCTTACTTCAAAAATTTATATTAAAGAAGAATTGCACAGCAAAGGAAAAGTAATGTCAGATGCCGAATTATCAAACTTGCTTGCGACTTTATGTATTGATTCTCTTGACGCAAGGGTATTAGACCCGGGATGTGGTGATGGTGCATTATTAGATGCCGCTTATGACCAAATTAGCTTACTTACTTCTACCGCAAACCAAGTCAAAACTCATAATCAAATTCTGAATCAAATAGATGGTATTGAGATTGACCCATTCCTTTCTCAATTATCTGCTTTTAGATTACTTTCTAAAAATCTAGCACAGGTAAACAATTCCACTACTGCAAATATTTCAATTGGTGATGTATTCCAAAATCCAAGAGCAAATCATTATGATACGGTGTTAATGAATCCTCCGTTTTTACGAAATGATAATCCTGATGCCCCAATAACAATTGCTGATAAGACAAAAATGAGAGGAGCTATAACTGGGCAAGGGTTGAATTATTTTGTTTCAAATGCTTCACAACCCAATCTTTATTTTTATTTCACAAACTATATCTGGCATTACTTAAGAAATAATGGCAAAGCAGGAATTATCTTAATGACAAAATTCCTGAACAACAAAGATGGTGAACATTTGAAGCGTTTTATTTCAGACAAAGTTGAAGCTATTATTTCCTATCCAAGAAAATATTTTCAAGAGTTTGATGTAACAACAGTTATTGTAATTTTGAAGAAAGGAAACAATTCAGCAAATGTTTCTTTCGTAAGAGTATCAGATGAAAATATTTTGCTTAACCCTGATAACCTGAAAACAATCCTTGCATTAAATACTGATACAACAACCGCAGGATTCAAATTGAGAGTTGTTCCAAGAAATACTCTGATTGCATCAGATAATTGGCGACAATATCTTAATGACAACAAATATGATAACTTCTCAAACTTAAACTGTTTAGTCAATATTGAACACCATTTTGAAAAGGTCAACAGAGGTAATTCTGAAAATGATGGAGGAGCGAAACTAATTTACCCAACTAAAGATTTAGCTTCAAACACTTATTTTGGAAATGGTAGTAAACCAAACGAAAACAGAATAGATATTCCAAAATCATTAAACAATTACATCGGCTATGGTATTAAGAATAATGATGTAAGAAGAAAATATATTTTTGAAGTATCAGATTTAGAATACGATTTAGCCTTTCATTTCCCTGGAAAAGCAGATAACTCATCAAATAATCTGATTCCTTCTGCACTTGCAGGAAGTCTTGATTTAAATAATTTTTACAATACGTGTAATACTGATTTTGGAAACTTAAAATGGAAAAGAATAATAAATAATTCCGTCAACCACACCTATAGTCCTAAAATAATAATACCCAGAGCTGACCGAACAAAGCATTGTGTTTATTTCAATCCATTAAATTCTAATTTTACTCTTTCAACAAACTTTTTCTATTGTGATGACTTGAAAAATAGAAATCCAAATGCAACAGACGAAGAGCAGTATAAATTCATCACTGCATTTTTACTTTCCGCATTTGGTCAAATTCAATTTGAACTAAACGCAAATAATCAAGAGGGATTAAGAAAATTGGAAGGATTTCAAATTAAAAAATTCAGAATACCAGACTTGACACAATTTACCCAAGCTGAAATATTATCAGTAGTTGCAGTCTTTGAATCACTCAATCTTACAAATCCAGATTTTAGTGGTGATGAAGGATTAGCAACTCCAAGAAGAAATCTTGATTTAGCCATTGGTAACATTATTTTCCCAAAGGACAATTTAGGATTTGTAACTGGTGTAGAAATGGTAAATTATTTTGAATTGTTCCTAGCAGACTTAGTAGAAGATAGAAGATTATGAGAAAAAATAAAATTAAGGTAATAGGATTGTTTTCAGGCTGTGGTGGTTTAGATTTAGGATTTAAACAAGCAGGCTATGATATTGTTTGGGCTAATGACATATTGGAAGATGCTTGTGAAACTTATAAACTTAATATTGGTAATCATATTATCAATGAAGACATTACTAAAATTAACTTAGATATAATTCCTAGTGCAGACGTAATAGTTGGCGGACCACCTTGTCAAGGATTTTCTGGAATTGGAAAAAGAGACCCAAATGATGATAGGTCTGCATTGGTTTATTCTTATTTAGATGTTGTAAACAAAATTCAGCCCAAAGTTTTCTTATTTGAAAATGTAACAGGTATCAAGTCTTCAAAAGCTTCTGATGGTTCAAAAGTAATTGACAATCTAAAAAAAGCATTTGAAGATATTGGCTACCATATTAACATTTACACTTTAAATGCAGCTGACTATGGTGTTCCACAAAAACGAAAAAGAGTTTTTATCATAGGAAATAAATTAGGGGCTGATATTACTGCACCAACTCAAACTCATTTTGACAATGTTCCAAATAAAAAACGATGGATTTCGTCATTTGAAGCAATATCAGATTTGGAATCTCCAAATGAAGAAGGAAATATAAAATATAAGCACGAACCAATTTGTGAGTACCAATCACTTATGCGTAAGAACTCTAGTGAAACAACATTACAAATTATACCATATTCTAGTCCAACAGACGAAGAAATAATTAAACACGTAAAACCTGGAGGAAACTATATGGATATACCTGATGCGGTTTCTACTAAACGTATAATGTATTTTAAAAGCACTGGAGGAAGAACTACAACTTATGGTAGACTTGACCCTGAAAAACCTAATTACACCTTAAACACACATTTTAACAGACCAAATATTGGATGTAATATTCACTATGATGAAGATAGAATGATTACAATAAGAGAAGGTTTAAGGTTTCAATCTTTCCCTGATGATTTTCATCTGATATCTAAAACAAAGAGAAACTATTATGTTCAGGTTGGAAATGCAGTTCCTCCTTTATTATCAAAAGCTTGGGCTGAACACTTAATGAAATATTTGACTGAAACGCCAAACGCTAAAGCCATACACATTGCCAAGTCGCTCGAAAACCAGCCACACAAGCCAAAACTTGTCAAAGAGTATGACTTTGCCGACGCTCAATCCGAACAGCATTGAAATCCTCGGAATTGAAAAGCAGAACGGGGAAAAGCCAGTGGCTAACAATGTATATAAAAAATTGCTGGTAAGTGCTTAATCTAAAGGTCTTTTTGTGTTTTTAAGGTTAGTACTTAACCGAAAAAATTGTACTTATTTACACGCAACTTTTCATATACTAAACGTTGCCTGCAATGCCAGAAAAATCGAGAATTAATAATAAAAATAATAACAACGAAAAAAGAATATGTCAATAACAAAAAGCCAAACTGAAAAAATAGGAGCTATTTTTAATGGAAATCGTTTCGTAATTCCAACTTACCAACGAAAATATAGTTGGACTGACACAGAAAGAAAAGCACTTTGGCAAGATATAGAGGAAAGTCTAAAAGACGATATGAACCATTTTGTTGGTACATTATCTTTTAAAGAAAACAAATCAATTGGTCTTTCAACAGATACAGTTTATGAAATAATTGACGGACAGCAAAGAATTACCACTCTTTTCATTTTATTGAAAATTTTAATTGACAAAATTGCGGATTCAGACGTTAAAGAGAGTCAGCTATCCGCATTTATTGGCTCAAAAGACAATTTAAAACTTCAACCACTTGGCGCAGACGGAGATTTTCTTAAAAGGTTACTTTTTGATTTTGATAACATTGACAAAGAAAATATCAATAAAAGAAGTCAAAGATTTATGTATTCTGCAAGTAAATTATTTTCTGCATTTGCGAATCCATTAAAACCATCCGAAATTGAAGAACGAATTATTTTCATTCGTGATAGAATTGAAGTCTTGGTTTTTAATGTTGAAAATCAAGCCCAAGCAGTTAAAATGTTTTCGATTATTAATGACAGAGGTTTGCCTTTAAGAATACTTGACAAAACTAAAAGTATCTTAATGCTTTACTCAACATTACATTTAAAAGAAGAATTAAACGATGAAGTTAACAATAGCTTTGAGAAAATATTTGACTCTTATGACGACCTTTTAGTTTCAAAAGAAAAATTAGGAATTTTAGGTAGACTTGAAGAAAATACAATTTTCACTCAACACTATTATTCAGCAAGCAGACTTTTTCCATCAACTTGGAATAACAGAGATGGTGCTGACACGATTTTCGACAATCTTAAAATAAGATGCGAGGAATTAAAAGAAAATCCAACCGAGTTAAAAAATTTCATCGAGGAATATTTAGCTGACTTCGAAAATTTTGCAGTCAACTATTCTAATCTTGTAAAAGAAATTGAGACAAATCCTTTATATCAAAAACCATTTCGTTATTTAGAATTTACTGCAACTCTTTATCCTGTAATTGTAAGACTTTATATGCAAGGTAAACTTGACGATTTACTGCAACTTTTAGAAACAATTGAAGTGCGAGTATATAAATTGAGAGGAACGAATCCAATCGCTGATATGTATTGGTTAAGTTCACATATTTCTGCCAATGATTTGTCCGTTGACGATATTGGTACTCACCTGAAAAACTTCTGCGAAAAATTCGTGAATAATCACGTATTTAAAACCTATTTAGACAATCCTATTTACGGAAATGGAGCAGTAAAATATATATTATCAGAATACAGTAACGACAATTATAATCTATCAACCTATAAAGATTTTCAAATTGAACACGTCTTTAGCAAAGACCCAAATTATGATGCTTTATCGTATGGGTTTGCTGATGACTATGATTATGAAAAAAATCGTTTCGGAAATCTTGGGCTACTCGAAAAAAGTTTAAACATAGGTTTAGGCAATCTTCCACCGATTAACAAGGTTAACGGATATTTAGAATCAAAGAACACCGAAATAAGAAATTTAGCAGGAGAAATTCAGAAAGGAAATTTCAAAAAAACCAGCGTTGACAATAGACGAGATATTATTGTAGAATATTGCATAAACCGATTTTCACTTAACTAATTATTTACTAAACTTAAATTAAAAATTATGGCAGACAAAATGACTTGTAAGTATTGTGGAAAAAACTTCATAGGAGGTTTTTCTTGTTCACATAGCCCATCCAAAAAACACGTTGCACTAACTGACGGAAAAAACTGTGTTTATTGTGGAAAGAAATTTATTGCAGGATTTTCTTGTTCACATAGTCCATCGAAAAAACATCAATTGGACGCGTAGATAAGCACAGCAGGCAACAATGTATATAAAAAATAGGCGATTTTAAGCTAAATTCAAAGTTTTTTTCTCGTATCAAACTTTGTGCTTAACCGAAAGGTTTTTGCTCCTTAAACGCCTACTTTTCATATACTGAACCGTTGTGTTTCATACCAAAAAAAGCCACCCGCACAAATTGCACATTTGGTTTTTGCCGACACTAAAGCCAACGCTGAAAAACCAAAAGAGCAATTTTCTGCCAACGCTCTTGAGAATATTTGGAAAATTATAACTACATTTGACCTAAATAAGTCAAGTCTAAAAAAGGTAAAATGACACTCGGACAAAAAATAAAAGAACTTCGTGAGAGTACTGGAATGTTTCAAAGAGAATTAGCTTCAAAACTTGAAATTGGAGATGGATTTTTAAGCAAGGTTGAGAGTAATCAAAAATCTTTGAAAAGAGAACATCTTTTAACTTTGAGTAAAATATTTAATTATCCTTTTTCGGAATTAAATGCTTTATGGATTGGAACTAAATTATATGAAATAGTTAAAGACGAACAAGAAGGACTTAATGCTTTAAAAGTAGCAGAACAGCAGTTATCATACGAAAAAACAGAAAATGCCAGAAAATAAAGAATATAACGTAATTGAAGAAGCTTCTCCGATTTTAGAAGATGGACAAATCAACATTTACGGAGAAGAAGAACCAGATGTAAATAAAAAAAGCATTTGGGATACTTCAATAAAAGTAGAGGAAAACGGGTATTATTGGAATAAAGAACCAATATTTAAAAAAGGAAATAATGTTGATACAGAAAAACCAATTGTAGCAGAATTATTCTGCGGATGTGGTGGCACTTCTTTAGGTTTTGAAATGGCTGGCTTTGAAACTGTACTTGGATGTGATATTCATACACCATCAATTCAAACTTTTCAAGCAAATCATCCAAATTGTTCAACAATCACAGGAGATGTAAAAAAAGTCAATCCAGAAGTAATAAAGGAATTACTTAATGGTAGACAGCTTGATGTTCTCATTGGAGGTATTCCTTGTCAAGGATTTTCGCTAAACAATAGAAAAAGACACGAAAATGACGACAGAAATTTTATGTACAAAGAGTTTGCTCGTTTCGTTGAAGTATTACAACCCAAAGTTGTTGTTCTGGAAAACGTTTCGGGAATGAAAAGTACTGGAAATTTCGTAACAGATATAGAAACTCATTTAAGCGAAATAGGTCGTATGACCGTTAAAAGCAAACTTCTATATGCTCCAGATTATGGTGTTCCGCAAAAAAGAACAAGACTTGTATTTGTTGGAATTAGGGATAAAGAATTTGATTTTAAAGATATAATCAAAACTCACGGACCAGAAACAGGAAAAGAATATGTAACTATCAAAGACGCTATTGGGGATTTACCATCATTGAAAACAAAAGAGACTAAAGCCAAATACCAGAAAAAACCGTTTAGTGATTTCCAAGAATTAATGAGATTAAATACTAATGGTAGTGTAATGTCACATACTGCTCCAAATCATCCGATAGCTACAATTGAGAAAATTAAGAACACAAAACCAGGCGAACCTATGTATGAAAGGTTTAAGCAACGTATTCGTTTAGCTTGGGATATTTTAAGCCCAACTCAAGTTTCTGGAGGAATAAGACCTCAATTTCAACTTGGTCATCCAGAAGACAATCGTGGTTTAACAATACGAGAAAGATGTCGAATACAAAGCTTTCCAGATGACTTTGTTGTCAAAGGTGGGACAGTTCAAGCAAGAGTACAGACAGGTAATGCAGTTCCTCCATTATTGGCAAAAGCAGTAGCATTAGCAATAAAAACATATTTATAATGAATTATAGAATTTGGTATGGTACAGAAAGTTTTGCCGATTTTATAATTGCAAATACTGAATTAAGAAATAAAACCTTCGTTAAGAAAAAAATGTATGAAAGTGATGCTAACAACGCACGTAATTTTCATACAATGCCCGAACACATCAAGAAAATTTTATACTTAGATGCACCAGACTTGATTGTTGAGATTGACCACGAACCTATATTTTCAGTTGAAGTTTCAACCGAAGCTGGTACAGGTCATAATGTATTTCAAAGATTTGCAAGACTCGCTGCATCTGTAGAAAATAATGTGCCTTCTTTTTATATTTATCCAGAAGCAGTTATAATTACAAGACAAAATACTGCTCCACGTTGGGACAAAATAAATCCATTGATTTTTAAAGCTTTGGATGATGTGATGAGTATTTACAAAATACCTTCCCTCTTTTATTATTTTCCAACAGATTTTCAGACTCACGCATTAGCTTCAACTTCACCGAATTTAATTCAGAAAGGACTAAAATATGACCAAAACAGAAACTATTCAGGTAGTCCATTAGGAACAGACCCAGAAATGACTTCAATGTTTTCGGCAATGGATGAAATAATAAATGTTTTAGAAAGGCACGGAGTTATAAAAGGTAGAGATAAACTCTTAGGAAAAAGACCTATTATCGATAGAAGAACTTTTATGAGCCAAGAGTTCATCAATAAAGGAGGAACAATGACTACTTCACCACTTTCGGCAATTGAAAAAGTTCCAACTCAATATTTACTTAATTATTTGAGCCAATTTGAAAGTACTCAATATCAAATTGGAGAATTATTAAGAAGCAGACAGGAAACAGTAATTTACAAAATTGATGCAAAATTTAGAGGCGACCCATATCCTGGAGCTTTAGCAGCAATAGATTATTTAGTTTGTAGAGAAGGGAAATCATTTGAAGAAAGACGCTACAATTTAATAATGGTTTGGGGCAATTTGACAATTGACAACCAAAATCAAACTTTGATAATTACCAGTCAAAAAAGTACAATTAATGATTTTGTTACCTCTGTTCAAGCAAGTGAGAACAAAAACATATTATCGAAAAATTATAATCAAATTGCTAACAGAGAAATACCAAGATATTATATGCAAGTAAGATATGGCTCAACTTATTCTAAGGTAAAGCACATACGAGTATTTTCATATTTTGCAGATGCTATTTTGTTTCCTGATGGTTCTTTATGGAGAGATGCATAATGAAAGAAGAAAAAGTAACAAAAAATATATTGGACTGGTTGGAACAAAACGGATGGAATATTATCTGTTATGACTTTCCTCAAAGTGGTACAGGAGTTCTTCTTCATTTGAATAATAACAATCGTACTGAGAAAATTAAAGGTGGAATTATTCCAGATATAATTGCTGTAAAAAACAATAATGCACTATTCTTTGAGAATAAAGATAGGTTTTACGAACCTGATTTTGACAAACTCAATGAAATCAAGACACAGTTGAATTACTCTGTTTCTCTTGAACAACTGTTAAATGGACTTAATGTAAATTACATTTATTATGGTATCGGACTTCCAGATTCAAAAAAAGATATTGATAAATCAAAACAGCAATTAGAAAAAATAGATTTCTTAATTAGCACAAACGAAAAGAAAGAAGTCACTATTCATTATGATGCCAATGGAATATTCGCCAACGCTTAAAGCCATACACATTTGCAATTCGCACCAGCCGACACACAAGCCGAAAATTGCAAAAGAGTATGTCTTTGCCAACGCTATCAGCTGAACGAAAAAAAGTACGAAAACACAATCGAGTAGACGGCTGACTACCAAAAGATAGCCAGTGCGCCTCTCACACCACCGTACGTACGGGTCTCGTATACGGCGGTTCGTAACCCATCTTTCTAGTCGCTCTTTACACCAACTAAAACTATTTTGTACTTTATGCA
>JBGSQM010000164.1:0-9305 GCA_041738035.1 Cellulophaga sp.
TTATTCTTACTTGATATGTAATTAAGAAAATTAGAGACTCCATTATTAAATCTTATTTCATTAATCCGATAAGATTCCTCATAGGCTTCAACTTGTTTTACTAAACTTTGATATCTATTGTAAACCGCTTCCATATCAAAATGTACCTGAACAATGGTATTCTTAATATCTTGATTCGTACGTTCTAGTTCCAAAATAGATTCTTCTACATTAATTTTTTCCAGTGCTACATTATTCTTAGCTCTAAAGCCATTAAATAAAGGAACACTGACTGATACACCGACAACAGTATTTAAATTATTATCTAATTGATCTCTAAAACTAATATTCTCAGAAGCAAAATTGGTCTGTTCACTTTTTACAAAAAAATCTTGACCATCAACAGTTACAAAATCTCTCGTTTCGATAACATTAGTTCCTGTAGCATTAAATAATTGAGCCGCACTTGAGTAATTTGTATTTACACCACCAAAAAGAGAAATATCTGGGATAAATAGTGATTTTGCTACACTAACTCCTTTTTTTGAAGCTTCAACCCGCAGTTCTCTCGCTTTAAAGGTTGCTAAATTCTCAATAGCATCCTTATAAACTTGTTCTGCTGACAAATCATAGGTTTCAAAATCCATGATGAGATGCTGTAAATGAAACTCCACATTAGCATCTAAATTGAGTAATCTTGCTAAACTTAATTTTGAATTATTTAAACTACTCTCAGACGATAAAACACTTGTTTCATCACTGGCTAATTGACCTAAAATATCGGCATAATCTGCTGGATTTCCAGATTCATTCTTATAAAATTCTTCTTGTATTTTAAGCTGTCCTCTTGTCGTTTCTAATCTTGATTTAGTTAAATCTAAAACAGCCTTAGCATTTAATACTTGAAGATAGGCCAATGTAACATTTAAAATTAAATCTTGCTTTGCAGCTTCAATCTCCATTTCGGAAGCTTTTTTATTGAGACGATTCTGTTTGGCAGTGTTTAGTAACCTAAAACCATTAAAAATAGTCATATCCAAACTCAAACCCGAATTAGAAAATGTTAGTTCCTGATTAATAAAATCATTGGTAAATGGGTCTATACTTCTTCCATCATTTACGCCAATATTTATGTTTCCATTAATATTTGGCAACAGATTAGCTTTAGATTGTTGGTAGTTTATTTTTGAAGAACCAGCTATTAAATTTGTTGATTTTAGGTCTAAATTATTCTTTAATGCCATAGAAATACAATCATCAAGTGAATAACTTTCTGTAGTCTGTTCTTGAGCATATCCTACCCAACCCATCACGAATATAATGGTGTATATAATTACTTTCTTTATCATAATAGTAGTATTATTCCGAAACTATCTTGCCATCAAGTAGATTAATAATTCGTGAGCCATAAGCTGCATTACTAACAGAATGTGTCGCTTGAATTATAGTTACACCTTCCTTATTCAATTCCGAGAAAAGCTGCATAATTTCATCGCTTTGCTTAGAATTTAGATTTCCTGTAGGTTCATCGGCCAAAATCAATTTTGGCTTTCCAATCAAGGCTCTAGCAATCCCAACTAATTGTTGTTGACCCCCACTTAGCTGAATGGGAAATAAATCTTTTTTACCGACAATATTAAAACGGTCCAACATATCTGCAACCAATGCTTTTCGTTCCGATGACTTTACGCTTTTGTAGAGTAAAGGTGTTTCTATATTTTCATAAACCGTAAGTTCATCAATAAGATGATAGGCCTGAAACACAAAGCCTATATATTCTTTATAGAGTTTTGATCTGCTTTTTTCTTTCATCTTATGTACAGCTTCGCCCAAAAAAGTATAACTACCATCCGTAAAACTGTCTAACATACCAATACAGTTAAGCAAGGTTGATTTTCCTGATCCTGATGGCCCCATTAAGGATATAAATTCACCTTCTTTAACCTGTAAATTGATGTTATCTACTAAAGTTACTTTATTACTTCCTGAATTGACAGTAAGTGTTGCCTCGTTTAAACTTAATATGATATTTGCCATTTTAATGGATGATTTTTAAAAAAAATTAGTCTATTAGCTCAATTTGTGACTCACCAAAACTTAAGCCTTTGTCAATCGTAGCGAATCCTTTGTATCGTAATTTTGCTTCACCATAAGTCGTTAACTTAATGTATTCCGAAGTTTTAATATTTAACTCTGCCTCTCCATAAGCCTTTGGTTTTGCTATTTTATTATCTACTTCTAAAAGGTTGATTTTACCTTCTCAGTAAACAGTAATATTTTATTCAGATATGATTCCTTTTTTTATTGCTAATTCAATCTCACCATAAACGTCAACATTTGTTTTTGTTTGTCCCAATAAGATTTGATTCAAAATGACAAATACTATTACTGCCAGATATTTTATGTTTTTCATGATATTTTATTACTCTGTCCTTAAGTTTTTTATTGGATTGGCAATTGCTGCTCTGATCGATTGAACAATGACTGTTGTTAATGCAATAACCATAACAATTAAAGCAGCAGTAACTAGTATTACCCACTCAACTTTAATGCGATATGCAAAATCTTGCAACCATTCTGAGGTAACGTACCAAGAAATTGGTAATGCCACAACTATTGCGATCACTACTAATTTGGCGTAGTTCTTACTAAATAAAACAACTATAGATCCTATTGATGCACCAAGTACTTTACGCACACCTATTTCCTTTGTACGCTGTTCTGTAGATTGAGCCACCAGACCAAAAACACCAATTGCAGATAATAAAAGACTTAACATACTAAAAAAGGTAAAAAAGCTTTGTAAACGATCCTCTTCTAAATATTGTTTTTCCACTAAATCATCTACCCAATTCAGTGCGAGATATTTATTTGGAAACATTTGCTCCCAAACCTTGTTTATTTTATTTACAACGTCTTTAGAAGTTCCATCTTTAATACGAATAAGCATACTACTATAATCTGGATTAGATTCAGCTATCATAACCACAGGCTGAAGGTTATATCTTAATGATTGCGTATGAAAGTTTTTTATGATGCCAATAGGATTTGTTTCTACTTCTTTTATTGTTTCATTCATCGAAGCAACGTTTAATACTCCTGCAGTATATTCTGTTAATAGTGAAGACTGTGTATTTACTTCCTTAGCTTCTTCATTAAGTACAATTTCTGATTCTGATTGTCGTGAATCTGTAGCTAATTTTTCATCAAATAATCGCCCTGAAATCAGCTCTACACCTAATGTATTTGGTAAATGCACATCACCAGAAATAAACGAAACGTCTATTTTTGTACCTAGACTATTTGGATTTTCTACAGATTTAGACATACCACCAGAACCAAATGTAGGCCTCCACCTCACAAGACTTGCAGACGTTACCCCTAGAATATTAGTTATTTCTTTATGAAAACTTTGACCTTTTCCATTCCATGATGTTGGATCAATAGCAATCAAATTTTCTTTATCATAACCCAAATCTTTATTATTGATAAAATCGAGTTGAGATTTAACTACAAATACAGAAACTAAGACTATAATAGCTATAGAAAATTGAACAATCACTAGTCCTTTTTGAATAAATTGTTGTCCATTAATTTCATTCTTATTTATTAGACCTTTTAATGAATTCATTGGTTTGAAACCAGAAATCAAAAATGCTGGATATGAACCTGTAATTACAGCCACTATAAAAACAACTACAAATCCTAAGCTAAAATATTCTAAGTCACTTAAAAGGGATACTTGCAAAGGATGACCAATAAATTGCTCGATAAAAGGAATTATAAAATAAAACGTTGGTAAAGCTATGAATGTGGCAATAGCAAAATACATTAAAGATTCAACTAAAAATTGAGAGATAATCTGCTTACGCTCCGCACCTATGACTTTTCGTACACCAATTTCCTTAATCCGCGTTAAAGATCTTGCAACACTAAGATTCACAAAGTTGACGCAGGCAATAAACAATACTAAAATAGCAACTCCCAGCAAAATATAATCTGTAGATCTATTACCTTTAATTTCTATTTCGTTATCAAATTCTGAATTAAGGTAAGTTTCTGAAATGGGCTGAAATTCGTAAGAATATTTAGTGTCACCACCTACAAAATTTGTATACCAAGCATTTAGTTTTTCTGAAAATTTATTGACATCGGTTCCCGTTTTAAATAACACATAATTATTACTGAACGACCCATATTGTTCTTTTGACAATGTTTCTAATCGGCCTTTCTTAATAATGATTGCTTCAGCTCGTAAATGGGTATTACTTGGTATATCTTCTATGATGCCAGTGATTAAAATTGGCGTTGATTCATCCCCAAAACTTGGTAAACTGTAAACAATTTTACCGACGACATCCTCACCAGGGAATAATTTTTCCTTTAATGTTTTTGTTAAAACGAGATTAGATTTACCATGAGTGAACTTTTTAGGATTACCAGAAAGCACTTTAAAATCGAACAAATTCCAAATCAGTGAATCCGACTCTAATACTTTTAAATCTATAAGATCTGTATCATCTTGTTTTTTCTTGATGTGATAATCTAGTGTATAAATTTTAGTTACCGCTTCTACCTCAGGGAAATTATCCATTAATGCGGGTCTTAATCCTGCCCATGATGCTGACATTTTATTTGACACGTTATTGCCCATATCAATATTTGTGAGCAAACGATGAATATCATCTTTACGAGTCCATTGGGTATCATAAGAAAAATCATTCAAAACAACACTCACCACACTTATACAAGCCAATAAACCAATAGTTAACCCTGTGAGGCTTATTATTGAAAACAGACGATTTTTACGAATACTTCGCCATGCCAATTTTACATCATTTTTTATCATACTCTAATATTTATTTGCTTTTCAAAAGCTTGTTACTCTGTCCTTAAGTTTTTTATTGGATTTGCCAAAGCCGCTTTTACGGCTTGAAAACTCACGGTGACCATTGCAATTAATATGGCAACAGCACCAGCAATAACGAAAATCCACCAATTGATTTCTATCCTATACGCATAATCTTGAAGCCAATTTTCCATCGCATACCAAGCAATAGGAATGGCAATGACTATAGAAACACCCACCAATTTTAAAAAGTCTTTTGATAATAATTTGACTATTGTTGAAACGCTTGCGCCCAAAACTTTCCGAACTCCAATTTCTTTACTGCGTTGTTCTGCCGTGTAAGCTGCTAATCCAAAAAGTCCTAAACATGAAATAAGAATGGCCAATAAGGCAAAGAGTTGCGAAAGCTGACCAACGAGTTGTTCACTTTTAAATTTGGCATTAAAAGTTTCATCTACAAAGGTGTACTCAAAAGGGAATGCTGGATTGTTTTTTTTCATGACAGCTTCAACTTTTGATAGCATTTCCGTAGTTGCTACTTCTGTATTTGTTTTTAAATACATATAACTAGATTCGCCGAGATAATTGAAAAATAACACAGGATCACTTTGTCCATACATATCATCGTATAAATAATCTTTTACAATGCCAACAACGGTATAAACATCACCTCGATTTACTTTTTTACCAATAGCACTTCCTTCCCCCATTAATTTAGCAAACGATTCGGTAATTAAAACGCTAGAACTGTCTTTAGCGCTATTTTCGCTAAAACCGTGACCTTCTACAAGTTCCATTCCTGCGGTTTCTAAAAAATCTGAACTTATGTATCTAAAAGAAATTAACACATCTTCGGTATTTGTGCCACCTGTCCATGTTAAATTAGAACCATTATTTCCCCCATCTAAAATGCCCGAATTATTTAAACCTACACTTGTTATAGCTCCTGTATTGATTAAATCTTGTTTGATGACCGAGAATTTTTCAATCATCGTTCCATTGACTTTCATAGAAATGAGTTGATCTTTACTAAATCCTAAATTTCTATTTTTCACATGCTGAATTTGTTGATACACCAAAATAGTACTGATTATAAAAACAATAGAAATTGTAAACTGCGCCACCACCAAACCTTTTCTAATAAAAGTTGCAGAACCTTGAGTAGCTTTTATACCTTTTAAGACTTCAACAGGTTTAAAGGACGATAAATAAAACGCAGGATATAAACCAGCAAAAACACCGCAAATTATCGTAATTACTACTAAAATGATACTATGCGAAGGTTTTGCCAATCCTAAAACCAAATCTTTTTCAATCAGTAAATTAAAAGGTGGCAATAAAATAAAAAGCAATAAAATACTTACCAGTGCTGCTATAAAAGCAAGCATTAAAGCTTCGATTATAAATTGAAAAATTAATCGCGACCGACCAGAACCCATCGCTTTTCTAACACCAACTTCGTTGGCACGTTTTTCGCTTCTGGCAGTAGATAAATTCATGAAGTTAATGCAAGCAATCAATAAAATGATTAAAGCTATAACTGTAAATAATCGAACATAAGTAATGCGTCCACCAACCTGCTTTCCATTTTCAAAATTGTTTCTTAAATGCCAATCTTTCATGGACTGTAAAAATGCTTTAGAGTCTGTATCATCTGTTTTCTTCTGAAGGAAGTTTCGGACTTGCATATCAACAGCTGTAAAATCGGCTTTGGGCGATAACTCCACGAAAGTATCTGCAAAAAAACTACCATATTCAGTCATCCATTCAACACCATTACTATACCGTTGAAAAGGTGCTATCCATTCAAAAGGAAAAGTAACGTTTTTTGGAAGATTTTCTATAACTCCAGTGATTAGATAATTTTCATTGTCATTCACTTTTAAGATTTTACCAACTACTTTTTCATTTGCTCCGTAAAGTTGTTCTGACATTTCTTGCGTAATAACAATGGCTTCTGGATTTTTAAAAGCTTCTTTTGCATTTCCTTCAATAAATTTTAGACTGAAGATATCTATAAAATCTTCATCTACATAGCGACCAGAACTATTGATAGCATTATCTCCGACTGCGAATAAAAAGTCTCTCTGTTTGGTGCGTGATGCTTTTATAATACCTGGAATTTCAGTTTTCATAGCTTCTGCCAAAGGTCCGGGTGTAGAACCAAATGTTCGCCATTCGCCATCGTATTGTTGATGTGTTGACACAAAATAAACTTGGTCTTGTTTAGGAAAATTTGAATCAAAACTGACTTCGTCTTCAACCCAAAGAAAAATTAAACTCGCACAAGTAATACCTATCGCTAAACCAAAAATATTGAGAAAACTATAGCCTTTATTTTTCAATAAGGTTCTGAATGCTATTTTTATATAATTTAAAATCATAATCTTTTGTTGACTGAATTAATACGTAACATCAATAATAAAGGCAAGATAATGCCAAAGAATTAAAGTGCTGTATTTCAATTAATTAACCTTGTTTCCTGAAATAAGACTGTTCGATTTTGATACACTACTTGTTCGTAATTGAACACTTTACTCTGATCTTAAAGAATCTACAGGATTTGCATTTGCAGCTTGCAACGTTTTTATACTAATTACCAATAATGCAAAGAAAATCATAGTACATCCACTCACTAAAAACACCCAAAAACTCAAACTCGTTTTATACGCAAAATCTTGTAACCAGTTGTCAATACCATACCAAGCTATTGGAGAGGCTATAATGAAGGCCACTGCCACCAAAACTAAAAACTCTTTACACAACAAGGTATTGATTTGTAATAACGAAGCTCCTAAAACTTTACGTACACCAATCTCTTTTACACGCTTATTTGTAGTATAAATAACAAGACCCAATAAACCTAAACAACTAATGAGAATAGATAAACCAGTTGCCCAATTTAAAAGCTTTGCTACTTTCTGCTCACGATCATAAAACTTTTGAATGGTTTCATCTAAGAATTCAACTCTGTAATCATCTGTTTCAGAATACACCGTTTTATATGTATTTTCAATTTTTGAAAGTGTATTTTTTAAATCCACCCCAGCTTCATTTTGAAGTGCAATATGAATGGCTTGAAACTGACTCCTATCTGGTCGATACCAATCGCCTGTTAATGCCATAGGTTTAATAATGGAATGTAATGAACGCTGATTAAAGTCTGACATTACCCCTACTATTGGGATAGTTTCATTATTCATTTGAACTGTTTTTCCAATGGCTTGTTCTGGACTCATAAATCCAAGAATCTTTAAACAAGCTTCATTTATTACCAATTCTTTAATTGTATCATTTCTTACTGTTCTGCCTGCAAGAATAGTTAACTCAAATAATTCTGAATATTTTTTATCACCAAAAATTAAATACAATTCTGTATTCACTTCTTTCTTATCATCATTATAAGTTATTACGGTAATATTTGAAGAAATAGATGCGGGTGGATGGCCTCCAATACTAATTTTTTTAACCTCTGGAATTGTGCTGAGTTTTTCTGCATACAGTTCTTTTTTAGCAATTTCACCCTCTCCTCTTGGACTATAAACAGAAACAATAGCATCGGTCTTAAAACCCATATCTTTACTTAAAAGATAATTAATTTGTTGACCAACGAATAAGGTGGCGATGATAAAAACTTGGGCAATTGAAAACTGAAACACAGTTAAAAACTTACGCAATTTTACTTTTTTATCACCAATGGCTAAGTGATTTTTTAATACCGAAACTGTATTGAATTTTGACAATACTAAGGCTGGATAAAATCCTGATAAAAATGTCACGATGAGTAATAAAACGATTACACCTAACATAATTATGGGGGTTTTAAAAAGTTCAAAACTTAAATCTTCTGGCACAAAATCTGAAAATACATTAATGAGCCATTTTGATAAAAACAATGACAATATAGCAGATAGTAAAACCAATAAAAAAGTTTCTCCCATAAACTGACCTATGAGTTGACGTCTTGAGCTACCTAAGGTTTTACGAATGCCTATTTCTTTTGCACGTTGCGATGCTTGTGCCGTATTTAAATTGATAAAATTAATACAGCCCAATAACAATAAGAATAATGCAACTAAAGCTAAATTTTGCAACAATGACTTACTTGCTTGTGCTTTGCTCCAGTCATAAATACCATAGTTTTCATTAAAATGAATATCTGCCAAAGGTTGAAGCACAAATTTTTGTTCACTCCCATATTTTTTAGAATCTTTATCTTGGTGTTCTTTGGCCAAATCGTCTAAACGTTTTTGAATAACCGCTAAATCGGCTGATTGGCTGACTTTTACAAAAAGCTGCGAATCCGAAGATGTCCAATCCCAGCTTTTATTTAAAAAATTCTCTCGTAACCGGGTTTTTAAAATAGTGGGATGCGAAATAAATTCCTCAAAGACAATATCTGTGCGTTCTTTAAAATTCTGTACTACCCCAGTTACGGTAACATTTAAAGAATCATTATAAACCAACGTTTTTCCTA
>JBGSQM010000235.1:0-6612 GCA_041738035.1 Cellulophaga sp.
TCGGTACTATTGTGCGATATTCTTTGCCTATTATATTTATTTTCATTTATACTTCCATTTAGTTGTCCAATCCATATCATTTAAATTAACGCTATTTAAATTCAAGTTACTTCCATCTTTAAATTTTACTGTTGTAATACCTCTATCTCTTAAATATTTAATTTCTTTTGCAAAACCACTTGGTTGAAAAAGACCGGTAATCTCATTTTGTTCATATTTACCATTTCTCCAGGCCTTAAATAAATCCTGATGAATTGGATTTGTAATAAATATAATTTCTGTTTTGTCTTTATTTTTAATTAAAAAGTCTAAGTATTCCACATTAAAATCATCAAAGAAATTTTGCGTATTGGGGGTGCTTGCCATTACATCGGGCATATTAAGCATTGAAATACTTCCTGGTTCAAAATCTACAGCACTTTTATCCGCAAAACGATAATTCTTATAGATCGTTAAGCGGTCTAAAACATCTCCTGTTCCCAATTCATCGGAAGCACCAGCAATTCTTGAGGGGTTGTAACTTCCTAAATAGGCATTTAATTTATCCATATATCTTACAAGAGTACCTTTGGCCCCAAAATCGAAACTCGTTGTGTTTTTTTCTAAACCATGAATAAGTTTTAAATCTTGGATAAGCCTTTCATAATCGGATGGATCTTGTAAAGGGTTAATTAGCTCATTGTTTTTTGTAGGCAGAATGCCCCAGCCTAAAAATTTACCTTGTTCAATATCATAGAAAAGTAAGCGACCATCATTTTTATCAGGAACCAACTTTAAATAAAATTTTTCATCTGCGCTAACATATTGAATGTGTGAAACCGCTGAATTCGATTCTAAATTCCAAAAAGTTCCTGCTCTATTCTGTTTTGTAATTGGATTTGACTCTTCCCCAATTTTATAGGTGAAAGATTTGAATTCGCCAGAAATACTTTCAATGCCCAGTAAATTGTCCTTTTTAACTAAAACTTTACCTGCATTGGATTTCAATAAATTCTTGCCTAAAATTCCTTGAAGTCTTGTCTCGGCCTTTGCAGTTTCTTCGGCCAATTCGTCAGTTTTCCGAAGTTTTACTAGGTCTTCCTCTATGTTTTTGAAACCAGCAGCTGTTTTATCTGCTAATTTTGGGTCAGCAGAAAGCAACTTTATGGCATCTTCTTCATTTCCGATTTTTTTGATTAACGCCTTATAAGTTGCAAGAGCTTTTATATGTTCATCGGGGTCGGGTAATTTTTTGGCAGTATCAATAGTCATTACAGTTGACCCTATTGTCCATGTAATTTGAAGTACATCAGCAATTTCATCAGCCTGTTCTTGGTTTATATCAAAAATGGTTTTAGCTGTTTCTGAGGCATGGGATCTAAAATTAGGACTAGAAAAGTAGGGATCCGTAAATGTTACGAATAAATCTGCATAAGCAGCATACGTTGCTATTGATAATGCACCTTTTGCAGCCAAAATTTCAGCACCAGAGAAATATATAGATGCAGCGGTCAAAGTATTGGTAACAATATTCTGAGTAATTGCACTTTTCTTTTTACCGTTTAAAAAGATTAAGAATGCAGCAGGAACCATAACTTCTTTGCCACAAACAACCACATTTGAATTATCACATGCTCCACTTCCTTTGATAAAAGTGATGTCATTGATTATTTGAATAGAAACTAAATCAAATGGATTTAAATCAATGTCAGTTTCATATTCACTGCAAACATATGTGACATATTCTCCTGTCCCTTGAATATTATATTTAATACAACCTTGTTTAAAATTCAGACTTTCACCTGACCCTGGTTTTATTAAAATTTTATTATTATCGTTTACACGATTAAATATCCATAAAAAACTTTCATTTTGAACATCCCAAACAAAGCGTCCTTGAGCTTTTTCCTCAATTACAGAAATACTATTAGCAGCCGATTTGTCTATATTATGTCTTTGTAAGGTTAGATCGGTTAAATAAAGTATTAACTGTGTAAAATTTTCACCTTCAAGAGCATCATCGATCCTTTTGAAAAGAACTTTGTATAAGACTTGGTTATCAATAGAATAGGTTTGATCGACTAATCCATTAATAAATTCGTCACTTTCTTCGAAAGAAATTGAACGAATGATCTTTAACGCCAATGCTTCTACATTATAATCTGAACTGGTCCAGTAGCCGAGCATTGGACCAGTAGCCATCAATCTAAGCATGACCAAGCGCTCAGGAACGGTCAAAAGAGTAAGTTGACTTTCAGAAAGATTATATGCTATTTGTATAATTGCTTTTCTATCTTCTGATGTTTTGACTTTTTCTTTCGCAGCATTGAAGTATGCAATGTAAAGCTCGTAGACTTTTTTAAACTTTTTAAAAGCCTCTAAACTTATATCTCCAAATCCATCGTAATAGTCCATTTGTTGCCAACCAAACATATTACTTATGCCTCTTTTTTCTAATTCATCAATGAATGAAGGGTCTGCGTTTGGAGCACATATTAGTTTTGATATTTCAATTATTACACCTTGAATTTTAGGGTCGTTTATTTCTTTATATTTAGCAATAAATTCTTGTCCTTTATCGCAATTTTCACAAGGATATTCGTAAGGCTTTGAAGCGTTTAAAGCATAATTTTCAAATCCTGTAAGTCCCTTTTTATATTTGGTTTCCCAGCGTTTATTACATTCACTACTAGAATCAAAAAGATAAATGATAGCGTTTTCTTTTAGTTGTACCTTTTCAATAGGATAGATAGGTAATGCGGAAGAGTTA
The DNA here is from genome assembly GCA_041738035.1 of Cellulophaga sp. GTDB lineage: Bacteria > Bacteroidota > Bacteroidia > Flavobacteriales > Flavobacteriaceae > Cellulophaga. The sequence goes on from JBGSQM010000235.1 coordinate 2,750, forward strand.
TCATTTGGATATATTATATATTCGTATTTTCCATCACTTCTAAGTGTAGCCTTATATTGAGTTTTTTCTTTATCTTCAAGTTGAAAACCCCAAACAGTACCGTTAACGTGTTCTGATTTTATAGTTAAAATAGTATGAGATGTGCCTACAGTAAATGGTTCCCAATCTGGTGTAAACCATATTTTTTTTCCTATTTCCCCATCCTCCTCATCTTGAAACACATAAAACTTAAGCGCAGGATTATGCATTTGAGCCCAATGGGTGTGAGGTAATTTTATACCCTCGCCATAATCCATCAACCAATTAGTGCTGCCTTCTGTTGTGCCGTATTGGGTGAATGGATGTTGCAGGGCAAAAATACCGTGGCCTAATTCGTGAGCGGTAACACCTTCAATACTATTTTTACCTTCAAGTTCGGTTTTTATTCCACCACTAAAAACAAAACCAAATTGGCGTTGTAAGGGCATAAAACCTGCGATAGGTTTTGTAGTTTCAAAAGATTTAGGGAATACAAATACATAGTACTTGCTTTTGTCATAGTCTATTTGTGATTTTAAATGCGTTATGACCTCCTTTTGTTCAGTGTTGTAGGCAGTTAGCCACGGGCTATCGCCAATTTCTAGGCGCTTATCCAGGCCTAGGGTACTATCATCTAACTCGGCTGCGGTCGTTTCGATAGTTAAACTAACAATCCCTTTTTTAAAAATATTCTCTATGGTTGTACTATTGGGTAGCGGCGCGCCATCTATCGAAACGAGAACCACATTTACTTTTCTATCCGTTAAATGCCACAGGGTAAAAGCACCAGCGGTGAGTTGTTGGGTGCTGTCTTGTTTAGAGTTGACTACGGCATAAATAGTTTCATTTTCGAAGGTGTAATAGCCTTTTATGCTGAGGTCAATCGTATTAGTACTTTCATTTATTTTTGCAGGGATCAACTCACCCGCTTTGGTTTTAAATTTTAGGTCAGCTAAACGGTAAGCCGAATTGGCCACTAGGTCTACTTTAGCCGTGACGCTAATCGAATTTCCTTTTTCTACGGCTATATGTGCTAAAGTATATTCCTTGCCTGTAACATCAGGGATGGTGGTGTATTCTTTTTTTAATTGGTCATTAGCAGTTGAAGGTATTTTATCAAAGCCATAGGTACCTTGATCTTCAAAACGTACTTGAATGCCTTCTGCGGTTAGGGCTTCTAGTTCTCCTTGCTTTGAAACACCGGTAATATTTCCTGTAGTTACCGAGCCACTAGGGTCTATTTGTCCGCCTTTCGTAACATTTCCACCTGCGTCTACATGGTACACATTACCCGCAGCATCAACAATAACTTTGTCATCACCAAGCGGACTCGTTTCTGTAGCTCCGTTGGCGGGATTGGTAATGACTAATATGCCATCTTTAATTTCAATGTCCTTCTCAGGATCGAGCACCCAATTAATACGAATTTCATCGAGATCGTTATTTCCTTCAAAGAGTTCTCCAACAGCTTCGCCAATATTCCCCACCGTTTCAATAGCATCATCTAGATCTAAAATATTGCTTAAGTTTTCATCATAATAGGTAACCACCGTACCTTCGGCGAGTTGTTTGTCGGTATTGATTAGTACATTGGTAAATTGTACACTGACCCGAATGCTATTTAAGTACGGGATGGTTACGTACCCTGTGCCTGTAAACCTGCCGTTACTGCCACTTGTGCTCAGTACTTTTACTGGAAAATCGCCTGCGGTAAACGTATCCCCTTTAGACAGACTTGCTAATTTCTCTGTATTGCTTAAACTAAAATCGGGCGTAATACCACATTCATACACACTAGCCTCATTATCGGCAATATGGGTAGTAAACTGTTTAGCGGTACTCCAATCGCTTTTGGTCACCGCACACTTTTTCTGAACTTGGTATTCATACCTAGTGCCTGCCGCTAAACCCCAAAGTGAGGTGGTATTTGAAGTGGTTTTATTAAAAAACCACTCTTGCTCTCCACCTTCGGGAGAGTTGGAGGTTGTCTTCCGGTATCTAATGGTGTATTCAGGAACGTCATTAGAGAAATCTTCCCAAAAGATATTGGCAATGGTACTGCCTTTTACTTCGTGGTTGATACCTTCTGGTAAATCGCAAGCCGTGGCATAGCTGAACGAATATATTTCGCTATAACCTTCATTTTTAAAGAGTCCTATTTCTTCGGTACCTTGTTTTGCTTTGGCCTGAATACGCCAGGCATAATTTTTTCCAGATAGTAATAGCGGGTCACTAGGTCCGTAAACGTAGGTCGTAGCATTGGTGGTGGTTTGGTAAATAGGAGGTGAACTTAAAAAAGCAGCCTGTGGGTCTATTTGAGTATCCCAGATTTCAACAAGACTGAGCTCATATTCCACATTGCTAACATTAATGCTTCGTGGGGTCCACTGAAAAACAATATACTGTGGGTTTATTTCTGCAACGTTCGATCTATTACGTGGGGTGACTAAAAAAGGCGGTTCGTTTTTAAAAATTACTGTAGTAACACAGGTTTTACTTGATAATCGGTTGCCGGTAGCGACATCAAAAACCTCAAAGCAAAATTGGTAGGTGCCTTCGGGAATAGCATTGCCATATGCATTTGGCGAAATACCTGCGATGTTTTCAAACCTAAAATAAGGGGCTAATTCGGTATTCGTTAGGATTAAGGGTACGCCCGCTTCTAAAAATAATGGGGTTGCGCCCGTCACTAAATCGGTACTCTGAAAATTAAGTCCACTCCCCTGAAAATACGTTTTTAGTCGTACTGCTCTACTTTGAATATTAAAGTCGTTGAGTATTAATTGTACCCGAAGCGGACTGTTAATGGTACTTGCATCGGCATAGTTCGATAGGTATATAGGTGGTGGTGGCGTTACTTGCGGAATTATTTGAACAGGGAAAATGCCCCCCTGCCCCCAAAGGGGAAGTGCTAAAACTAATAAGCCTAAAAGGCTTATCTTTTTTAGAATTCTAATAAGTAGTTTTATCTTCAAAATATTCTTTTTTTGCTTATCGATATGCATTTTTACTCATTAACCTTTTAAAATTTCCCCTTTAGGCCTTGCACTGAGCGCAGCCGAAGTGGGTTAGGGGGCTAGTTCTTATTAATATACCGCAACTCAAAACTTTCCGGGTTTACTATGTCTAGTGACTTTTTGTAATAGAAATCTATGATTTCATTTTCTAAATAGTTTTCCAGGTTTTCGGAGTCATCTGTTTCGTCATAAATTTTATAGGCTGCTAAAGCAGTATTTGTTTTAAACTCTTTTAAATATCCGCTGGGTTCTTTTACGACCCGAATGTCCGTAAAGTCATTAAATTTTTCTTCCATCCATCGGTGACCCACTAACTTTCTTAAGCGGTCTTCTTGTTCACTTAAAAGTGTCTTGTATTCGGTTGCTAAGGCTAAATCATCGATGCTGTACGCTGTTTCCTTTTTAGTGAACAAAGGGTGGCTGTCGACTTCTAATTTTTTAGCTACAAATAAGTTCTCTAGCGCCATATCTATTTTACGCATATCGAGCTGTATTTTTCTAATCACGGTAAAAAGTGTTTTGTCATATACTTCTTGAAAATCTTCAAAGCTGTATAATTCTTTCAAGAAAAATAGGCCATTTTCTTTGTAAGGTGCTTCTTTGGTTTGTTCTTTGGTAATTTGCAATAAGAGCCCTAAATCATCTTTTTTAAATCTGGGGATAGTACTAAACTGTTCGCTGGTAAATACGTTGGTTAGTTGTTCGTTTAATTCAGGTATCGTGCCACTGTAGGTAATACCTCTATATCTAAAATTCCAAATATCTCCAGAATTAATACTGCTGTTCGGCGTATTTCTGTTGCCTTTATTGAATTGTATTTTAAAATTA
>JBGSQM010000219.1:0-3968 GCA_041738035.1 Cellulophaga sp.
GCAAACAATTCTAAAACAGAATAATTTTGTAATGGAACTTCAAAGTTTAAATCGGTATCACTTCTTTTTTCATCAAATAAATTACCTAAAAGTTTCTCCACATCATACCGATTATAAACTCGATAATTTGATACAGGCTCTCTAACTGCATTTAAAATCCCCTCTCGATCCCATCTTCTTAAGGTTTCTTTACTTTTTCCTATGAGTTCCGCAGTTTCTGCAAGTGACAAATATTCTTTCATTTACTTTTCTTATTTTTTCAAATCATATAAAATTTGACAATAAACAGATAAATGTCTATCAAATTTTACCAGAACCCATTTAATAACCAAGTTACTAAACCTTATACAATGGTTACAAAAATAAACTTAATAAATTAAGGAACAAATCAAAAATAAATAAAGAAAAAATATTTATTAACAAAATTAATGTTAACCTCCTATAACCAAAAAACCACCTAAAATTAGGTGGTTTTTTAATCTTATAGGTTTTAAATTTCCCTAAAAAATCTCTCTTCCAGAAAAGTGAAAAGCACCTTCGATAGCTGCATTTTCGTCACTATCAGAACCGTGTACGGCATTTTCTGCAACGTTTTTAGCAAACATTTTTCTAATAGTTCCGTCCGCAGCTTCTGCTGGGTTGGTTGCACCAATTAAAGCTCTAAAATCTTCTACAGCATTATCTTTTTCTAATATGGCTGCAACGATTGGCCCTCTGGTCATAAATTCTACCAATTCGCCATAAAAAGGACGCTCGCTATGTACTGCATAAAAAGCCTGCGCATCTCTTGTGCTTAATTGTGTATATTTTAAAGCTACAATCTTAAAACCAGCAGCGTTTATTTTGGCTAAAATAGCACCTATATGTCCGTTTTCAACAGCATCAGGCTTAAGCATTGTAAATGTTCTATTCGTTGTCATTTTTTTAAATTTTGTGCAAAAGTACTATTTTTCAAATAAATTACAACTTTTTACTTAAAAAGGCTTGAAGCTTGGCTCCATAAGCTGAGCGCTTTTAAGTTTGTGAGAAGAATATTTTATCTTTCGCGCTGTGCTCTAAGCGCTTACCGCCATTTGCCATCTGCTTAGATACTATTAATTTGTAAACTATTATAGCACTTACGCTCAAGGGAAGAATGTTCTTAACTTCCCTCCTTTGATGGGGCTGGGGAAAGCTCAATATTTTTGCTCTAAAGTTCCTAAGACAGTACCATTATCACCAACTAGTTTAAAAATAATTTCTTTCTTTTCAAAATCAAAATCTAAAGTTCCAAAATTGACTATAAATACCACTTCACCCACGCGATACGGATTGGGCTCGCCGGAATATGAGGTGTAAGTATGGGTAAGTCCGCTACTCGTAAAATCTATTAATGGATAAGCTAATTCTTCCACTTCTGTCTGTGAAAATTCAGAAATATGTCGATCGCCTGATAATATAGCCACTCCTTTTGCTTTCGAATCCGCAATGATATTTTTCAACTTATCAACCTCGTGGGGGAAATTTCCCCAGGTTTCAAAGCCATGCTCATTTGATAGTACTTGAACACTACTTACCAAAATATTGAAATCGGCTTTACTGTTGTTCAATTCATTTTCGAGCCAGCGCCATTGGGCTTCTCCTAAAATAGTGCCATCACCATAGGCATTAGGTTTATTTCTGTTTTTAGACTCGGTATCTTTGGTTAGGGCGGTTCTAAAATAACGTGTATCTAAAACCAAAATTTTAATGCTGCCTTCTGGAATTTCATAATTATGGGCGGTATAAACACCTTCTTGCTGTCTTCTTGGGCTATTTTTAGGTACGTCAAAAAAGTCTAAAAACTCTTGTTGACTTTCTTTTTTAGATTTGAACTCTACGCCACCATCGTTTAAACCGTAATCGTGATCATCCCAAGTACCAATAACGGGTACACTTTTCTTTAATACAGCATAACCAGAAACACTATTCTGAATTGCATAAAAATTGGCTAACTTTTTCATATCGTCTGTATCTGCATATACATTATCGCCTCCCCAGATCCAAACATTAGGTTTTGAATTTAAAACATCATCCCATAAAAGATTAGGAACATTTTGTTTGTTACAAGACCCAAAAGCTATGGTAAAATCAGAAACAAAAAGCGTATCTATTTCATTTAAAACATTTTGAGAAAATACCATAGCATTGCTAAAAAATAATAGTACTACAAAAAAATAATTAACTAATTTCATATTTATATTCCTATAAGGTTATTACAAAAATAGTATTTTGTACATTAACACTATGTTATAAAAATAGTATCTTTGCTGGTATGAATTTAGAGGATATTAAACGCGTTACAGCCCTTTTAAGTGTAGCACAAAAAATCGTTATTGTACCGCACAAAAACCCAGATGGGGACGCTATTGGTTCTACTTTAGGTTTATGGCATTATTTAAAAAATAGGAAACAAAATGTTACGATTGTTAGCCCAAATGACTTTCCAAAATTTTTAAAATGGATGCCCGGCAGTGCTGAAATTCTTAATTTTGAACATGAAAACACGCAGTCAAAAAAAGCCATTGAAGAGGCTACCTTAATTTTTACTTTAGATTTTAATCATTTAGGCAGAACAGGACAAATGCAAGCTTTTTTAGAAGCGGCAAAAGTTCCTTTTATCATGATAGATCATCATCAAGAACCCTCAGATTACGCTTTAATTACTTATTCTGATGTTCGTATGAGTTCTACTTGCGAAATGGTTTATAATTTTATCGATTTTCTAGGTGATACTTCAAAAATAACCTCAGAAATTGCCGATTGCCTTTACGCAGGGATTATGACGGATACAGGTTCTTTTAAGTACTCCTCAACCACCAGTAAAACGCATAGTATTATTGCTGAACTTATAGACAAAGGAGCAAAAAATACCCATATCCATAACGTAGTTTACGATACCAACACACCAAGCAGATTACATTTGCTGGGGTGTGCGCTAAAAAATATGGTGATTCTTGAGGATTATCATACCGCATACATTACCTTAAGTCAAGAAGAATTAGACCAATTTAAATACCAAAAAGGAGATACTGAGGGTTTTGTAAATTACGGCCTAACTTTAGAGGGAATTAAATTTGCGGTAATTTTTATAGAAAATAAAGAAGAGGGCATCATAAAAATATCATTGAGATCGGAAGGTGCTTTTTCTGTAAACGAATTTGCTAGAGCAAATTTTCAAGGCGGAGGCCACAATAATGCCGCAGGAGGAAAAAGTGACCTATCATTAGCAGAAACTGCTAAGTATTTTGTAAACTTGTTGCCGAAATATAAAAAAGAATTGAGCCAATAATGAAATATCTATTGTTTTTGAGCCTTGCTATTTTGCTTTTTGGTTGTGAAGGGCCAATTGCCAGAAAACCAGTAAGATCTTCTACACCGAAAATTGTAAAATCTACCGTGGAGCGCAATAAAGATCTCTTGGCATTAGAAGTTAATATCATCAATTCATTGGTGAAAAAAGACACGCTTCATAGCTATCAATCAACTGCCAATGGTTCTTGGTTTTATTATGAAATTAAAAATGACACCCTAAGTGATACGCCTAAACCAGATGATTTGGTTACGCTGCGCTATAATATTATGACCTTAACCAACGATACTATTTACTCCGCAAAAGAAATTGGGGTACAAAAGATCGATGTTGAAAAACCTAGTTTATTCAAAGGCTTTAGAACAACTTTCACCTTGTTAAAAGAAGGAGAAAAAGCTACCTTTTTATTCCCATCGTCCCTAGCTTTTGGCTACCATGGCGACAATAATGAAATTGCCCCCAATACCCCTATTAAATCCTCAATAGAAATTTTAAAAATCGAAAAAAAACAATCCAATTAATTAGTATTAAAAATGAAAAAAACATTTAGTGCCTTACTTTTCGCTATCGTATTACTTTCAAGCTGTAAATCTAGTAAAACAGCAGATTTAGGAGATGGCATTTTTGCTGATATTCA
>JBGSQM010000223.1:0-10980 GCA_041738035.1 Cellulophaga sp.
TAGGTTATATCAATGATAATGAAATAATTAACAAGAAAATTTATTTTATTAGAAATATGATTTCGGGACTGATTAAAAGATTAGTATAAATCCTTTTAACTTTATAACCGTATAACCATATAACTTATAACTTTATAACCACATAACCATAGAACCACATAACAACAAAAAATGAAAGGAATAATTTTAGCCGGAGGCTCAGGGACAAGATTACATCCATTAACCTTATCCGTAAGTAAGCAATTAATGCCTATTTATGATAAACCCATGATTTATTATCCACTTTCTACCTTAATATACTCAGGCATTCGTGACATACTAATCATTTCTACACCTAAAGATTTGCCCTTATTTAAAGAATTATTAGGGGATGGTAAAAAATACGGATGTACTTTTGAATATGCGGTTCAAGAAGCTCCAAATGGATTAGCAGAAGCCTTTATTATTGGAGAAAAGTTTATTGGTACAGATAAAGTGGCACTTATTTTAGGTGATAATATATTTTATGGTACTGGTTTAGCAAAATTGTTACAGTCGAACAATGATCCAGATGGTGGCATTATTTATGCCTACAGGGTTCATGATCCAGAGCGTTACGGTGTGGTAGAGTTTAATGAAGAAGGCAAGGCCATAAGTATTGAAGAAAAACCTTTAGAACCAAAATCTAACTTTGCCGTGCCAGGAATCTACTTTTATGACAATTCTGTTGTAGAAATTGCTAAAAACATCAAACCAAGCCACAGAGGAGAAATTGAAATTACCGATGTTAATAAAGAGTATCTAAAACAAAATAAGTTAAGCGTAAGTATCCTCGATAGAGGAACCGCATGGTTAGATACAGGCACGTTTCAATCACTTATGCAAGCCTCCCAATTTGTTGAAGTAATTGAAGAACGTCAAGGTTTAAAAATTGGAGCCATTGAAGGAGCAGCTTATGAAATGGGATTTATAAATAAAGAACAGTTTATAGCCCTTGCAGAACCCCTAATGAAAAGCGGTTATGGAAAAAATTTATTAGGAATATTGAATAAAAAATAATGAAAGTAACAGAAACCTTTTTAAAAGGATGTTTCATAGTAGAACCTCAACTATTTAGTGACCAAAGAGGCTATTTTTTTGAAAGTTATAATGCTGAGAAGTTTAATAATGCCATTGGAACAGAGGTTAACTTTGTTCAGGATAATCAATCCTTTTCGAAAAGAGGAGTCATAAGGGCTATTCATTATCAAACTGGAGAATATGCTCAGGCAAAATTAGTAAGCGTTTTAAGCGGAAAAGTTCTAGATGTAGCGGTTGATTTAAGAAAAGATTCCCCTACCTTTGGAAAACATTTTTCTATAGAATTAAGCTCAGAAAATAAAAAACAGTTATTTATCCCTAGAGGTTTTGGACATGGTTTTGCTGTGTTGAGTGAAACTGCGGAATTTTTTTATAAATGTGATAATTTTTATAATAAAGCATCAGAAGGTGGAATAATATATAACGATGCTAAATTAAATATTGATTGGAAAATACAAAAGAATTTAATTGATATTTCCCAAAAAGATATTGTGTTACCTTCATTTAAAAATGCACAATTATGAACAATATTTTAGTCACTGGAGGGAAAGGTCAGTTGGCATCATGTATAAATGACTTAAGTAAAAAAAAAAGTGAGTTCACCTTTATTTTTGTAGATTCGGACGTTCTAGATATTACCAGAAAAGAGGACGTTGTTTCTTTTTTCAAAAAAAATAAATTTAATTATTGCATTAACTGCGCAGCCTATACTGCCGTAGATAAGGCTGAAATGGAAAGTGCGATTGCCAAAAAAGTAAATGAAAAAGGGGCGCAATATCTAGCAGAATCTTGTAAAATAAATAATACTATTTTTATCCAAATATCCACTGATTTCGTCTTTGATGGTCACCATTCAATAGCTTACAAAGAAGAGGATATTGCTAACCCTTTAAGCATTTATGGGGAAACAAAATTAAATGGGGAATTACAGATTCAGAAAACCCTGAGCCAATATTTTATAATAAGAACTTCTTGGTTATATTCTGAGCATGGAAATAATTTTTTGAAAACTATGCTTAGATTAGGAAATGAAAAAGAACAGATAAGTATTGTAGCCGATCAAATAGGCACACCAACATACGCCGGTGATTTGGCTGAGGTTATATTAAAAATAATTTTTCAAGGAAATACTACCTTTGGGCTATATCATTTTAGTAATGAAGGAGTTGCAAGTTGGTACGATTTTGCACAAGCAATTTTTAACGAAACTCAAAATAAAATTAAGATAATTCCTATTAAAACAACCGAGTATCCAACTCCTGCAAAAAGACCAGAATTTAGTGTAATGGATAAATCTAAAATTAAAATAAATCTAAATATTGAGATTCCGTATTGGAGAGATAGTTTAAAAAAATGTTTATTTCGTTTAAAATAATATTCTTTATAGCTCTTGGAAATGGTTTAAAAATTTATAAATACAATTTATACTAATTCGTCTTTAGAACTTTTTATGAATATTATAGAAAGAATTAAATTACTTTTAAAAAACGAGGACAATAAAAAGCTTCTTTCTAGTTTTATTTCTTTAAGTACCTTACAAGGAGTTAACCTTATTTTACCTTTAATTTTGCTACCCTATTTGGTAAGAACCCTAGGTGTGGAACTCTACGGTCTTATTGCTTTTTCTACTGCTTTTGTGTACTACTTTCAGGTTGTTACAGATTACGGTTTTAACTTAACCGCTACAAGGGAAACCTCAATTTATAGAGACAATAAAACAAAAATTGTCGAGATATACAACTCGGTAATGATTATAAAGCTAATACTCGCTACACTATGTTTTATATTAATGAGTATAATTGTTTTAAGTTTTAAAATACTTAGAGATAATTATGAAATTTATTATTTATCATTTGGAGTAGTAATTGGGAATGCCTTACTGCCAATGTGGCTTTTTCAAGGCATGGAAAAGATGAAATACATGACCATACTGAACCTCATTACTAAAGTTTCTTTTACAATACTCATTTTTATTTTTGTAAATAAAAAACAAGATTATTTATTAGTGCCTATTTTTACATCAACAGGCTATATTATTTCTGGATTAGTTTCGATACTGATAATTAAAAAGTCATTTAAAATTACAATTGCAAAACAACCTATTAAAACCTTAAAAATATACCTTCATGATGGTTGGTATATTTTTCTTTCTCAATTAAAAATTACATTTTTTTCAAACAGTAATATTTTGATTTTAGGATTCTTTACAGGAAACGTTGAAGTGGGTTATTTTTCGAGTGCAGAAAAAATTATCAGAACTTTATCGGCACTTCAAACACCTGTTGTAAATGCCATGTTTCCCTACATATCAAAAAATATAAAAAATAAACCTCGTAAAATTATAAATCAGATAAATAAAATAGCTAAAATTGGCACTATCTGCTATCTAACAATTATTATACTGATATTTATTTTTGCTGAAACTATTGTTTTAATCATGTTTGATTCAATATTTCCAGAAGTAGTTTTAATACTAAGAATTATAGTGGTAGTCCCTTTATTTGTCTTTTTGAACAATTTATTTGGCACCCAAATTTTACTGAATATTGGTAAGGATAAATTATTTTTTAGGGTACTATTAATAACCGCAATTATTAATGTAATTCTAGTATTTCCATTAACTTATTGGTATAGCTACATTGGAACATCAATCGCAATGGTAATTGCAGAGGCTTATCTTTTTTGTGGTATGTATTTTTTTGCTAAAAAAATATGATTAAAATTTTTAAGTAATACTATTTGTGAAAATTGTTTTGAAAATATTATTTACGTTAACGCTCTTAGAATTATTCTTAGGTGGAGGCGGTCGTATATTTGATATTGGTGGTGCAACGGCAAGAATAGTATTGTTTTTTATTAATATTATGGTTGTTTCAATTGTATATCTTTACAGTGGGAAAATACCAAAACATATACTTTTTCTTTCTATTTATACATTACTAATTTTATTTTTTTATGGAGCACTTGGATGGTGGAATGGCGCACAACCTGCGCTAATCTTTGAGGATATAAAACCATTATCATACTTTTTAAGTGTTATTTTTTTTAGCTTTTATATTAATTCCGAAAAACGCATATTATCAATAATATCGCTTTTAAAAAAAACTAGTTTATTTATTGCTTTACTATATTTAACAATACAGGTTCTTTTTTATTTTGGTAAAATAAATTTTTTATCCTTTTATAACTATGCAAATAACGAAATAGCATCCTCGGAGTTTTTTTTTAGAGGTACTGAAGGTCTTTTTTTTTATAAAGGCTTTTTATATATGGTAATAGGGCTCATTGCTTGGATTCATGCCGACACTTCAAAATTTAAAACTATAGCAATTTTAATAATTATCGCCGCAATGATACTTTCAGGAACTCGTGGTTTCATCTTGATGTTTGGGATACTATACGCCTTATTTTATGGTGTACCGCTACTATTAAAACTGAACTTTAAAATATTAATTCTTGCAGCTGTACTTATGCTAGGAAGCCTATATTTCTTTAAAAATGTTGAAATTGGTAATAAAAATTTAAGTGATTCAGTACGGATAGAACAAACAAAACAAGTTGCAGAGCGTATTGATCCTTTTTCGCTCTTTATAGGTCATGGTTTTGGTAATGGAGTACCTGTAAGAATGGTACATATGGAGATAGGATATTTAGAGGTGTTTCATAAACAAGGTTTAGTAGGTTTGGGGCTATGGGTTATTTTTTTTGTTTTTCTTTATAACGCTTATATTAAAAAAAGAAATTATTTAACAATCAGAAAAGTCTTTTTTTTAAGCGCCATATTTGTTTTGCTAATTTCACTTACAAATCCATTTTTTAATAACCCTATTGGCATTTCATTATTTATAATTTCACTTTCAGTATTTTTGACTTTAAATAAGATGGGAGAAAAAAACTATTCTACATCAAATAAATAGCCAATGAAAAGCATAAGAAAACTCTCTTTTGTTTCTAGAATAGGAATTAGTATGCTGGTTTCCTTACTAATTAATGTTTTATTAGGCTATCAATTATCTAAAGACTTATCAGGAAACGATTACACTTTTGTAGTTGAAATGAATTATCCTTCTAAAGGAAGTGCAGAATTGTATTTAGATACTGGAAATGATTTCAATCAAACACAGAAAATTATAAAAAGAATAAATAAAGGTGTAAACTTAGTTAGCTTTGATTTTAATTTAGCAACAGACGAACAACTGAAATTCTTGCGCTTAGATTTCGGTTCTAATAACAGTATTAAAAATGTTGAGATAAATAGTGCGCAACTCAGCATTAATGATAAAATACTATTTGATATAAAAAAAACTGAGATTCGAGAAAAAATAGTTTTTTCAAATCATATTTTGGATTTAGATGATTCAAAACTATATTTTAGTTTCGATGTTATGAAAGAGCCATTTGATCCTTACTTAGTTTTTCAACATCTAAATGAATTAATTTATCCCTTATGGCTTCGAACCCTACTTTTAGTCTTGCCATGGATAGTTCTATTTATATTTCCTTTAATAAATTGGATAAAACAAGTTGTTTATGCGGATAAACTAGTTTTACTATTTGTGAGTGTTTTTTTAGTTTCCATTACTCTAAAAGATGCCTGGGTAACTTTTTCAACACTATTGTTACTAGGTTTTGGGATTTATAATTTTTATAAAAAAAGATTATTTAAAATAAATCTAATTTCAATATTAGTATTGTTTTTCTTTTTAATTCCATTAGTATTAATTGGAAAAGGAGATTTTTCAAAATTAGCAATCCCTATAGGTTTTTTATTTTTTGGCTTAATTGGAATGACAATCGATTTTTCAACGTACTTAGATGCTATTAAAAAAAATTATATAAATATTTATTTTTTGTTATGTTCTATTTTAATAGTGAGTTGGTCACTGCTAATTTTGTATAATGGCTATTACTATAATATTAGTTTAACTAATTATTTTAGCGACATCAAAAAAAATGTATATGCTATTAATTTTTGGTTGTTGAATAGTCATACAACCTATTTTTCTTTTTTTATAGTAATTGGTGCGGTATTTAATATCGATTTGTATTTAAAAAAACAAATTTCAATCCACTACACCGTTTTATATTTTATTTTGAGTTTTTGTGTTGTTTTAATATTAGGCTCTAGATTTTCAATTTTTTTATACTTAATAACCCCTTTTCTGTTTTTATTTTCAGTAAAAAATATTGCTAAATTGTCATTTCCACTTCTATTTTTAGCTTATTTCCTAGCTACCTATTTTATTTCTAGTTTAGATGCTGTTAGAACCCAGTTATGGAAAACTTCATGGCTTGCAATAAAAAATAATCTTTGGACAGGTGCAGGAACTGGTAGTTCCGAAAGACTATTGTTAAATAAAGAATTCACGTTAAGAGCGGGTTATAATCATGTATTAAACCTGAATCATTCACATAACCAATATTTAACTTATATCTTAGAAAATGGGTTAATAGGATTATTTTTATTTCTTTTGGTTTTTGGATATTTAATATTTCAGTATTATAGATTAAATAAAAAATATATGTTGATAATAGGCATACTAATTTTGTTATTAATGTTGTTTGAGTCACCTTTTAAAACTTCGATTCCACTTTATTTTATAAGCTTCTTACTGGTTATTTTTTCAGATAAAAAAGCTAGTATAAACAAAGAAAATAATTAATTAAAAATAACCCATATAATAGGCCAATAAAATAACCATTAAATTACCTAAATTGACTAGTATTCCAAAATAATATTTAATGATAGATTTTGTAACATCCCTAACCATTATAATGGTTGTCTACAACAAAAAAATTAACAATTGCGACTCTTTTCAGTCAATACTTAAAATGAAAATAGATAATTGTGATTTGAATCTTTTTATATATGACAATTCATTTAATTCACAAGTTGTAAATGCCTACGATGGCTTCCAAATAGAATACCTTCATGACCCTAAAAATCCTGGTGTAAGTAAAGCCTACAATGAAGGTGTACTCAGATCAGCCAAAAGAAACAAAAAATGGGTGTTGTTATTGGATCAGGATACCATTTTACCAAATAATTTACTCAAAAAATATCAGGAAGCTATTTTTCAAAACCCTGAAATAAAACTATTTTCTCCTATTTTAAAACTAGAAAACGGTAAAATATTTTCTCCTTGTAGGTATCTATTCAAAAGGGGGTTTCATCTTACTACGATTAATCCAGGACTGCATTCTCTAAAAAAAATATCGCCAGTAAACAGCGGGATGTTAATTGATGTAAAAACGTTTTTTGAAGTTGGTGGCTACAATAATAAGGTTAAATTAGATTTTGGAGATTTTCAGTTTATAGAAAGATTTAGAAAAAAACATATTATGTTTTTTGTTGTTGACGTTATTGGCATTCAAGATTTTTCTAATAATGAAATTTCTTATAATAGTCAATTAACCCGTTTTAAATTTTATTGTGAAGGAGCTAGAGATATAGAAAAAGATTCAATTTTAGATTGGATTAATTATAATTTTTTTACATTATTCAGATCAATTAATCTTTCATTAAAATATAAGAATATATCCTTTTTTAATCTATATCTGAGGTGTTTTCTAAATTTTAAATAAAAGATAAGTAATTTATTGAAACCTAAATTTTATGAAAATATCAGTATGTATGGCGACATATAATGGAGAAAGGTTTATAAGAGAACAATTAGATTCTATTTTAAAACAATTACAACCTAATGATGAACTTATAATTTCCGATGATGGGTCAACTGATAATACTATTCAAATCATAAATACTTATAAGGATTCAAGAATTAAAATATATCATTCAAGTAAAAAAAATTTAATTTTAAATTTTCAAAATGCCTTACAACAAGCTAACGGTGATATAATATTTTTAGCTGATCAAGATGATATTTGGGCAGAAGATAAAGTGTCAAAAACACTTCCTTGTTTAATAAATCATCTCCTTGTTTTTTCAAACGCAATAATTTTTAAAGATGAACCTAATAGTTCTGGTAAATTATTGTTTAAAAGCACATCAAAAAATTTAGGTGGATTTAAAAACATCTATAAAAATAGCTTTATTGGAGCTACAATGGCGTTTAAAGCCGAACTTTTAAAAAGTACATTACCTTTTCCAAAAAAAATACCTATGCATGATAGCTGGCTAGGTTTAATGGCAAGCTGTTTAGGAAAAACATTTTTTATTAATGAGCCATTAATATTTTATAGAAGACATGAATATAATATGTCAATGACAGGCGAAAAAAGCAACTACTCATTACATAAAAAAATAATGTTTAGATGGCACACCATGAGCCAAATTATTCTACGGTTATCAAAATTAAAGTACAGTAAATTATTAAATCATTAATACGTAATTTTATCTTTTAATTAATTTCTTATGAGTGTTACCATAACAGCCTGTATTGTATTATACAAAAATGATCCAACGATATTAAAAAATGCTGTTAATAGTTTTTTAAATTCAGGTTTAAATCTTAGAATTTACCTTATTGATAACTCTCCTACCTCTAATTTAAAATCAAATTTTATTGATAACAGAATAGATTATTACCATAATCCATCAAACCCAGGATTTGGTACATCACATAATATTGCTATAAAAAAGGCGATTCAATTAAAATCGGAGTTTCATCTTATTTTAAATCCAGATATATATTTTGATGATCAAGTTATAAGTGAATTAGTACGTTATGCTAGGGAAAATAAAAATGTAGGTTTAATGATGCCTAAGGTATTATATCCAAATGGTAAAATTCAGTATCTTTGTCGACTATTACCTTCTCCATACGAGTTATTCTTAAGAAGATTTTTTTCTGGATTTAATTTTATTAAAAAAATCAATCGTAAATCCGTATTAGAATTTACAGGGTATAATAAAATTATGAATGTACCCTATCTCTCAGGATGTTTTATGTTTTGTCGTACTGAAGTTTTGGAGAAAATTGGTGGTTTTGATGAACGCTTCTTTATGTATATGGAAGATGTAGATTTTAGTAGAAGGATTCATAAAAACTACTTAAGTATTTTTTATCCAAAAGTTGAAATTTATCATAATTTTGAAAAAGGTTCCTTTAAAAATTTTAAATTGTTAAAATATCATATAGTATCCGCTATCAGATACTTTAATAAGTGGGGTTGGTTTTTTGATTTTGAAAAAATAGAAATGAATAGAAAATGTCTTAAAAATTTAAAATGTACTTCCTAGAAACCGCCATACTACTATTCATTGGGGCATTTCTCCTAACCTACTTAACAATTCCTAAAATAATAGGTGTAGTTGAGTATAAAAGATTAATGGATGATCCTAACCATCGAAGCTCTCATAAGGGGAAAACCCCAACTTTAGGGGGAGTTTCTTTTTTTTATACGCTTATTTTCGCACTATTTTTTATAAAAAACTGGAGTGATTTTCAAGAAGGTATGCATATTATTCCTGGACTCACCATATTGTTTATAGTGGGTTTAAAAGACGATTTGGTTGTTCTTTCGCCCTTATCAAAATTAATCGCTCAGGCTTTAGCTGTTTCATTTATACTAGCAAATGAAGGTTTTATCATTCATTCCTTAAATGGATTTTTAAATATATATGAAATTCCTTATTTTTTGTATTTGGGTATCGCAGGTTTTATGATGATTACCATTATAAATTCCTATAACCTAATTGATGGTATTGACGGTTTGGCCTCTATCGTTGGAATTGTGATACTCATTATTTACACTACAATTTTTTACTTATCAGGAGAGCATTATTATGCATTAATTGGTTTAACTCTAAATGCTAGTCTTATGGCGTTTTTGGGATATAATGTATCTACTGATAAAAAAATTTTTATGGGAGATACGGGTTCATTAATTGTTGGGTTTATCATTAGCATCCTAACCCTGAAATTTTTGGCGCTTAAACCCCAAGACTACACGGAACTACCATTTTTATTAGAAAATGCCCCTCTTATTGCTATAAGCATACTTATTGTGCCTTTATTTGATACAGCAAGAGTTTTTGCCATACGTTTATCACAAAAAAGAGGTCCCTTTTCTCCTGATAGAAACCATACACATCACGTATTAATTGATTATTGGGGCCTAAGCCACAAACAAGCAAGTTTTATTATTGGCTGTTTTAATCTTTTGTTTGTAATGCTTTTTATTGTTTTAGGAAGCACTGCAAAAAACATTGGAATGGTCATTATGTTAGTTACTGTAGTAATTATTCTTGGCTATGTTTTTTTTAGATATAACTATAATTTTTCAACCCTCAAACAAAAAATTAAAATTAAAAGAAAAGTGGACCACCTTAAAACCAAAATAAAAAATCCAAAAAAGAAAAAGAATAGATTAGATAATCAAAAATGATGATTGCTCGTTTTATTTTAAGTCATATTGGTTGCCAACTAACAATCTAATCTCATGAAAAAAATACTCATCACAGGCGCAGCAGGTTTTTTAGGTTCGCATTTATGTGATCGCTTTATCAAAGAAGGTTTCCATGTTATTGGTATGGACAACTTAATTACGGGCGATCTAAAAAACATAGCCCATCTTTTTCCTTTAGAGCAGTTCGAGTTTCACCACCATGATGTTTGCAATTTTGTTCATGTAAGTGGAACATTAGATTATATTTTACATTTTGCTTCTCCTGCAAGCCCTATCGATTATTTAAAAATTCCTATTCAGACTTTAAAAGTGAGTTCTGTGGGCACCTTGAATTTATTAGGCCTTGCAAAAGCAAAAAACGCCCGAATTTTGGTCGCTTCCACTTCGGAGATTTATGGCGATCCGTTGGTGCATCCTCAAAATGAAGATTATTACGGGAATGTAAGTGCTATTGGGCCGCGTGGCGTGTATGATGAAGCCAAACGCTTCATGGAGTCGTTAACCATGGCGTACCATCGCTATCACGGCGTTGATACGCGAATTATTAGA
>JBGSQM010000003.1:0-2699 GCA_041738035.1 Cellulophaga sp.
ACTACCCAATAGAATGGTTTTCCTTTTTTACCGTGTCTTTGTAATCTAATTTTTACTGGCATATCACATTAATTTGTAGGGTGCCCGACCCTTGGTTATTAATTCTAATTTTTCGCTTAACTTTAAGCGGGTGCAAATATACGTTTTTTTTGAAAATCTGCAATAGCTATCAATTGATATTTAAAAATTAATTAAAAAAAGTGGCTTAGTTAAAAACAGTGGATTCTTAATTATTTGGCTTCAATTAGGGCTAATGTTTGGTCTATCCAGCTCCTATTAATTTCTAAGGCACGATCAGGAACTACTCCGATATCTTCATATTTAAAAAATTTATTATGAAAATCCATATCTGTCGGCATCACATCGAATAATTTTGAAGGAGTTGTATAGCTGCGTCCATAGTTAAAACCATAGGTTATCATACCCCAAGTAGCATGGCCTAACTGCACTGCACCATCAATACTTTTTAATTGAACGGTAAATTGTTCGCCATTACTTCCTGTAAATTGATTGGTAAGGATATATATTTTAGCACCACTCTTTTTCAATAATTTATAAAAAGGATCAGATAATTTTTTACTACCGCCTCTATTATTTCTTAGATCTACAATAATGTTAGCCACTTTGAAATTATTCCTATTTTCTTCATAAAAGGCATTAAAAGCATCTTTATTTTTTGAAGCTCTACTAAAACTGCCAAAATACACATAGGCCGTATTTTCGTTTATCGCTTTGTACTCCCAGTCACTATTTTCTTCTGGGGCAATAGAATAATCTTTAGTTTCATTGTTTTTAACTAGGTTAAACAACCTACCGTTTTCAAAAGCAATACTTTTAATTTGATATATTTTTTTAGTGGATAAATTATAGCTAGCAATTTCGAACTGGTCATTAGTTCCTTTTCTTAAATGCATATACAATTGCCCTGGCGTCCACAGCGGTAAATTTGATTCAAGTACTACACCCTCGTATTTTTCATTCCCTAAAGAATAGATGCCAACGGTGAGATTATCCGCGTGATAGTAAATTCCTTCAATACCATCTTTTGGTTTACTGGCAAGGCTTATGCTTATTTCCTCCAAGTTTTTTAATGAACTAGGATGTTTTTTAAATGCTGCACTTACCATAAATTTAGCAAGCTCTAAACTATCTTTTGCTTTCTCAGTGGACAACGGAATAATATTAGATAAAACAGTAGCATGAATATCGGTTACGGTTGCCATCATTTGATTGAGTAGTAAATAGCAATTATGAATTGTTATAGGTCCACTCATTTGTTCCGCCATAGCGCTATATTGTTCTTGAAAAGAGGCCTCTTTATTCTGCTTTTTAATTTGATGTTTGTAAGATGGCATTTCTTTCATCTTCACCACCAAAAATTCTAAATCCTTCTTACAATCACAGGTTTCTGCTTGGCTATAAGCATTACATAAAAAAATCATTGAGAAAAATAGTGTAATTAAAGTTTTCATAATAGTTTGTTTTTAAGTTTCCAACTCGTGAAAACATGGTTATTGTTTCCACAAAACTATTTTATAAAAACCAAGTAAACCAATATATAGTTGCGTTTGGGGTAGAATGATATCCGTTTGTGGTTAAACATCCCTATATCGTCATCACTAAACTTTCTACAGCCAACTTTACTTTTGATGTATGCGTTTTTGATATTGGAATTTTTACATGATTGCTCAACATCATATTCAATTTTCCATGGACCATTTCCCATTGTTGAAAGTGTATAGGGTTTATCAAATACGATCTGTGCGTACGCAATAAAAAAGGCAAGTCGTTCTCGATCACTGAAAGTTTATTACGAATTAATTGATTTTTTAATGTATTGTTCACGAGATAAGAGACCTCAATATAATTATCATCTGATTTTATACTGATTAAATTTTCTTGCAGTAATCGTAAACCTTCGTAAGTACCTTCCCCTTTAATCACTATTTTTTTATCTTCCAGTTTTTTATTTTTGTACTTACCTATAGCCCACCGGCTCATTAATATGATAGGAAACATAGCAGTGATGGCCGGAATATAAATACCTGTAGTAAAATAAGCTAGGCTATATAAATTTGGTTCATTAGGGACTATTAAAAATACATATACCGACCTGGATAATACAAGGCCTATAATAACAAAAAATAGTAGAAAAAAAAGCTCACTTTGTAAGGTCCAATTCTTATTACCCCTCTTAAAAAGCCATTGCTGAAAAGGAAGCATTCCTATATAGGCAACTCCACCTGCAATACCATAAAAAGGCAGATATAGTATTTTTTCAATGTCACTAATTTCATTAACGTCTAAAGGTTCTGTAAAATAAAGAAAAATAAAAATCCATAGGGCAAGACCCATGGCAATGTAAACATGGTGTCTAATAGAAGTGTCAAAAGGATATTTCGTTTTTAACAAAGAGCT
This sequence comes from Cellulophaga sp., assembly GCA_041738035.1. Lineage (GTDB taxonomy): Bacteria > Bacteroidota > Bacteroidia > Flavobacteriales > Flavobacteriaceae > Cellulophaga. The sequence goes on from JBGSQM010000003.1 coordinate 2,419, forward strand.
AAGGTTTAAAAATTTGAAAATTTACAACTGTTTAGTGCGAAAAGCAATTTTTTAGTTCGTTAATAACTCCTAGCAATATTTCTTTTTCTCCCAAACCCTTTTTACTAATTTTATAGACTTGTTTTTTGCATTCAATCAAACTAAACAGATTCCCCTCTTCACGGGAATTAAAATACATATATGTTTTTAATCTTCGATACCGAAACCACTGGATTACCCAAACGCTGGGATGCCCCTTACACCGATACGGATAACTGGCCGCGCTGCATACAAATTGCCTG
>JBGSQM010000022.1:0-4997 GCA_041738035.1 Cellulophaga sp.
AGAGTTGGGCTTAAATCCTGTTATTGCTTCGGTTACCTTTGGTCAGGAACGGTTTTTTCATTTAAAGCACAGAACTAACAAAAACTTAAAACACAAAATTCTCTTAGAACACGGAAGTCTTTTACTGATGAAAGGCGAAACGCAACATTGCTGGTTACATCAAATACCAAAAACAGCAAAACCTATTCAAGAGCGGATAAATTTAACGTTTAGGGTTATAAAATAAAAAACTGCCCAAGTTGGGCAGCTTTTTTTGACTTAATTCAATTTATTTATAATGGATTTTGTACCAAAAGAGGGTTTGCATTAAGCGCATCTTGCGGTATTAACCATTCCCATCTACTGTCACCAACTGGAACTTGAAATACATCATTGATCAAGTCTGCATTATGGTTTGCACCTCTACGATCTAAAGGTAAGTTTAATCTCTTTAAATCATAAAATCTAAAACCTTCTCCCCATAACTCAACTCTTCTTTGAATATAGATTTCTTCTCTAAGTGCTTGACCGGTATTTGTAGAAATAACATAACTAGGGTCTCTATTAGAAGCCAATTCAAATAATACTTGCCTTGCTGCGGCTTCATTAGAAAAAGATAATGCTTCTGCTTCAATTAAGTACATTTCTGCAGCTCTCATATAAGGAGTATCCATTCTACTATCACCAGCACCAGCAGCTATAAACTTTTGATTTGTATATGGTCTACGTGTAAAATTTGATAAAATTTCAACCCCTGGAGGTAACTCAAGATGACGACCGGTTGGGTCCCAAAGTCTTTTACGAACATCTGTAGCTGAAATTTGATCATATAGCAATCTGTTTATTGCTTTTGGATTTCCTCTAATATTTGAGGAGCTAAAATTACGGGAAATATAGGCTCCAAAATTACCAAAAACATCAGATTGATCCTCTTGTATAAAGCTACCCCACATCCATTCTACATTGGTATAGTCACTAAAATTATTAAAATAGGTACTGTTATCCATTAGTTGGTAGCCTGATTTTGCTTGTGACGCAAAGTCTGCTGCTATACCATAATTACCTTGTACAAGGGCTACACGAGCTTTTAAACCTTGAGCAACGCTAACGTCTAAATGTGATTTATTAGGTCTAGTATAGTCACTTAAAATTGCAATAGCATCATCTAAATCTTGGTTTATTTGGGTATATACTTCTTCAACAGTATTTCTTGCTTGCGGTTCATTGTCAGGTGTTAAACGAATAGGTATACCTAATTGAGAATTACCACCACCCGCAACATAACGTTTTCCGTACAATTGTACCATTTGAAAATGCGCCCATGCTCTATATGTTAATGCTTGACCAACCACTGCATTTTTTTCAGAAACAGGACCAACTGCATTTTCTGCTCCATTAATGATCACATTAGCATTTCTGTTAATTCTGTAATACACTCTATATGGAAATAAATTATCTGCAGATGTTACATTCGTATGTGATTGCCAACCGCTGGTAGCGATAAACCAATTATTTGCTCTATTTGTATTTACATAATCTTCACCTAAATTTTCATTTTGTAGCATAAGAGAGCTAATACCTGTTCTACCTTGCGCTCCATATCTAATGTAAAGAGACCTATGAATACCGTTAATTATTAGGTCTAGGTTACCGGTAGTTTCAGTTGCACTAACTGTTGAAACACCTTCCGTAGGCACTTGATTTAAATAATCTTTTTCGCATGAACTAATAAAAGTTCCCAAAAAAAGAATAAAAACTAAAATTAAATTAATTTTTTTCATCTGTATATTTTTTAAAATGTAACATTAAGTCCTAAAGTGATGGCTCTTGAAGGCGTGAATCTGTTGCTAGTTGTTCCTTGAAAATTCTGAACAGCATCTAAACCTTGTCTTTTGTTTAATAAAAATAAATTCTCACCAGCTAAAAATACTCTTAAACTACTTAAGCCAACTGCTTGAGCAACTTGACTATCAAAACTATAAGCAATATTCGCTTGTCTTAGTGATAAAAAGTCTGTATCTACTAAAAATCGGTCAGATGCAGCACCAAAAGCTACAGCCTGATTAGAGTCTAATCTTGGTACATCGGTAATATCACCAGGTTGTTGCCACCTTCTTAGAATATCAGTACTTAAAGCATTACCTGCAACACCAGGATCCAATAACGAAGCCCAGTTGGTGTCATAAGTCTGACCGCCTATTTGGTAGGTAAATGTAAATCCTAATTCAAATCCTTTATAATTAAATGTATTAGTGAATGCCCCAGCTAAATCTTGAGTAGCATTTCCTACAAAATCAAAATTAGCTTTATTTTGGTTGGTGGTAACATCGTTTCCGTCAATTTGTCTAACATCGGCATCACCCACAGCTCCTAATTCCGGATCTAAAATATACAATGCAGCACCATCCGCAGGATCTACTCCGTACCAATCTCTTAACCAAAAATCAAAAATATCACCACCTACAACAAGCTTTTTTGTTCCATTAATTAATTCTTCTTGTGGTAAAACAGTAATTTCATTTCTTAAAGTAGCAGCATTAATATTTAAGTTCCAAGAAAAGTCTTCTGTTCTAATAATACCTAAAGTAAGGTCTAATTCAAAACCAGAATTTATCCAAGCTCCAATATTTGAAGGTACTTCATCTAAACCAGCACTAACGGGTAATGGTACATCGAACAATAAATCAGATGATTCTCTTGTATAATATTCAACTGTTCCAGAAATACGATTATTTAAAAACGCAAACTCTAAAGCTACATCTGTTTGTATGTTCGTTTCCCATTTGATATCAGGGTTACCTGCTGCATCAGCCAAGATACCACCTTCTCCGGCGTTATTATTTCCTAAAGCAAAAAGCGCTTGACTCGGAAAGAAACCAGGTAATTCGTCATTACCAACTTCACCATAAGAAGCTCTAAGCTTTAAAGCGTTGATCCAAGAAACATTTTTCATAAAATTTTCGGAATCAATTCTCCAAGATGCCCCTAAAGAATAAAAGTCTCCCCAACGAACTGCTTCATCAAATCTAGAGGAAGCATCTCTTCTATACGACCCAGAAATATAATATTTATCATCAAAATCATAATTTAAACGTGAAAAATAGCCTTCTCTAGTTAGGTTTCTTCTAAAGGATGATAAATCGGTTGTCGTTGCAAAATTTATAAGTTCTGTATTACCATCCACAATAATATCTTGTCGTGTTCCAAACAGTGATTCAACTTTAAAATCATAATTTTCATGACCTAATAACATACCAACGGAATGTTTACCAAAATCTCTGTTATAATTTAATAATTGATTGTAATTAATTGTAGTCTGTATAGAAGAATTTTTAAACGACCTACCCACAGGGTTAGCATCACCCACAATAGGAGTATTAAAACGTTCTCTATAGAAAAAACGTTTATCCAAAGTAGCGTTAAAAGTAAACGTAAAATCTTTTAAGAAGGTGATTTCTGCAAACGTTCTACCTGATATGTTATCCGTTTGTGCAATATCTGTATTTAATAGTGTTTCTAAAATTACGTGTCTTCCGGTAGTATTACCAACTCTATTATCATTGTTAAAATCGTAAATTCGATCACCATTATCATCTAAAATAAATGCTCCAGTAACTGGGTCGTGCTCAAAAACAGGATAAATAGGCGCAATAGTTCTAGTTGTAAAAAAAGGATTTACAAAAGAGTTAGAGGTGCCATCTGAAGCTTGGTTAGAAACTGCTGTAGATGCAGAAATGTTAACACCTGTTCTTAACCAATCGGTAACTTTTGAATTTACATTAACACGGCCCGTAATTCTTTCAAAATCAGAATTAATTATAAAGCCTTCATCACCTAGATACCCTATAGAAGCAAAAAAATCTGAATTTTCAGTTCCTCCAGAATAATTAAAATCAACATTTTTTCTATTTCCAGCGCGTACTAAAGGATCTTGCCAGTCTAAATCATCTGGATATAATAAACTAGCTGCAGGGTTTAATTGTCCATCAGTTAAAACGATTTGATTATTTGGAACATTAAAAGGGTTTACCCCTAAAATACCAAATATTTCATCAGTAGCTCTTTGGTTTGCAGTAGCTGTAGGTACTGTTCCACTAATGGAAAGGGCATTTCTTCTAGCCTCCCATAATAGTGGATAATATTGCTGTGCATTTACTCTTTCATATTCAGGAATAGCTCTAGAAGTTATCCCTTGACTTACCGTTAAGTTAGCTGTACTTTTTCCTTGTCTTCCTTTTTTGGTGGTAATTAAAACAACACCATTAGCAGCTCGAGAGCCATAAAGGGAGGTAGATGCTGCATCTTTAAGTACGGTAAGACTTTCTATGTCATTAGAATTTAAACTAGATAAATCTCCACCAAACTGAACACCGTCAACTACATACAAAGGGTTATTGTCAGAACTGAAAGAACCGTTACCCCTAATTTGAATATTAGGTGTAGAACCTGGTTGTCCGTTTGCGGCAGATACATTAACCCCTGCTGCTGCACCTTGGAGCGCTTGAACTACGTTAGAAATTGGCCGATCTTTGATTTTTTCTGCACTAATCTGCACAGCAGACCCTGTAAAATCAGATTTCTTTGATGTTCCATATGCGACAACAATAACTTCTTCTAGTGCTTCGGCATCGTCTTGTAATTCAACATTAACAGTATTGGATGTGCCAATGGTTATTTCCGTTGTTTTTTGGCCTATGTAACTAAACCTTAATTTTTGACCGACAGCAGCAGTAATTGTGTAATTACCGTCAAAATCTGTTTGCGTACCGCTTGTAGATCCTACAATTAATACAGAAACGCCAGGTAAAGGCAGACCAGTCTGATCTGTTACTGTACCTATAATAGTTTTGCTTTGTGCCAGCGCAAAACTCATAAATAACACCAATAATGGTGTTAAAACCCATGTTAATTTTGATTTCATTTAACTTTAGTTTTTGAATTAGTAACGCCAAATTTAAATTATTTGTTAAATATTATCTAAACTTTAACATAAATAAATTTTACTTTTAATAAAAATT
>JBGSQM010000056.1:0-63846 GCA_041738035.1 Cellulophaga sp.
TTCCATTTTGAAGGCGCAAGCGATTCTTTTTTGGAACAGAATTATGGGAACGAACTAATGACGATGATTCGATTGGATCGCGAAGCTGTTTATACCAGTGATACGCTCCGTTCTTTACTGTACGTGCTTTTAGCGGCAATAGTTTTATGGTTTTTTATTAAGGAAAAAATCAATAAAAACATTTTGGTGATTTTAATAGGACTTTTAGTGCTTTTTGATTTGGTTGGAGTGGCAAAACGATATGTAAATGATGATGATTTTGTGCGGCAGAAAGCTATGACGGCACCATTTCCCGAAACACCGATTGATCAACAATTAAAACAAGACCCAGAGATATTTAGAGTTTTCAATCCTGCGGAAGGTTTAAATGGCGCAAGTACGTCTTTTTACCATCAATCTATCGGCGGATATCATGCTGCGAAACCAGCTAAAATTCAAGATTTATTTGATTTTCATATTTATAGTGGCAATCTTAATGTGCTGAACATGCTAAATGTTAAGTATGTAATTCAACAAGACAAGGAAGGAAATACCTATCCTGCGGAAAATCCTGATGCGAACGGCAATGCTTGGTTTGTAACAAAATTAGATAAAGTGAATTCGGCTGACGAAGAAATTATGGCACTAAAAGCCTTAGATACTAAAAGTACAGGGGTAGTAAATGTTAAAAAGTTTGCCAATATAAAGCAATTTGAATATCAAATAGATTCTTTGGCGAATATAAAACTGGTTAATTACAGCCCTAATCATTTAAGCTATGAAGCTAGCAATTCAAATTTAGGTTTGGCTGTTTTTTCTGAGATGTATTATGAAAAAGGTTGGAACGCCTACATCGATGGCGTTTTAAAACCGCATTTCAGAGTCAATTACGCCCTCAGAGGATTAGAAATACCAGAAGGAAATCATAAAATTGAATTTAAATTTGAACCTCAAGTAATTAAAACAGGTTCTAAGATTGTATTGGCAAGTACTGGACTTTTAGGAATTTTGATTTTAGCGGCAATCGGATTTTCATTTTGGGGTTCTCGTAAAAAAACTTCCGAATAATGCAAAAAGTATTGATCATTACGTATTACTGGCCACCTTCTGGTGGACCTGGAGTGCAGCGATGGTTAAAATTTGTAAAATATTTAAGAGATTTTAACGTAGAACCGGTTTTGTATGTTCCTGAAAATCCACATTACCCAATAATGGATATGGCTTTAGTGAACAACATTCCCGAAGGAATAAAAATATACAAACTGCCTATTTTTGAACCTTACGTTTTAGCGAAATTGTTGTCGCCTAAAAAAACAAAACGCATCAGTTCAGGGATTATTCAGACTAAAAATCAGTCTTTTTTAGAAAAAATGATGCTTTGGATTCGGGGTAATTTATTTATTCCTGATGCTCGAAAATATTGGGTGAAACCTTCAGTTGCTTTTTTGTCTCATCTCATCGAACAAGAAAAAATTGAAACCATCATCACCACTGGGCCTCCACATAGCGTTCATTTAATCGGACTTCATTTAAAAGATAAAAACAAAGTAAAATGGGTAGCTGATTTTAGAGATCCTTGGACATCCATAGGCTATCATAAAAAATTAAAACTGACTAATAACTCTAGTAAAAAGCATAAAAAATTAGAAGCCTTAGTCCTAAATACAGCCGATAAAATTATAGTTACCAGCGCCACAACTAAAACAGAGTTTCAAGCCTTAACTCAAAAACCAATTAGCGTTATTACCAATGGCTTTGATAGCGATTATAATGGCAATGCAATTTTAGATAATCAATTTACAATTTCGCATATTGGTTCACTTTTAACAGGCAGAAATCCTGAAAATTTATGGCGAGTTTTGGCACAATTAATCAAAGAAAATGTAGCATTTGAAAATGCGATTAGTCTAAAATTTATAGGTTTAGTAAGTGCCGATGTTTTAGATACTATTTATAGTTACGGACTTCAGCCTTATGTTTCTTTAACGGCTTATGTTTCTCATGACGAAGCTATTTTACTCCAGCAAAAATCACAATTATTATTATTAGCCGAAATTGATTCAGGAGAAACAAAAGGCATTATTCCTGGTAAATTATTCGAATATATGGCGGCAAAACGCCCTATTTTAGCAATTGGGCCTGAAGATTGGGATGTTGAAAAAATTATAACGGAAACAAAAACTGGTAAAACATTTGGTTATAAAGAAGAAGTTGAATTAAAAAAACAACTTCAACAATGGTTTCAAGACTATAAAATTGGTCAATTGACGATAGCATCAGATAATGTCGATGCCTACAGTAGAAAAGCGCTTACTAAAAAATTGGTAAAGGAACTATAAATGGGTATTGTATTAAAACAATCGCTGAATAATACCATTATAACCTACATAGGTTTTGCCTTTGGGGCTATAAATACGCTATTTTTATATACCGATTTTTTGACAGCTGAGTATTACGGTTTGGTCGGTGTTATTTTATCGGCTTCGGCTTTAATGATGCCTTTATTAGCTTTTGGGGTGCCGAATACGCTGGTCAAATATTTTTCTTCCTTTAAAAATTCGGACTATAGCGATGGTTTTTTAACGATGATGTTGTTTTTGCCATTACTAATGATATTTCCACTTGCCACCGCAGCTTACTTTGCAAATGATGCTATTGGAGATTTTATATCAAAAGAGAATGCAATTGTAAAAAATTATGTTTGGTATATTTTTTTAATTGGTGTGGCGATGGCTTATTTTGAAGTTTTTTATGCCTGGTCGCGCGTACAGATGAAATCGGTTTTTGGGAATTTTATGAAAGAGGTTTTTGTACGGATTGGAGTCGCGATTTTACTTTTAGGCGTTTATTTTAAATGGATTTCTATTGATACTTTTCTAATCGCTTTGGTGCTACTTTATGTGTTGAGAATGTTGATTATGAAGCTGTATGCTTTTAAATTACGTTACCCAAAAATAGATTTTAATTTTCCAAAAAATTCTAAAACTATTATAGAATATAGTGCTTTAATCATTTTAGGAGGTTCTGTGGCCGTTATATTATTTGAAATGGATAAAGTGATGATTAATCAGTTTATAAAAATTGAAAATGTGGCGTATTATAGTGTTGCTATTTTTATGGCAACCGCTATTGCTGTGCCATCAAGAGCCATGCACCAAATTACTTATCCCTTAACTGCACAAATTTTAAATAATAAAGATACTGCAGCATTAAAAAAATTATATCAAAAAAGTGCCCTAACCCTTTTAATTATATCTGGTTTAATTTTTGTGCTTATTATGTTGAATTTAAATGATTTGTATCAACTTTTAGATCCAGCCTATGGCCAAGGATTTCTAGTAGTTTTTTTAATAGGATGTACTAAAGTGTATGATGCGATGTTGGGGAATAATAACGCCATTCTTTACAATTCTGATGATTACAAAGCCCTTTTATTCATGGGGGTTATAGTGGCCATCACTGCGATACTTTTAAACCTATGGTTGATTCCTATTTACGGACTTTTTGGTGCAGCTTATGCATCATTCATCTCACTAATCGTATATAACTCCATTAAATTATTTTTTGTGAAAATACGTTTTGGTATTATACCTTTTACACCGGAATTAGCGAAAGTGTTTATTTTATTATGTGGGTTAGGAGTTGCATTTTATTTTGTTTCACTTCCTTTTCATCCTATTGTAAATATGGTCATTAAAAGTAGTTTAGTTGTAGCTATATTTATCTGGTTTTTATATACTTTTAAATGGTCAGAGGACATTTATATGATTTTATCAAAATACCTAAAGAAACGAAAAACCCCGCAGGAATAAGATATTCACTGCGGGGTTAACAACTAACCAACCTAAAAACAATTTTTAATTTCCTCTAGAGCTACTTCTAGTTGTTGAAGCATTAGCTCTTGTATTTCTTGCAGGAGCAGCACTTTCTACTCTCGATGATGTGCTTCTGGTACTTGCCGTACTACTTCTTGAAGATGAACCTCTTGGAGCTACTTGTGCAGTTCTTGATGTTGTACTTCTTGAACTTACATTATTACTTCTCGAAGATGAATTTCTCGGAGCAACTTCTGTATTTCTTGATGTTGTACTTCTTGAGTTCACACTTGTATTTCTAGACGTACTATTTGCAGGTTTTCTGTACGTAGTAGTACTTGTTCTAGTTACCGAAGTGCTTCTTGGTGTAGAAGTTACCTCTCTTTTGGTACTAGTTCTGGTATTATTAGTACTAGCTTCTCTCGTTACATTTGAATTTCTAGTGCTTACAGTTCTTGAATTTTCTCTGTTTGCTGTAGCATTATTATTATTGATAGTTCTAGAATTTCTGTTCGTATTGGTTGCCGAAGAATTTCTACTTGCTGTATTTCTATTCGTATCATTATTAGAAACTCTATAGCCATCATTTCTTGAAGCTGTATTTCCTCTTGATGTATTATTTCTTACCGCAACTCTATTATCGTTTCTATACACCGTAGCTCTTGAATTACGAACTTGATTATATCTATGCTCTCTACCGATTGTCGCATACGTAGTACGTGCGTTGAAACGGTAAGGGTTATAATAGGTATAACGTATTGGCGAATAAAATCTTCTATAAGGATTTACATTTACCAAACAAAAACCGATCGCAGGTCTGGCAAAATAGTTGTGAAACGGACTAAACACATAGTTTCTATTATAGATATTTATAAATCCTCTTTGGTGACTAAAAAAGCCTCTATTATTATAAAAAACATTCATACCACCTAAACGAGAAACTCTATTTCTGTTATATCGAATGTCCACATCCCCAATTTGAGTTACACGGCCGTAAAAATCATAAAATACAGGAACATTTTCTACTTGTATAATGGCGCCAAAATCATCATATTGAACAAAAGGGTTATAATCGAATCCAGAATTAAAAGTGATATTTGTACGCCCAAAATTTACGTTGGCATTTACACCAATCTCATTATCTATAAAAAAGTCGAATTCACCATCAGGGAACACTGAAAACGTAATTCCGTTCTCTATGAATATAAAAGAGTTGTTGTTGTTATAAGCATTGCTGTTGGCAACCTTATCGTCTAAAGTAACAGCCATGGCACTTGAAGTGCTTAAAACTAAAGCTGAAAAAAGGAGTATAAAATTTCTCATGATATAAGGTTTTAAATTCTTGAATGTAACTATTTACATTCCCTTTATACATTACAAACAGCGTGCCAGAAATTAATTTTTATTGTAACGTATTGATTATTAGAGAGGATAAATCATCAAACCACTATTGTAGACTTTAAATAACTACTGCATTTTCACATTAGATAAAAATCTTCAAATCAAAACATTTTTAAATCAGAATGTGGTATTCATAAATTGCTTATTAATTACATTTTAATGTAGATGATGAAAAGGGAACAATATTTTAGAGAGATTTTCAGAAAAAAACTACAAAGGTTTGCGGTGCAGTAATTGCAAAATAATTTCAAACAATAGCTGGTATTACTACTTCCTAAATTTTGACTTTCGATAGACCATAAAAGAAAACAAATTAGCCTTAAGGCTATCCGGTAAAACCTCTATAATACCGCTACGTTTAGAAACTTTACCATCAGCGATATTAGAACTACAAAACTGACTATAGGTTATTGCCCAGATTTGTACTATTAAAATTGGAATATAGATTTTGATTTTTTAATAGCAGTAAGCAACCTTAAAATTAGACTATTAGATTTTTATGTTGTTCGATTCATAGGTTATTAGATTTTTAGAAAATACTAAATTATTAAATCGTGATTGTTACATTAGATTATTGATAGATTTCCACATTATACCAAAATCTTCTAATCATCCTTGTTACATTAACTTCTCTCTCAGGTATTTCGCTGTATATGAAACTTTATTTTTAATAACCTCTTCAGGTGTTCCTTGAACAATTAGTTCTCCGCCCTTGTGTCCACCTCCTAATCCTAAGTCTATAATATAATCGGCGCATTTAATTAAATCTATATTATGTTCGATAACGGTGATGGAATGTCCTTTTTCTATTAAGGCATTAAAAGATTTGAGTAATTTTTTAATATCGTGAAAATGGAGCCCTGTGGTGGGTTCATCGAAAATGAATAAAGCTTTTTCTTTTGTTGTTCCTTTTACTAGAAATGAGGCTAATTTAATTCGTTGCGCTTCACCACCGGAAAGGGTGGAGGAGGACTGCCCTAAAGTTACGTAGCCCAAACCAACATCTTGCAGCGGTTTTAGTTTTCTATAAATTTTAGTTTGTTGGTATTTATCAAAGAAATCAAGGGCATCGTCAATGGTCATGCTAAGTAAATCATCTATATTTTTATCTTCAAATTTTACTTCGAGTACTTCTCTTTTAAAGCGTTTGCCTTTGCAGGTATCACATTCTAAATGTACATCCGCCATAAATTGCATTTCTACTGTAATTTCTCCTTCGCCCTTACATTTTTCACAGCGACCACCATCCACATTAAAAGAAAAATGTTTGGTTTGGTAATTTCGTAGTTTACTTAATTTTTGAGTAGCATATAAAGTTCTTATATCATCATAGGCCTTTATATAGGTAACAGGGTTTGATCGAGAAGAGCGCCCAATAGGGTTTTGATCTACAAATTCTACATGTTTTATATCGCTGTATTTTCCTTTAACTTCAGTAAACTGACCTACTTTTTCGCCATAACCACCTACTTCTTTTAATATAATAGGATATAGCAGTTTTTTAACCAAGGTACTTTTTCCACTTCCTGAAACACCTGTAACCACAGTGAGTACATTTAATGGAAAGGTTACATTTATATTTTTTAGGTTATTTTCTCTTGCCCCGATAATTTCGATATAATTTTTGAAAGGGCGTCTTTTTTGTGGGACCTTTATTTCCAGACTTCCATTCAAATATTGTGCTGTTAGTGAGGTAGATTTTAAAATATCAGCCATACTACCTTTGGCCACCACATGACCACCAAGCGTTCCTGCTTCTGGACCAATATCGATAATTTCATCTGCCGCTTTCATAATATCTTCGTCGTGCTCAACCACAATAACGGTATTGCCTAAATCGCGGAGCGATAATAATACGGTAATTAAATTTTCGGTATCCTTTGGATGCAAACCTATACTAGGTTCATCTAAAATATACATAGAACCCACAAGGCTACTGCCCAGAGAGGTAGCTAAATTGATACGCTGACTTTCGCCACCCGATAAAGAATTTGATTTTCTATTTAGGGTTAAATAACTGAGTCCGACTCTATTTAAAAAACCTAACCTACTTTTTATTTCAATTAATAAGCGCGATGCTATTTTAGCATCGGTATCATTTAAGCTAATGTTTTCAAAAAAGAAGATGAGTTCGTCAATAGGTTGTTCCACTAAATCAGAAATAGATTTACCACTTACCTTAACGTAATTGGTTTCTTTACGTAAACGTTTGCCTTTGCAGACGCTACATTTGGTTTTTCCTCGATAACGCGATAACATCACCCTATTCTGAATTTTATAACTTTTTTCTTCGAGCATGGCGAAGAAATCGTGTAATCCTGTAAAATGTTTATCGCCATCCCAGACCAATTGTTTTTGATCTTCGGTGAGCTGATACCAAGGTTTATGAATAGGAAAGTTGGTCTTATGAGCTGAATTTACCAATTCGTCCCGATAATAACTCATGCTTTCACCACGCCATGCAAAAACGGCATTTTCGTAGATAGATAAAGCGGTGTTTGGTATTACAAGCTCTTCATCAATCCCAATAACATCGCCATAACCTTCACAATTTGGGCAAGCACCATAAGGATTGTTAAAGCTAAAAAGATGCACATTGGGTTCTAAGAACTTCGTGCCATCAATTTCAAACTTATTGCTAAATGGGGTTTGCGCTCCGGTTTCCAAAGCTTCAATACTACAATTACCTTTTCCTTCAAAAAAGGCAGTATCAATCGCATTTGCCAATCGGTTATAAAAATCTTCATCATCTTTAGTGATAATACGGTCTATAACTAAGCTAAATTCTTTATCAATTTCTGTAATGCTATCATCAATCCTGAGCACTTCTCCTTTATATTTAATACGAGCGTAACCTTGCTGAGAGAATATTTGGAGTGATTTTAAGGCATCTCGATCTTCCCGAATAACAATTGGGGCTAATAAAAGTAACTTAGTACCTTCTGGAAATAATTTTATAAAATTAACAACATCCGTAACCGTATGTTTTTTTACTTCGTTCCCCGAAATTGGAGAAATAGTTCTTCCTATTCTTGCGTAGAGCAGTTTTAAATAATCATAAATTTCAGTAGAAGTGCCTACCGTTGATCTTGGGTTGGTAGAATTTACTTTTTGCTCAATCGCAATTGCCGGCGCTATACCTTTTATATAATCGACTTTAGGTTTGTCTAATTTCCCTAAAAACTGTCTTGCATAAGAAGATAAACTTTCTACATATCTGCGTTGCCCTTCGGCATATAAAGTGTCAAAAGCAAGACTAGACTTCCCAGAACCCGATAAACCCGTAATCACCACCAGCTTATTTCTGGGGATAACTACGTCTATATTCTTAAGGTTATGGAGTTTTGCTCCTTTTATTATTATATTTTCTTTAGGATTTACATCTAAAATAGCGTTCATACTCGTATTTAAATGGTGCAAAGATACGATTTGACAGGTTCATTCACTAGAATACACGTTTTAACATCAAAAATATTGCATATCACAACAAACTTTTTTTTATAAGTGTCTTATTTAGGTATATTTGACATATAATTAAAAACACAGTAGCCTATAAAGCAAAATTACTTTTTAAAAATTTTAGTATTTAAAAGTCCAAAACCGTCAAAGGAGAGGACCCCCTAATTTTAACCAAAAAAAGTAATTTGTATGGAACTACAGATTGATGACTCAGTTTTAGTGAAAAATTATATCAACGGAGAAGAAAAAGCTCTTGAGATTTTAATCAACCGACACAACCAGCGTATTTCTAGCTTTATTTATTCTAAGGTTTTAGACAGAGATATCACAGAAGATATTTTTCAAGATACCTTTATTAAAGTGATTAAAACGCTAAGAAAAGGATCGTACAGCGAAGAAGGTAAGTTTTTGCCTTGGGTAATGCGAATTGCGCATAACTTAGTGATAGATCACTTTAGAAAAAACAAAAGAATGCCGATGTTCGAAGGGAATGATGATTTTAATATCTTCTCTGTTATTGGCGATGATCAATTAAATATCGAAAGGCAGATTATAAAAGATCAGATAGATTGTGATTTAAATTTATTGATTGAAGAATTGCCTGAGGATCAAAAAGAAGTCTTAATGATGCGGATTTATCGCGATATGAGCTTTAAAGAAATCTCAGAGAATACAGGAGTAAGCATTAATACGGCTTTAGGTAGAATGCGTTATGCTTTAATTAACCTGAGAAAAGTAATTGAAAAGAATAATATCGTTTTAACGAATTAATTGACCGTAGGTCGAATGGCACAATATTTCCATTTAAGTGGCGTTATCTTAACATAACAAAACTTAATTATATGGAAAAAATTTACTCTGAGAACCAAAATGCCTGCAAATTGGCAAAAGCTTGTCCAGAAACTGTACAGTTCCTGATGAATTATTCTAAATCGCTGAACATTGTCAATTATGGGACGATGCAGTTTGAGAATAACTTAAATTAATCCTCACCCGGAACTGCTTAAAATGGCAATACCGACTTCTTCAGAGGAGAGGTAGAAAAATTTCAAAGTTTTGAGCTTATAGGAATTCTTTAAAAATTTTAAACTAAAAAGAGTCGCAGTTAGCGGCTCTTTTTAGATTTATAGTAGGCATCCAAGACCTTTTTTCTTCCAATGGTTTTGGTGATCAGATCTTTTTCTAAATCCCAGCCGCGCGCTGGTGAATATTCACGACCATACCAAATAATTTGTAAGTGCAAATCATTCCAAATTTCTTTTGGGAATAAACGTTTGGCATCTTTTTCCGTCTGAACTACATTTTTTCCATTGGTAAATCCCCACCTGTACATAAGTCTGTGAATATGGGTATCTACCGGAAAAGCAGGAATTCCAAAGGCTTGAGAAACCACTACGCTGGCCGTTTTATGACCTACGGCTGGAAATTCCTCTAATAATTCTAACTCCTTTGGGACTATTCCGTTATATTTTTCTACTAACATTGCAGATAAGCCATGAATTCCTTTAGCTTTCATTGGTGATAAACCAACAGGACGAATAATAGCACGAATTTCATCCACCGTTAATTTAATCATATCATAGGGATTATCTGCTTTTTTAAATAACAAAGGAGTTATTTGGTTTACCCGAACATCTGTACTTTGTGCAGAAAGCAACACAGCTATCAACAAAGTGTAGGGATCTTTATGATCCAAAGGTATTGGAATTGTAGGATATAATTCTTTGAGTGTTTCAATAGTAAAAGCTACTTTTTCTGCTTTGGTCATTCTTTTAAGCTATAAATAAATTAGTAAAAGGTATATTTAAATAGTGAAAATATAGCATGATAATTTGTAATTTTACCAAGAGCTCGTTTAAAAGAGTTCAAGAAACGAATTTAATCAAAAAATAGCTATGGAAACTTTAAAAATAGGGGATAAGATGCCCGATTTTATATCAAAAGACCAAAACGGAACTATTGTTAAAGGTTCTGATTATTTAGGAAAAAAGTTAATTGTTTTCTTTTATCCAAAAGCAAATACGCCGGGTTGTACTGCTCAAGCCTGTAATTTAAGAGATAACTATGAAGAATTACAAGTGCAAGGGTATGAGCTTTTGGGGGTAAGCGCCGATTCAGAAAAAAGTCAAACCAATTTTAGGGATAAATTTAATTTTCCATTTCCCTTATTAGCCGATGAAGACCAAAGTGTTATCAATGCTTTTGGTGTTTGGGGTCCAAAAAAATTTATGGGTAAAGAATATGATGGTATTCATAGAACAACCTTTATTATGGATGAAACCGGATCTGTTATCAAGATAGTTGATAAGGTAAAAACTAAAGATCACGCAGCGCAATTGTTGTCATAAAAAAAGGCTGTCAATTTTTTTGACAGCCTTTTTTCTAATTTTTTTCTTCGATTTTTTCTTCTGTTTCTTTACGAATAAATAGCTTTTTTTCTTTTATGATTTCGGCAATTCCTTCTGGTAAAACTTTTTCCCATCCTTCTTCTCCGCTAATAATTTTCTTTAGAACATCTCTAGAAAACACGTGCAGTATTTCAGGATCGTAATCAATAATATCCATTACTTTACCGTTGTATTTAAAGAATTTATACAACTCTTTCATTCGAGGATGTACCTTTACATTATTACTGGTCATAATTTGTCCAGTTTCCTCATTTTTCATGGGGTATAAATACACTTTTAAATCTTTAAAGAATAATTTACCAAAGGCTTCGAGAATACCACCACTTAAATGACGATAGTATTTTTCGTCAAAAATGTCTATTAAATTATTTACACCCATGGTTAAACCAATTTTTGCTTTGGTGTAATTACTAAAATATTCAACCAATTTATAATATTCCTGAAATTTTGAAATCATTACCGTATGCCCAAGTGAACAAAGTAGTTCAGCCCTGTCCATAAAATCTTGTTCATCTATCTCACCAGAAGCTTTAAGGTTTGATAAGGTAATTTCAAAAATAACGATGGTATTTTCTTCTTCTACACTCTGTTCACGTACAAAAATATCATACGATTTTTTGAGCATATCCATATTCACCTTAGTAACAGGTCTAAAACTACCACGCAAAGCAAGAATACTTTTTTTGTAAAGAATAGCTGCGGGTAATAAGTTGTTGCCGTCAGGGCCAAACATAACCGCATCGGTCATATCATTTTTAATGAGTTGCAAACTCATTAACCTATTGTCAACATTCTTAAAGTTCGGACCTGAAAAGTTAATCATGTCTAATTCTAAAGTATCTTTATCTAAATGATCATAAAGATATTTAAGAATTTTTCTAGGTTGATCATGTTTATAAAAAGCACCGTAAATTAAATTAACCCCTAAAATTCCTAGGGTTTCTTGTTGCAGACGGGCTTCATTTTGTTTAAAACGAACATGTAGTATTATCTCGTCATATTCTTTTTGGGTAGGATCTAGTTGATAGCGAATTCCTAACCAACCGTGTCCTTTATATCTTTTAGAAAAATCAATTGTCGCCACCGTATTGGCATAAGAAAAAAACAAACGATCAGGATGTTTATTTCTACTGATTCGTTCTTCCATGTTCATCATTTCATGGCTCAACATTTTCTTTAGGCGTGCTTGTGTTACGTATCTACCGTCTTCTTCAATACCATAAATTGCATCACTAAAATCTTTATCATAAGCGCTCATAGCTTTTGCTATGGTTCCAGATGCGCCCCCGGATCTAAAAAAATGACCCGAAGTTTCTTGGCCAGCCCCAATTTCAGAAAAAGTGCCATAAATGTCAGGGTTAAGATTTATTCTAAGCGTTTTAGATTTTATTGAGGGGATATTCTCAAATAGGGTATCTTTTTTTAACACAGAGGCCATTTTTTTTGTTTCGGACAAAGTTAATAAGAATGAACAAGCTAATAAATAAATATGTTATAAATTTGAAGGAAATAGGTGAAAGGTTGAAAATTACGTTTTTAGGTACAGGTACATCACAAGGAATTCCAGTAATTGGAAGCAAACATCCCGTTTGTTTGAGTAATAATCCAAAGGATAAAAGACTGAGGGTGTCTGTTTTAGTACAATGGGATGCCTATAATTTTGTGATAGATTGCGGTCCTGATTTTAGGCAGCAAATGCTAAAAAACCCTATTGACAGATTGGACGGAATTCTTTTTACTCACGAACATTCAGATCATACGGCTGGTATAGATGATATTCGTCCCTATTTTTTTAGACAAGGCGATATTCCTGTTTATGCTCACGAACGGGTTATTGAAGCTTTAAAAATAAGATTCGACTATATATTTGCCGACGAAAATCGATATCCAGGTGCGCCTGCGGTGCAGATAAATGAAGTCAAAAATAATACTTCGTTTAAACTTGGAAATATTGTAGTTGTACCTATTGAAGTCAAACATAATAGGTTACAGGTTTTTGGCTATAGATTCAAAGATTTTGCCTATTTAACTGATGTAAAAACGGTTTCGTCTGAAGAAATAAATAAATTAAAAGGAGTTAGAGTATTGGTGGTGAATGCGCTAAGAATAGAGCCACACCATTCACATTTTAATTTAGAAGAGGCTTTGGCATTCATTGCATTAATTAAACCAGAAAGAGCCTATTTAATTCATATTAGTCATTATCTAGGTTTTCATGACGAGGTACAAAAAACCCTGCCTAAAAATGTATATTTGGCCTACGATAGTTTAACAATAAACGTTTAGATACTAATCTTACAGAAAAACACTTATGAAAAGTAAAATATTCTTATACCTCTTTGTTTTCGCTTTATTAATAGCTTTATATCAGTTTGTAAGTGCCGATACGATGGTGAAGGAAACCACAAAGAAAATTCAATCTTTAGAGCGTGAAAGAGTGGAACTAAAGGACTCTATTCAGAATCTATATTTAAAAATGTTAGAGATAGAATATTTTTCTTTGGAAAATAATGATGATGCACTAGCTTATTACGAGCATTTAAACATTAAGGATGTTTCCGGTTATATTGCAGACAAATTATTAGAAACCAATGAAACTAAAGGCGATAACCCATTAGTGCCTTATGAAGGAATGGATGGCGATTTTAAAATCAATAAAATAAAAATTCTCAATCATAAATGGATTCTAGCTGATTTTTCGGATGGTCAATACTGGGGAGAAATTTTGATAAAATATGAGCTTAAAGATGATTTAGGGATCGATTTTTCAATGGAAGACAGTTTGTTGTATTCTCGAAGTAAATAAATTAGATAATTGGATTTTTGGATAGTTAGATTATTTGATAATCGGGCATTGGATATATGGTTGATTTATATTATGGTTACACCCTAAAATAGGTTTATACTAAAAAGGCGTCAATGTGAAAGCAGAAAGAAAGGTGATTTTAGGATAGTGGCTAGTCAACAAATAGTATTTTTTAGATGTTAAAAATAATCGGACAATGCAAGATTACTTTTGGCTAATGTGACAAAATTATTTAATTTTCAAGAATTTTCCAATTGTTTAGCCGATAGTTCGGAATTACAATCCGCTACTTTTTCCATTGTAATTATCTAATTAAACAGAATTATTTTAAGTTTTAATATATACAGATATATTTAATAAGGTAGCCCTAAAATCTAATCCAGAAGAAACATGTCATCAGCTATAATGCATCATCCATCAAAGAAAAACGAGCAACTACAAAGTTTTAATATTCAACTTTAAGCCCTCAACAATTCCTTCAATATTTTTTACCGTTTCTTTTAGGTAGTACTTAATAACTACATGTGGAATGCGGATTGTTGTAAATCCATTTTTAAAAGAGTGCATGGCTTCCTCTAAATCTATGATAGCCTGCTCGTGCGAAATGGTATTGTAATCCGTGTCAATCTCAATATTGAGTTTTACACGTGAAATGGCCAAATCGACCGATTTTTTACCATCCCACCATTCAAGCATCGACGTAATTCCAATGGCTTTTAAACCATAATATAATTTTATGGCCTCAATAGGGGTATTTTTTGAAGATACTAATTTATCTATTCTGACTTTATGTGCTTTGCAGAGTTCCACTCCGTAGGTATCAAAAGCATTTTTATGGTCAATATAACTTAGTTCTTTACTGCATTCTAAACATTTCATAAGTAGGTTAAGTAGGTATCTGGGATTATAATAACCGCAAGTTTTTACGATTATTACGTAAGTCTTCAAACTTTTAGACGAATGACATTTTTTTAGATGAACAACACCCCTACTTACCGCTTGTCGATAGTTTTGAGATGAATTTATTGATGCAAGCTTTTAAGGTAAGTTTCAAATTTCGAAGTAAAATAAACTATGAAAAAGACATTACAAAAAGTTGCAAAGAGTAAAAAAGAGTTTTTCGGAGAAAGTTCATATAGAATGATCCCTAATAGATACAAATTATACCCAGATTTTTTTTCTTGATAACTTTCTTACGGTTTCCATAAGTTCTCGTTATATTTACTTTGAAATCAATCTTTTTTTTATGACCAAAAACATCAAATTTCTACTCCTTATCTTTTTTTTATGGAGTTGTAAACAAGTAAAGGAAAGCGAAGCCTTAACCGAAAATTTACCTGACTTACCAGAATTAACCTTTAAAGAAGCGAATAGACTAGCGAGCCTTCCATTGGAATGTATGCAAGTAGAATACCCAAATAAACTCAACCAGTCTTTGAATGATTCCACCCATATTGGCACTCCAAAAGAATTACATCCTGCATTTTACGGTTGTTATGATTGGCATTCTTCGGTTCATGGGCATTGGTCATTGGTATCCTTATTAAAACAGTTTCCTACTATACATGAAGCTGCAGACATTCGTCAAAAACTAATTACAAATATATCTCAAGAACATATTCTGCAAGAAGTGGCTTATTTTAAAATGGAAGGCAATAGTACTTTTGAACGCACTTATGGCTGGGCCTGGATTTTAAAATTAGCAGAAGAATTGCGTACTTGGGATGATCCTTTAGCGAGAGATTTAGAACTTAATTTACAACCACTTACGGATTATTTGATAGGAGCCTACATCATTTTTTTGCCTAAATTAAATTATCCTATTCGTGTCGGAGAACATAGCAATACTGCATTTGGGCTACGCTTGGCTTTAGACTATGCGGAAACTTTTGAACATTTAGAATTACAGCAAACCATTAAATCTAACGCCATTCGTTTCTATGCTTCTGATGCGAACTGTCCTTTAGATTGGGAACCTAGTGGTTTCGATTTTTTATCGCCTTGTTTAGAAGAAGCAAATTTAATGCGAAGTTTATACGAACCAGATAAGTTTAAAATTTGGTTTGACACCTTTTTACCTGAGTTAACAGACCCAGAATACACCTTGAAACCTGGAGAGGTTTCCGATAGAACTGATGGTAAATTGGTGCATTTAGACGGCCTCAATTTTAGCCGGGCATGGTGCTTGTATGGCATTTCAAAAGCCATTCCTGAATATGCCCATTTAAACAGAATTGCCACAGAACATATTGAATATTCGCTGCCAAATATTGTAGATGGCAATTACAGCGGCACACATTGGTTGGGGAGTTTTGCGCTAAATGCTTTAAATCACGCCAAATAAAATGTTTAAAAAACTAGGTCCTGGAGTTTTAGTAGCCGCTGCTTTTATAGGCCCTGGAACGGTTACGGCATGTACTTTAGCAGGTGCAAAATTTGGCTATGCTTTACTCTGGGCAATACTATTGTCTATAATTGCAACCATAGTTTTACAAGAGATGGCAGCCCGTTTAGGAATTATTAGTCAACAAGGATTAGCGGATATTATAAAATCTGAACTAAAAACACCTTGGGTTAAATATACAGTTATTTCCATCATTTTAGCCGCTATTGTAATTGGTAACGCAGCTTACGAAGGAGGCAATATTGGTGGTGCAACTTTAGGTTTGGAGGCTGTTTTCGGAACGGAATACAGAAATTTTTATCCTCTTATGGTCGGATTTATTGCTTTTGGACTGCTCTATTTTGGCAGTTATAAAGTGTTAGAAAAAGCTTTGGTTTCTCTAGTAATTTTAATGAGTTTATCATTTTTTATAACGGCAATAATTACCAAACCAAACCTAGGTGAAATGTTGAAAGGATTGTTTGTTCCCACTGTTCCAGAACAAAGTCTTTTAACCATTATCGCTTTGGTTGGGACAACCGTTGTACCTTATAACCTGTTTTTACATGCCTCTTTGGTAAGTGAAAAGTGGTCTAAGCAAGATCTCAAACCTGCGCAATGGGATACCGTGATTTCTATTGCTTTAGGCGGAATAGTTTCTATGGGAATTATGGTAGCCGCAACGATTATTCCGAATAAAAATATTAGCAATGTGATGGATTTAGCCATGGGCTTAGAACCTTTATATGGGAGTGCAGCCAAATATTGTATTGGAATTGGACTTTTTGCAGCGGGAATTACTTCGGCCATTACAGCGCCTTTAGCAGCGGCTTATGTTGTCAATAGCTGCTTTGGCTGGAAATCAAAATTAACGGAGTGGCGCTTTAGATCAGTTTGGATATTGATTATTGCTTTGGGAGTATTTTTCATGTCTTTTGGAATTAAACCCATAGAAATTATAAAATTCGCGCAAATTACAAATGGAATTCTGTTACCCATTATCGCTATTTTTTTGGTGTGGGTTGTAAATCGACAATCTGTTTTAGGGAATTATAAAAATAATCTATTTCAAAATATATTAGGTATTTTGATTATTATCATCACCCTAATCTTAGCCATAAAAACAATCATAACTGTTTTAGGATATGTTTAACTATTCTATTGATATAAATGCCGATGTCGGCGAAGGTGTTGGCAATCAAGCAGAATTGTTGCCTTATTTATCTTCTTGTAATATTGCTTGCGGCGGTCATGCAGGCGACGAAAAGTCGATGCGAGAGACCATTAAACTTGCCATAGAACATCAAGTTAAAATAGGTGTACATCCTTCTTATCCTGATCTTCAAAATTTTGGAAGACTTTCAATGCAAATTTCTCCAATGGACTTAATTGAAAGTATTCAAAGTCAGATTTTTTTTTTTAAATCGATTAGCGACCAGGAAAATGCGGTGCTACATCATATAAAACCACATGGCGCTTTATATAATGATATTGCAAAAGATAAGGATTTGGCCTCTATATTTTTAAAGGCTATTTCATCCTATAAAAACGAATTAAAAGTTTATGTGCCTTACAATTCAGGTATCGCTGAGGAAGCTATAAAAGAAAAATTTTCAATTGTTTACGAAGCTTTTTTAGATCGAAATTATAATTCAAATTTAAGTTTAGTTTCACGTCAGCAACCCAATGCTATGCTTGAAAATCCAGCAGAAGTGTTAGAGCAGCTTTTACGCATTGTGAAAGATAGCAAGCTTAAAGCAATAACAGGCGAATTTGTGAAAATACAAGCAAAAACCTTTTGTATTCATGGTGATACTGATGCTGCTCTTGAAATTTTGGCGTACCTTCATAGTCAAGTTTCAAACCATCAAATTAATATTTTATAGTGAAAAAATATTCCATTTCCATCCGACCCTTTGGTGTTCATGCCGTTTTAATAGAGTGGCCTGAAAAAGTTGAAGAAGCTATTCTTAAAGATATTTTAGACTTTATAGCACATCTCAGACAAAACTGTCTCAAAAAAGGCAATTGGGAATTAGTGCCGGCCTACAATTCGCTTACCTTAGTTTTAAGGTATGACACTATCGATTTTGATAGGTTTAAGGAGCAACTAGAAATTTGGTATGCTGAAAAAAAAGATACTGTGGCAGTACAGAATTACCTTTGGCGATTTCCTGTTTGTTATGATGCCGCTTTTGGAATCGATTTAGAAGACGTAGCGACCACATTAAATATGTCAGTAACAGCGCTTATTAAAAAACATACTGAAAATATATATATTGTCTATGGTATCGGCTTTTTGCCCGGTTTTATGTATTTAGGGGGGTTACCTAAGGAATTGGAAGTACCTAGAAGAGATACACCACGTTTAAAAGTACCAAAAGGAGCTGTTGGTTTAGCAGGAAAGCAAACAGGTGTTTATCCACAAGAGTCTCCGGGTGGTTGGAATATTCTAGGGAATTGCTCTGTACCTATTTTTGATCCAAAAAAAGAAGTTCCTTGTTTGGTAAAAGTGGGCGATAAAGTACAATTTTATTCCATTTCAAAAGCGGAATACGACTTGCATAAAATTGAAGCAGAAGTAGGAATTTATCAAATGGAAAAAATTAAAATCGATGCTTAAAGTTTTAAAATCTGGTTTTTACACCACCATTCAAGATATCGGCCGATTTGGCCTCAGAGATAAGGGTGTACCAGTTTCTGGCATTATGGATATCGAAACCGTATATAAATTAAATGCCCTTTTAGAAAATGATGAAGATGCCGCGGTATTAGAAATAACCATGACGGGACCAACTTTGGAATTCGAGGAAGATACCTTCATAACGCTGGGCGGAGCAGAGTTTTCTATTACTCTAAATAACGAACCTGTTGATGGCTACGAAGTCCTTAAAATTAGTGCTGGTGATATACTTTCATACGGACGATTAAAAAAAGGGTTCAGAGCTTATTTAGCGATAAAAGAGGGTTTGAAATCCGAAAAAGTTTTGGGAAGTAGATCCTACTATCCATCTATAAATCCTAAAGGGCTGATTAAAGATAGATCTGAAATACCTTATTCAAAAACCAAATCATTTAAACCTAAATTACCAGAACTAAAAGTTGACGATCCTTTAGATGAAAATGTATTG
This sequence comes from Cellulophaga sp., assembly GCA_041738035.1. Classification (GTDB taxonomy): domain Bacteria; phylum Bacteroidota; class Bacteroidia; order Flavobacteriales; family Flavobacteriaceae; genus Cellulophaga. Next base: position 19,383 of record JBGSQM010000056.1, read on the forward strand.
CAAGTAGGGAAAGGCCCAGAGTTTACTATGCTTTCCGATAAGCAATTAGAGCATTTATTTTTTAAAGAATTTACAGTTGCCAATGAAAATAACCGAATGGCGTATCAGTTAAACGAAGAAATTACGGGCCATAAGGTTTCTATGCTAACCTCCGCGACTTTACCGGGTACAGTACAATTTACGCCTTCTGGAAAGTTAATTATTTTAATGAAAGACGGACAAACCACAGGCGGCTATCCAAGAATTTTACAATTAACAGATAAAGCCATTTCCATTTTAGCACAAAAAATGGCTGGAGATACTGTATTGTTTAAGTTGATTTAAGCCTTTATTTAAAGTTACCTATCCATAAATTATCAGTCCAAAATCCGATGAAAAATATATTGAGAACTCCTATTGATGAACATCGTTCTCGATAATTTTTATTTTTCGCTATCACTAAAAAGAAAATACTCAAACTGGTTTCAAGTATTCTGGTAATTATTTAAAAAAGTTGGGCGTTTATCTAAAACAAATTCTTAATCTTTTTAGCATATTTTAACGGCAGCGTATAAGGTGGATAACGTAAAGGAATATCTAACCAAGTTCCTTTTTTAACAATAGCCTTGGAATGAGAAAACAATTCGAAGGAAGTTTTTCCGTGGTAAGCGCCAATACCACTATGTCCAACACCACCAAAAGGCAGTCTTTTGTTGGTAATGTGGATAATAGTATCATTGATAGCACCACCACCAAAACTGTATTTTTTTAGTATTTGTTCCTGAAAATTTTTGTTATTGCTGAACACATAAGTAGCTAAGGGTTTACCATAGTTGATAATGTAACTATGAATATCTTCTTCGGTTTCGTAGCTAATTATAGGGAGAATAGGCCCAAATATTTCTCCCTTCATTAGTTTACTATTACGTTGCGGTTCATCAACTAGGGTTGGTGCTAAATAGTTGTCAGTATCGTTTTTTTCTCCACCAAATAAAATGGTTTCGCCATCCAGCATTTCAACTAAACCTTTGTAATGATTTTCACTAACGGTTCTGGCATAATCCGCAGAAGCTTCCACATTTTTTCCATAAAACTTAGTTATGGCATTTTTCAAAGCTTCAATAAGTTCATTTTTGACTGATTTGTGTACCAAAATATAGTCTGTCGCAATACAAGTCTGACCAGCATTTAAAAACTTACCCCAAACAATGCGTTTTGCGGCAACGTTGATATTTGCACTTTCATCCACAATAGTCGGGTTTTTACCGCCCAATTCTAAGGTTACAGGCGTTAAATATTTGGCAGCACTTTCGTAAACAATTTGTCCCACTCGGGTGCTTCCAGTAAAAAAGATATAATCCCATTTCTGAGCTAGTAAATTCTGTGAAGTTTCAACACCACCTTCAACAACCGTTACATAGTCTTCTGGAAAAACTTTTTTAATAATTTCAGCAACAATTTTCGAGGTGTTTGGTGTAATTTCTGAAGGTTTAATTACAGCGGTATTCCCAGCTGCAATAGCACCAATTAAGGGAGCAATCGCCAATTGAAAAGGATAATTCCAAGGCGCAATAATCAAAACAGTTCCAAAAGGCTCTTTATAAATATAGTCTGATGATGGCCAATTAAGTAAGGTACCGCTTATTCTTTTAGGCCTAGTCCATGTATGTAGTTTCCGGATGGCGCTTTTTAATTCTGCCATCACAAATTGCGTTTCCGCGGCTAGTGTTTCAAATCTAGGTTTCTTGAAATCTGCGTATAAAGCATCACAAATAGCATCTTCTTGAAGTTCAATTTCAGCTAATAACTTTTTCAAAAAATCCTTTCTAAAAAGAATTTCCTTAGTTTGTTGTGTTTCAAAAAAAGTACGATGTTGTTTTAGTAATTGCTTCATCTTCCAAAAGTAATTAATTCTATTTTCATTTTTTGACTCTAAAACCTAATTATTTAATCTAATGTATTACGCCAATAACTAACTATCTTACTAATTCAATATCTCAATAATTTAAATTGTTTAAAAGTATTGAATATGGTACAAATCATCTAGTTAACTTATTGTAATATAAATAGTTATATCAATATATTTTAAACTGGATTTGAACTAGCAACTTATGTTAAAAAATTACCGAATTATAATCAATTATCTTTGAAAATATAGAAAGTATGTAAAAGAAAGCAAATAATTTAATGGAATTAAATAAATATAGTAAAACGGTTACTCAAGACGCATCATTACCTGCGGCACAGGCCATGTTGCATGCTATTGGTTTAACGGATGAGGATTTAAAAAAGCCTCTAATCGGAATTGCAAGCACAGGCTATGAAGGAAATCCGTGCAATATGCACTTAAATGACTTAGCCCTTCACGTAAAAAAAGGAACTGAAAATGCCAATTTAGTGGGTTTGGTTTTTAATACTATCGGGGTAAGTGATGGCATATCGAATGGTACACCAGGTATGCGTTTTTCATTACCGTCAAGAGATATTATTGCAGACTCCATGGAAACAGTTGTTGAAGCAATGGCTTACGATGGGTTAATTACAGTGGTGGGTTGCGACAAAAATATGCCAGGTGCTTTAATGGCTATGCTCCGCTTGAATAGACCATCAATTTTAGTCTATGGAGGCACTATTGCTTCAGGTTTACACAACGGTAAAAAATTAGATATCATCTCGGCCTTTGAAGCTTACGGACAAAAAATGGCAGGTAACATAGATGAAACAGAATATAAAGCAGTAGTTCATAAAGCATGCCCTGGGGCAGGAGCTTGCGGTGGAATGTACACGGCAAATACCATGGCCTCAGCGATTGAAGCATTAGGAATGTCGTTACCTTTTAACTCGTCGAACCCCGCCTTAAGTAATAATAATTTAAAAGAACAAGAGTCTGTTAAAGCTGGTGAAGCTTTGCGTTTATTGTTAGAAAAAGATTTAAAACCTCTGGATATAGTTACGATTAAATCTCTAGAAAATGCCTTTAAGTTGGTTACAGTTCTTGGGGGTTCTACAAATGCCGTACTTCATTTTTTAGCGATTGCTAAAGCAGCTAAATTAGATTTTACCTTAGAAGATTTTAAAAGGATAAGCAATAACACCCCTTTACTGGCAGACCTTAAACCGAGCGGAAAATATTCGATGGAAGATTTACACGGCGTTGGAGGTATTCCCGGGGTATTAAAATATATGCTCGACAATGGTATGCTTCATGGCGATTGCTTAACAGTTACTGGGAAAACTATAGCTGAAAATTTAAAAGATGTTCCTAACTTAATGGAAGGTCAAACTATTATTAGAACTTTAGACAATCCTATAAAAGAAACTGGACATATCCGAATTCTTTTTGGAAATCTAGCTACAGAAGGTGCAGTTGCAAAAATCACAGGAAAAGAGGGTTTATTTTTTAAAGGAACTGCAAATGTTTTTGATAGTGAAACAGCAGTTAACGAAGGTATTAAATCCGGAAAAGTAAAAAAAGGTGATGTCGTTATTATTCGGTATGAAGGTCCAAAAGGTGCTCCTGGCATGCCCGAAATGTTGAAACCAACTTCTTCTATAATGGGCGCAGGTTTGGGTAAAGAAGTAGCTTTAATTACGGATGGTCGTTTTTCTGGTGGTTCACATGGTTTTGTAGTTGGTCACGTATCGCCGGAAGCGCAGGTTGGTGGTAATATCGCTTTAGTGGAAAATGGTGATATTATTGCGATTGATGCAGTCAATAATACTTTAAATATCGAAATTTCTGATGAAAAACTAGCAGAAAGAAGGGCTAAGTGGGTAGCACCAAAATTAAAAGCAGAAAAAGGACTTTTGTATAAATATGCAAAAACAGTTTCGTCAGCCTCGAAGGGTTGTGTTACTGATGAATTTTAAATTTATTTTTTATTTGCGTGAAAACGTAAATCTTTATTCGCCATACTATGAGTACACAGACAATAAAAGAAAAAACCATATCAAAAAAAACTGAAAAAAGTATAAAAATATCAGGAGCTGAAGCAATTATTCATTGTTTACTAGCAGAAGGTGTCGATTTAATTTATGGCTACCCTGGTGGTGCTATCATGCCTGTTTATGACGAGTTGTATAAGTTTCAAGATCAACTTACCCATATTTTAACGCGTCATGAACAAGGTGCGACACATGCCGCGCAAGGTTATGCGCGCGTTTCGGGTAGGGTAGGTGTGGCTATTGCAACTTCTGGTCCGGGTGCTACTAATTTAGTCACAGGCCTAGCCGATGCACAAATAGACTCTACGCCGATGGTTTGTATAACAGGTCAAGTGGGGAGTCATTTGTTAGGTTCTGATGCTTTTCAAGAAACAGATATTGTCGGTATTTCAACACCAGTAACCAAATGGAATTATCAAATTACCAGAGCTTCAGAAATTCCTGAGATTTTAGCCAAAGCTTTTTATATAGCAAGATCTGGTCGTCCAGGGCCAGTTTTGATAGATATTACTAAGAATGCTCAATTCGAGCTTTTTGAATTTTCCTATAAAAAATGTACCGGTGTTCGTAGTTATATACCCATACCAAAACCTGAAATCTCTCAAATTGAAGCTGCTGCTGCATTGATAAATCAAGCTAAAAAACCTTTTATAGTTTATGGTCAAGGCGTTATTTTGGGTCAAGCTGAAAATGTACTGAAAGCACTTGTTGAAAAAGCTGGCATTCCTGCCGCTTGGACTATATTAGGATTATCAGCAATGGATACCGATCATCCTTTAAATGTAGGAATGGTAGGAATGCACGGGAATTATGGACCAAATGTATTAACGAATGAGTGCGATTTGCTCATCGCTATCGGCATGCGTTTTGATGATAGGGTTACCGGCAATTTAGAAACTTATGCTAAACAGGCAAAGATTATTCATTTTGAAATAGATCCAGCAGAAGTCAATAAAAATGTAAAAGTAGATGTTGCCGTTTTAGGCAACTCCAAAGAAACCTTGCAATTGTTATTACCTTTTATCAATGAAAATAATCACGATGCTTGGCACAATGAATTCAAGAAAAAATATGAGATAGAATTTGCCGAAGTTATACATAAGGATTTATTCCCGACAAAGGATGGATTGACGATGGCAGAAGTTATTAAGGAAATCAATATAGCCTCAAATAATAGTGCTATTATTGTGACTGATGTAGGGCAACATCAGATGGTCGCTTGTCGTTATGCAAAATTCAATCAGACAAAAAGTAATGTTACCTCAGGAGGTTTAGGCACTATGGGCTTTGCTTTACCAGCTGCTATCGGCGCAAAAATGGGCGCAATGGATCGTGAAGTAGTCGCCATTATTGGCGACGGTGGCTATCAAATGACTATTCAAGAATTAGGGGTGATTTTTCAGCATAATCTGGCAGTTAAAATTGTCGTATTAAATAATGATCATTTAGGTATGGTGCGCCAATGGCAAGAGTTGTTTTTTGAAAGACGATACGCTTCAACCGTAATGGTAAATCCTGATTTCGTGAAAATTGCCGAAGGCTATCATATTGAAGCAAAACGTGTGAGTGAGCGCAAAGACTTAAAAGAAACGATTCAAAAAATGATGGCATCAAAAAATCCTTATTTCTTAGAAGTAAAAGTAGAAAAAGAACATAATGTTTTTCCAATGATTCCTACGGGAGCATCGGTTTCAGATATCAGACTAAAATAATAATTTAAAATAAATTCTCTTTCTTCAAAAAAGAGATTTAGAGTACATAATGGAAAAAAAGTGGTTTACCATCTCCATTTATTCTGAGAATAATGTGGGATTATTAAATAGAATTTCAGGTATATTTTTGAAAAGACATATCAACATAGAAAGCTTAAATGTTTCAAAATCTGAAATTGAAGATGTTTCTAAATTTACCGTAGTAGTTTTCACCGAAGAAGAACTTGCGCGTAAAATTGTAGGTCAGATTGATAAGCAAATTGAAGTGATCAAAGCGTTCTATCATTTAGATGATGATACTATTTATCAGGAGTCTGTTTTGTTTAAAATAGCGTCAAATCTATTGTTTGATGAACGGCAAATTCAAAATATCATTAAAGATTGCAATGCAACCATTGTCACGGTTTCGAGGGATTTTTTTGTTTTAGCAAAAACAGGAAGAAAGCATGAAATTGATGAAATGTATAGACAACTATTACCTTTTGGTATTATGCAGTTTGTGCGTTCTGGACGTATTGCAGTAACCAAAGCAGAAATGCCTATTTCGGCATTATTATCAAAATTTCAAAAATAAAAATCAATCAATTTTAAAATAAAACGAGTTTAGAAAATGGCAAATTATTTCAATACACTATCATTACGTGAAAAACTTAAACAATTAGGAAAATGTAGATTCATGGAAACGAGTGAGTTTACCGATGGTGTAGCAGTATTAAAAGGTAAAAAGATAGTCATTGTTGGTTGTGGGGCTCAAGGATTAAACCAAGGTTTAAATATGCGTGATTCTGGTTTAGATATATCCTATACTTTACGAGAAGCAGCAATTAAAGAACAGCGACAATCCTATAAAAATGCAAAGGAAAACGGATTTATCGTCGATACCTATGAAGCTTTAATTCCGACCGCTGATTTGGTGATTAATTTAACACCAGATAAACAACATACGAGTGTTGTAAATGCCATAATGCCTATGATGAAAAAAGGTGCAACTTTATCATATTCACATGGTTTTAATATCGTGGAAGAAGGCACGCAAATTCGAAAAGATTTAACCGTAATAATGGTAGCTCCTAAGTGTCCGGGATCTGAGGTTCGTGAAGAATATAAAAGAGGATTCGGTGTTCCAACTTTAATTGCAGTTCACCCTGCAAACGACCCAGAAAATAAAGGTTTTGCGCAAGCCAAAGCGTATGCGGTTGCTACTGGTGGCGATAAGGCAGGCGTACTAGAATCGTCTTTCGTGGCTGAAGTGAAGTCCGATTTAATGGGAGAACAAACCATTCTTTGTGGTTTATTACAAACTGGTTCTATTCTTTGTTTCAATAAAATGATTGAGAAAGGGATTGATGCGGGTTATGCCTCAAAACTCATTCAATATGGTTGGGAAACCGTTACCGAAGGTTTAAAATATGGTGGAATTACGCACATGATGGATCGTTTATCAAATCCTGCTAAAATTAAAGCCTTTGAATTGTCCGAAGAATTAAAAAACATTATGCGTCCATTATTCCAAAAGCACATGGACGATATCATCGAAGGGGAATTTTCAAGAACCATGATGGAAGATTGGGCAAACGACGATAAAAATCTATTGACCTGGAGAGCTGCTACAGGCGAAACTGCTTTTGAGAAAACGCTAGCAGGCAACGATAAAATTTCTGAACAAGAATATTATGACCATGGTGTTTTAATGGTCGCCATGGTAAGAGCAGGAGTAGAGTTGGCTTTTGAGGCGATGACGGAGTCTGGTATTATTGCCGAATCTGCCTATTATGAATCACTACACGAAACCCCGTTAATTGCCAATACAATTGCACGTAAAAAATTATTTGAAATGAACCGTGTAATTTCTGATACCGCAGAATATGGTTGTTATTTATTCGACCATGCGTGTAAGCCATTATTAGCCGAATTTATGAAAAAAATAGATACGGATGTCATCGGGAAAAAATTCGGAGAAGGCAAAGGAAACGGAATTGATAATGCGAAATTGATTAAAGTAAATAAAGCATTAAGAACACACCAAGTTGAAATCGTGGGTGCAAGATTAAGAGCGTCTATGACCGCGATGAAACCTATCGTTTAAAATATTTATAATTAGTTAAATTTTAAAAAAGTACCTTTTCTATACAGCCAATGCACAACTGGGAATTTATCTTATACATCAGCTATATTATTCCCAGTTTTTATGTGATTTTCTCAGAAATAAGGAATTATAGGAGAAGCAAGATAATTTTGATTATCTTGTGTTAAAAAAAATTAAAATGTTCAATACAACTATGAAAATTCCAGAATTATATCAAATTAAAAACACCATAGACCAAAGAACCTATTTGGTCGATGGGGTGTTAAAATCTTGGACTGGAGCAACCACAAATGTCTATTCCACAATCTCTTCTACTGAAAATTATGAACCAACTTTATTAGGCAGTACACCTGATATGGGAGAAGATGAAGCTTTAGAGGCCTTAGATGCCGCTACTATTGCTTATGGCAGAGGGCAAGGTGTTTGGCCTACCATGCACGTAAAAGATAGAATTGCTTGCATGGTTGCCTTCGTAAAAAAGATGGAAACCAAAAGAGAAGAAATTGTAAAACTATTGATGTGGGAAATTGGAAAATCTTTACCCGATTCACAAAAAGAGTTCGACCGCACCATTGAATATATTAATGATACCATTGAAGATTATAAGCAATTAGATCGCAACAGTGCTAAATTTCAGAAGCACGATGGTGTTTATGCCCATATTAAAAGAGGCCCATTAGGCGTTGTTCTCTGTTTAGGACCCTATAATTATCCATTGAATGAAACTTTTGCGCTGCTGATTCCTGCAATTATTATGGGAAATACAGCCATTTTTAAACCTGCAAAACACGGTGTGCTATTAATTACACCACTTTTAGAAGCTTTTCAAACATGTTTCCCAAAAGGAGTGATAAATATTTTATTTGGAAGAGGAAGAACCGTAGCGGCTCCTATTATGCAAACTGGTAAGGTTGATGTTTTAGCACTTATTGGAAACAGCAAATCGGCAAACGCCCTACAAAATCAGCACCCGAAAAGCAACCGTTTGCGTTTAGTTCTGGGTTTAGAAGCTAAAAATCCTGCTATTATTTTACCTGATGCCGATTTAGATTTAGCGGTAGATGAATGTATTGCTGGCGCCTTGTCGTTTAACGGACAGCGTTGTACGGCCTTAAAAGTAATTTATGTACACGAAAAAATAGTAAAAGAATTTAATACTCGTTTTGCAAAGCGTGTGGACGAATTAAAGTTTGGCAATCCTTGGGAAGATGGTGTAAAACTAACGCCATTACCAGAACCTGAAAAACCAGCTTATATTCAAGGCCTAATTGATGACGCCCTTAAGAAAGGCGCTAAAATTTTAAATAAAAAAGGAGGACAACACAGCGACAATTATATCTGGCCAGCTATTTTGTACCCTGTAAGTAAGGATATGTTGGTTTATCAAGAAGAACAATTTGGGCCTGTTATTCCTGTATTATCGTTTAAAAATATTGAAGAGCCGTTAGATGACATGGCAGCATCTAATTACGGACAACAAGTTAGTTTGTTTGGTAAAGATGTGTATGCTTTGGCGCCCTTAATTGATACCCTTGTAAACTTAGTATGTCGTGTTAATTTAAACAGTTCATGTCAACGTGGGCCCGATGTATATCCGTTCACAGGAAGAAAAGATTCTGCTCAAGCTACGCTAAGTGTGCATGATGCCTTGCGCTCTTTCTCAATTAGAACCTTTGTGGCTTTTAAAGACAACGAATCAAATACCGAAATTATAGAGCAGTTGTTAGAAGCTAAGCTTTCTAATTTTGTGAGTACGGATTATATTTTGTAATCTTTGTAATCTAAAAAAAACTTGCCAACTTCAAAATAAGGTTGACAAGTTTTTTTTTGCTTGGTTTACCGGATTTATGACTTTATTTTTTATCTGAAATCATACAACCCTTAAAATGATTATCTTTTAATGTAATTATCAGAAATCCAAAATCATCAGTTTTACAGGAGCCTCCGCTGCTTGAACTAAAAAGTGTTTTGATATTACCTGACTCATCACAGGTGTATTTTATTTGAATGGTTTTATCAAAACTGCGTAAAATTTTGGTTCGAGATTTTACTTCCTTATCACTCATATTCATGTTTATCCGCATAATTAAATCGAATTCCGAACTTGAAATCTCCTAGAATACATCCGTTTCCGCAATTTTCGATTTATTATTTTGACCTAATATGCTTTGGAAGCTAACTAGTAAGATTAAAGATAGTATGATTTTTGGCATTAGTTGCATTATTTTAAATTTAGATTGTTGGTTAAAGTCATTAGTTTTGCTTAACATTTAGGCCAACGTTAAAAAAAATCAGTAATTAACTAAAATATACTTTATAATGTTTCTAAAGGTTGGTCATGAAATATTTTAAGATCAAATTTCTTGGAATTTTGATTTTTGTGTTATTTTTTCATTTTTAGTATTCTATTTAAAAAAAATCATAAAAATTACACTAAACTTAAAAACCGTTACTCCATTATATTAGCAATAACGGTTTAAAATATTTTGAATTTTGAAGTTAAATATGCTTCGCCAACCAATCACCAACTTCACTGGTTTTATAGGCTTTAGTGTTTTCTGCCAAATCTTCGGTTACGATACCTTCGGCAAGAGATTTGTTGACGACTACGCGAATGGCTTCTGCCTCTTCTATTAAACCAAAATCTTCAAACATCATAGCTGCTGATAAAACAGTAGCTAGTGGATTTGCAATATCTTTCCCTGCCGCTTGCGGGTATGAACCATGAATAGGCTCATATAAGCGCGATTTTTCACCTACTGATGCTGATGGCATTAATCCCATAGAACCAGAAATAACTGAGGCTTCATCAGTTAAAATATCTCCAAATAAATTTTCGGTAATCATGACGTCATAAGAATTTGGCCACTGTACTAACCGCATAGCCACAGCATCAACAAACTCATAAGAAACGGTAACTTCTGGATAATCTTTTTCCATAGCTTGCACGGTTTCTCTCCATAATCTTGACGATTCTAACACATTGGCCTTATCTACACAGCATAATTTTTTACTCCGAGTCATTGCTAGTTCAAATCCTTTTTTAGCTAAGCGCTGAATTTCTGCTCTGGTATAAGTCATGGTATCGAAAGCTGTATTTCCGTTATCTATTCTTCCTCTCTCCCCAAAATAAATACCTCCTGTAAGTTCTCTTAAAATGATTAAATCTGTTCCTTCAATGCGTTCTCTTTTTAAAGGAGATTTATCAATTAAAGAAGGGAAAGTAAAGGTCGGACGCACATTAGCGAATAATCCGAGCTTTTTACGCATTTTCAGCAAGCCTTGTTCTGGGCGTACTTTGGCAGATGGATCATTATCATATTTTGGATGACCAATAGCACCAAAAAGTACAGCATCTGCAGCTACACATATAGCGTGTGTACTATCAGGATAAGGTTCACCACAATCATCGATGGCCGCGGCTCCTGTAAGAGCCGGCGTCCAGTTAATTTCATGATTGTATTTTTCAGCGATGGCATTAGACACTTTTACCGCTTGATCGATTACTTCAGGACCAATTCCGTCTCCTGCTAAAAGGGCAATATTTAATTTCATAGTTTTTTTATTTGCTTTAGGCTGTAAGCACTAGGCTGTAAGCTTTTATATACATTGCGAGGTACAAAGTAATCTGTCTTCGTAACTCAATTTTCATTATTAGTTATTATCCAAGTTTAAACATCTCATAAAATTTAAACAGCTTGCTTCGTCGATGGTTTTCTATGAAAACCTCCTCCTTACAATGACGTGTTCCTAAATTATATTCAACATTTTCTCAGTAGCTTTTATTGCCGAAACCGTTTGATCTGAATCTAAACCACGAGTGATAAATTCTTTTCCATTGTTTTCCCATGTGATAATGGTTTCACATAAAGCATCAGAATTACTACCAGGTGGAATCCGAACCGCATAATCTATTAGTTTGGGTAAAGTGCGTTTTAAGTCATTATATATATTTTTTAGTGCTTTCATAAAAGCATCAAATTGACCATCACCTTGCGCATGCTCTTCAAATAATTTACCTTCAATTTCAACAGCAATTGCGGCGGAAGGTTGCAAACCTATAGCATGTGATAATAAGTACGATTTTATAATCACTTTGTTTTGAATACCTTGACTATCCAAAACATCAGAAATAATATAGGGTAGGTCTTCTTTGGTTACCCGCTCTTTTTTATCCCCTAATTCAATAATACGTTGGGTAACTTTCTTTAACTCTTCGTTGTTTAGCGTCAATCCTAATTCTTGTAAATTCTTTTGAATATTTGCTTTTCCCGATGTTTTTCCTAAGGCATATTGACGCTTACGGCCAAAACGCTCTGGTAATAAATTATTAAAATATAAGTTGTTTTTAGAATCTCCATCAGCATGAATTCCTGCTGTTTGGGTAAATACATTGGCACCAACAATAGGTTTATTTGCGGGAATTCCGAATCCTGTAAATGCCGATACAAGCTTACTTACTTTAAAAAGTGATGATTCGTTTACATTCGTTGTAATTTCAGGTAAAAAATCATTTATGACGGCAACAACACTAGCTAATGGGGCGTTTCCGGCACGCTCACCCATTCCGTTTACCGTTAAATGTAAGCCATGGCAACCAGCTTTTAGGGCTTCCATAACGTTCGCAACACTCAAATCATAATCATTATGACCATGAAAATCGAAATGCAAATTTGGATATTTTTTTATAATGGCATCAATAAAATCAAAAGTTTCTCTATGCGTTAATACCCCTAAAGTATCGGGTAAAAGAATTCTTTTCAAAGGTTGAGTGGCTAGAAAATCTAAAAACTGGAATACATATTCTTGAGAATTACGCATGCCATTGCTCCAATCTTCTAAATAAACATTTGTGGTGATACCTTTTTCATGCGCTAAATAGATAATCGCTTCAATTTCTGAAAAATGTTCTTCTGGTGTTTTTTTTAATTGATGGGTTAAATGATTTAAAGAACCTTTTGTCAATAGGTTTTGAACTTTAGCTCCAGCTTGCAACAGCCAATCAATGGAGACGCCTTTATCCACAAAGGATAAAACTTCAATCCTATCTATATATCCTTTTTCTTTAGCCCATGAAGTTATTTGCTTTACGGCAGATAACTCTCCTTCAGAAACCCTTGCAGAAGCTACTTCAATACGATCTACTTTTAGCTCTTCTAATAGTAATTTAGCAAGCGTTAGCTTTTCAGAAACTGAAAAAGACACACCCGAGGTTTGTTCCCCATCACGGAGTGTGGTATCCATTATTTCAATTTTTCTTTTCTTCATGGTTGTCTGACGAAGTTATGTAGTCGGTTGGTTTAAATTTAACATCGAATTAGTACTTCAATGCTAGTCTGAGACCTAATAAAAAAAATTTAAGCGGTGATGGTGATAAAACTAAGCTGTAATGTCTGCCTGAGCTTGTCGAAGACCTTCAAACAAGTAAATATGACAATATTGTAAACACAACTATTTAAATTCTGAAATTGATTTAAAATAAAACACTACAACGGCGTTTTTTTTGCAAACTCGATAATATCAGTTTTAACATTCATTAAATAATCTATATCATCAAAACCATTGAGCATATTATCTTTTTTATATCCGTTAATATCAAAAGACTCTTTTTCGCCTGTTGCTAATATGCTAACCGTTTGTTCAGGTAAGTTTACTTCAATTTCAGTATTCGGATTTTTCTCGATTTCAGCAAAAATTTTGTTTGAAAAATCAGCACTTACTTGAACAGGTAAAACGCCAATATTTAAACAATTTCCTTTAAAAATATCAGCAAAAAAGCTAGAGATTACACATCGAAAACCATAATCATAAACCGCCCAAGCCGCATGTTCTCTTGATGATCCTGATCCAAAATTACGACCGCCAATTAAAATTTTCCCTGAATAGGTATTGTCATTTAATACAAAATCTTTCTTTGGAGAATTATCTGGGTTATAGCGCCAATCTCTGAAAAGATTGTCACCAAAGCCTTCGCGAGTGGTAGCTTTTAAAAAGCGTGCTGGTATTATTTGATCAGTATCTACGTTCTCAATAGGTAATGGAACTGCCGTACTTTTTAATAGTGTAAATTTATCGTATGCCATTTTTTTTCTAGTTGTTTGTTGTCGGTTGCTCGTTGTTGTTTCTTACCATGCTAATATTTTTTAAGATTCAACAAATAACCATTTTTGTTTATTTTGTTGTTTATTAATGTTTTGTTGTTTGTTGTTGCAAAAAAATCACGAACAACAGACAACCATCAACCAGCAACCATTTCTTCCATTAACTCCCTCGGATCCGTAACTTTTCCAGTAACAGCTGCTGCTGCGGCAACTAGGGGAGAAGCTAATAAAGTTCTTGAGCCTGGGCCTTGTCGTCCTTCGAAATTTCTGTTGGATGTACTTACTGCTAATTTTCCGGGTGGAACTTTATCATCGTTCATGGCTAAGCAAGCAGAGCAACCTGGTTCTCTGAGTTCAAATCCGGCTTCGTGGATGATGTCTAAAAGACCTTCTGCTTTTATTGCAGCTTCAACTTGGTGCGAACCAGGCACCAACCACGCAGTAACATTAGCCGCTTTTTTACGTCCTTTAATTATAGAGGCAAAAGCTCTAAAATCTTCAATTCTGCCATTGGTACAACTTCCAATAAAAACAAAATCGATGGGTTTACCAATCATACTTTCACCTTCATTAAAGGCCATATAACCTAAAGATTTTTTATAAGTACTTACGCCACCTTCCACTTGGTCAGCATTCGGAATATTTTTAGAAATACCCATGCCCATTCCAGGATTTGTGCCGTAGGTAATCATCGGTTCTATATCCGATGCATCAAAATAAATTTCTTTATCAAATTCAGCATCTTTATCTGTGTAGAGTGTTTCCCAATACGCCATGGCTTTATCCCAAGCAGCACCTCTTGTTGTAAATTCACGACCTTTTATATAGTCAAATGTTTTTTGATCTGGAGCGATCATACCCCCACGAGCACCCATTTCTATACTCAAGTTACAAACGGTCATACGCCCTTCCATGGTCATGTTTTCAAAAACATCGCCTGCATATTCAACAAAATAACCTGTTGCACCAGAAGTAGTTAAACGTGAAATAATATATAAAGCGACATCTTTCGGAGTTACGCCAAAATTTAATTTTCCAGCTACATTGATGCGCATTTTTTTAGGTTTTGGTTGCATAATACACTGCGTTGCCAAAACCATTTCTACTTCTGATGTGCCAATACCAAAAGCAATAGCACCAAAAGCACCATGAGTAGAAGTGTGCGAATCACCACAAACAATAGTCGCTCCTGGCTGTGTGATGCCGTATTCAGGACCAACGACATGAACGATACCATTTTTTTCGTGTCCTAATCCCCAATGGCTAATGCCATGTTCTTTAGCATTTTCTTCCAATGCTTTTAATTGATTTGCCGAAAGTGGATCTTCAACAGGCAAATGTTGGTTAATGGTTGGGGTGTTATGATCTGCCGTGGCAAAAGTTCGCTCAGGATGCAGTACCCTTATTCCTCTAGTTTTAAGTCCTAAGAATGCCACAGGGCTAGTTACTTCATGCACTAAATGGCGATCTATAAACAATACGTCTGGCCCGTCTTCTACATGTTTCACTACATGGGAATCCCATACTTTGTCGAATAATGTTTTTTTCATGTTAATTTGATAAAACTATTAATGTTTTGTCGCTTATTGGCGTCAGATACAAATTTAGATAATGAATATATTGTTTGGATAATAATAGCTTTAGAATTACGATGTTCAACTTATGTATTTCCAAATATTTTTGTGTGTAATTAATTGAGCGTAGGTATAGTTTATAGCGCTATTCTCCTCTTTTTGAAGTGTTGGATCGTCTTTTAAAACTTGTAAAGCATAATACCGAGCCGTTTTTAAAATAACATTATCTCTTACAATATCGGCTATTTTTAAATTCAACATGCCACTTTGTTGCGTCCCCATTAAATCACCTGGACCTCGAAGTTTTAAATCTACTTCGGCAATTTCAAATCCGTCGTTAGTTCGTACCATGGTTTCTAATCGTGTTTTTGCTTCGGCGGATAATTTATGACTCGTCATTAAAATACAAAAACTCTGATCGGCTCCACGCCCAACTCTACCTCGCAATTGGTGCAGTTGCGACAAGCCAAAACGTTCGGCACTTTCAATAATCATGACCGATGCGTTAGGCACATTTACACCAACTTCAATAACGGTGGTAGCGACCATGATTTGGGTTTCTCCCTTGACAAATCGCTGCATTTCAAAGTCTTTATGCTCAGATTTCATCTGCCCGTGAACAATAGATATTTGATAATCGGGTGCTGGAAAATCTCTAGCAATACTTTCGTATCCATCCATTAAATCTTTATAATCTAATACTTCTGATTCTTGAATTAAAGGATATACCACATAAATTTGTCCTCCTTTTTGTATTTCTTCTCGAATAAATTGAAATACTTTTAGTCGGTTTGAGTCGTATCGATGTACTGTTTTTATGGGTTTTCTGCCTGGTGGTAATTCATCAATTACCGAAATATCTAAATCTCCATACAAACTCATGGCTAATGTTCTAGGAATTGGCGTTGCCGTCATCACTAAAACATGAGGAGGTAAAGCCCCACCAACCTCCCCTAAGGGGAGGCTACCTAACTTTTCTCTAATTTTTTTTAGAACTGCATCAATGGCACCTATTATTTCTTGATTTTTAAATCGTATGACGCTATAACCCAACTCATTTAAAATTTTAGTTCTCATTTCATCGGCTTCTAATTGTAACGAATCATTATGATATTCACCATCAACTTCAAGTATTAATTTTTTAGACAAACACACGAAGTCAACAATAAATTCATCAATAATATGCTGTCTTATAAATTTTAATTCAAGTTGCTTAGTTTTCAGGTATTCCCATAGAATTTTTTCTGCTTCTGTTGTTTGCTGCTTGCGTTCTTGTTGATACTTTTTCAAAAGTTTGTAGGTTGAAGGTCTTGCCGTTTGGTATTTACGATGTATTTCTTTTACCCTCCCTTGGGGAGGGGTTAGGGGTGGGCTTCCTTTATGCCATAATTTAGAACGTTGTGCTACTCCAAATCTATGCTGCTCATCTACGATAGCGAGACCTAAATTTTTATATTGAACCTTATCCTCCAAAAGGGCGTGTGTGCCAATTAAAATATGAAGTTCTCCGCTTTCTAATTGTGCATGAATAATTTTTCGAGCTGATTTTTTTACGGAACCTGTTAGCAAGGCAATATTGATGCCCAAATTTTTAACTAATTCTTGAATACCTGTAAAATGCTGATTAGCCAGTATTTCGGTCGGAGCCATCAAACAGGCTTGAAAACCATTATCTATCGCCAATAACATGGTCATTAAGGCTACAATGGTTTTTCCTGAACCTACGTCGCCTTGTAAAAGTCGATTCATTTGGGCATTACTGCCTAAATCAGCTCTTACCTCTTTCAAGACTCTTTTTTGGGCATTCGTCAATTCAAAAGGCAAGTGATTAGTGTAAAATTCATTAAAAAGTGTCCCCACTTTATCGAAAGGAAAACCTTTAATACGCTGTTTGTGGAGCATATTTTTAGCAATAAGCTGCATTTGTACATAAAATAACTCTTCAAACTTTAGTCGGAATTGCGCTTTGGCTAAGAGTTCTTGACTTTTAGGAAAATGAATCGAGAACATAGCTTCACTCTTCGAAATCAATTGCAATTCATGGATGATTTTTGGAGACAAGGCTTCGGTAAATTTCCCCTGAATATCTAAAAAAAGCTGTTGAATTAACTTGCTAATAACCCGGTTGGTAATGCCTTTATTATTCAATTTTTCGGTGGAAGGATACACGGGTTGCATCATTACTTTTAGCCCTTTTTCATGCTCAGAAAGTAATTCCATTTCGGGGTGTGGCATCGAGAAATTCCCATTAAAAAAATTGGTTCTCCCAAAAATAACATAAGGTGTATTGAGTTGTAAATTTTCTCGAATCCATTTTTGACCTCGAAACCATACCAATTCTATCTGCCCTGTTTCATCAACAAAAGCCGCAACCAAACGTTTGCCGTTCTTTTGCTCTACAGTTTTTATATGAATAATTTTTCCAATGATTTGAATATCAGATGAATTTCGTTGTAATTGATTTATCTTATAGTATTGAGTTTTATCAATATACCTATTCGGAAAGTGGTTAATCAAGTCTTGATAGGTCTTAATACCAAGTTCAGTTTGTAATGAATCAGCCCTGTTAGGTCCAACACCTTTAAGGTATGCAATAGGGGTCTGCAGGTAGTTTGCATTCATGCCACTAAATTACAAGTTAAGGCAATGAGCCACAACAAAAATTTTCGAAAAAAATCTCAGAATTTAAAATATAACGCGCTTTACTTCTCTGAAATTCTTTAAACCATGTTATGGTAATCGTTTCTGAACAATTATATTTGTGAAATGACACGAAACATGATAATTCTTTTGCTCTTCATTATTTTTCCTAAATATACGCTTACAGCGCAAATTCAAGATAAGATAGATTTTAAAAGCGGAAAAATTTCGATAGATATAAATCCTGAAGAAAAAAAAATATCTGGAAATGTAGCCTATACTTTTGATGTATTGAGTGCTGTAGATTCCATTTTTTTAGATGCTAAGAATATGGACTTTTCGAGCCTTCTTTTAAATGGGAGAAAATTAAAATTCGTAAATAATAAGTCGCAATTAATTCTATATAGAAAATTTAAAAAAGGAACATTTCATACACTAAATATAGAATATACCGCAAATCCCAAACAAACCGTATATTTTGTAGAAAATGAAAGAGATATTCCTGATAACAAAAACCTCGAGCCTAGCAGAAGGCAGATTTGGACGCAAGGACAAGGCAAATACACAAGCCATTGGCTGCCTAGTTTTGATGATATAAACGAAAAAGTGGAGTTTGATATGAACATCACTTTTAATTCCGATTATAAAGTAATTTCTAATGGAAAATTAATAGCTACAAAAAACAATAAAGACCAAACAACAACTTGGCTTTTTGATATGAACAACCCAATGAGTAGCTATTTATTGGCTTTTGCTATCGGGAATTACAATAAAAATACCATCATAAGTAAAAGTGGAATCCCGATTGAATTATATTATTACCCACTTGACAGTCTAAAAGTTGAAACGACGTATCGGTATACAAAAACCATATTCGACTATCTAGAAACCGAGATTGGCGTACCTTATCCTTGGCAAAATTATAAACAGGTTCCAGTAAAAGATTTTTTATATGCAGGTATGGAAAATACCACAGCTACTATTTTTTCTGATGCTTATGTCATAGATTCCACGGCTTTTATGGACAAAAACTATGTGAATGTAAATGCGCACGAATTAGCACACCAATGGTTTGGGAATTTGGTTACTGAGGTAGATGGAAGTCATCATTGGCTACAAGAAGGTTTTGCCACTTATTACGCCTTGTTAGCAGAAAAAGAAATTTTTGGAGACGATTATTTCTATTTTAAATTATACGATACAGCTGAACAATTACAGGCGATGTCGCTGAACAATAAGGGAGAATCCTTAAAGAATGCAAAAGCAAGCAGTCTTACTTTCTACGAAAAAGGGGCTTGGGCTTTGGTTATACTTAAAAACCAAATAGGGGAAACTGCTTTTAAAAACGGAATTAAAAATTACTTGGAAAAGTATAAATTCCAGAATGTAACTATTCAAAATTTTCTATCAGAAATGCAGCAGGTGAGTGGTAAAGACTTAATTAGTTTTGAAAATGATTGGTTGTTAGGTAATCATTTTCCCATAAGTCAGACTACTTCTTATTTAAAAAATAATTCAGAAAATTTAGCAGATTTTTTTGAATTTGAAGAAACGCTTAAAAATATACTTGATGATGGCTTTAAGACCCGTTTAATAGAAAAAACATATATAAAATCAAGCTCCATTGAACTAAAAAAACAATTACTATTAGCTTATTTTTCTTTCTTTTCCGAAGATTTCATCAAAAAAGAATTACTTGGAAAAAACCTTAAAATTCGCCAAGCCATACTCTTAGCGACTGATAAAATTCCTGAAAATGCTAAAGAGGAATATGAGTCCTTGTTGCTTGATAAGAGCTATATAACAATAGAATCGGCCTTATACAAATTATGGCTTAGTTTCCCTGAAAATCAAAAAAAATATTTAGATAATACCCAAGATATCATCGGGTTACCAAACAAAAATGTACGATTATTATGGCTTACACTTGCAATAGCCACTCCAAATTACAATAGCCTTAAAACAAAGGTCTATTTTGATGAGTTAAGTGCTTATACAGATAAGACTTACAACATGGAAACAAGGCAATCCGCTTTTGAATACTTATACCAAACACTCGGCTTAACTGATCAAAATTTAAGAGATTTAGCAGATGCCGCGGTTCATCATAGTTGGCAGTTTAAAAGTTTTGCTAGAAATTTATTTGAAGAATTATTGAAAGATCCTGATTATAAAAATAGGTTTACAAAACTGATTCCTACGCTAAATGAGGAAGAGCAGCGTTATATTAAAAGTAAAATATAATTAAATGAGAGCTTTAGTCATTTCAGGCGGTGGAAGTAAAGGTGCATTTGCAGGCGGTGTGGGGCAGTACCTTATAGAAGAAGCGCATCACCATTACGATTTGCTGATTGGCACTTCTACAGGCAGTCTTTTAATTTCACATTTGGCACTTGGAAAAATTGAAAAGATAAAAGAGATTTATACCTCTGTTACACAAAATGATATTTTTAGCAACTGTCCTTTTGTTATTTACAAAAAACATGGTATTGAAACCATCGGCATAGACCATTTTAACGTTCTTAAAAACTTTTATAAGGGCAGTAAAACTTTTGGTGAAAGTCATAATTTGTTACAACTCATAAAAAACACGATTACCAATGAAGAATTCAACAGTTTAAAAAACGGGCCTAAGGATATTGTAGTCACGGTTTCTAACCTTTCCTTAAATCAAGTAGAATACAAATCTATCAACGATTTTAGTTACGAAGAGTTCTGTGAATGGATTTGGATTTCGTGTAATTACACTCCTTTTATGAGCTTAGTGAAAAAAGATGGTTGCGAATATGCTGATGGCGGTTTAGGTTCTATGGTGCCTATTGAAGATGCTATAAAACGAGGAGCAACGACTATTGATGCTATTATTTTACAAACGGAGGTTACTCATTTAAATAGAATGCCTTCGAAAAATGTATTCTCTTTATTAACCAATATGTTCGCTTTTATGCTCGACCGTATTGAAGATCAAAATATTAGAATAGGTAAGTTCGTGGCAAACCATAACGGGGTTATTATCAATTTTTATTATACACCTACTGTTCTAACTACAAATTCACTTATTTTTGATAAAGACAAAATGACGGCTTGGTGGCAAAGTGGTTTTAATTATGCCAAATTTAAGAGTACAGGAAGTAGTGAGTTAGAACCCCAAAAAATCAATTAAAATGTATCGTATTTGAAGGCTTTAGTAATTAGTGGTGGTGGTAGTAAAGGTGCTTTTGCTGGTGGCGTGGCACAATATTTAATGGAAGTAGAAAAGAAAGAATATGATCTTTTTTTAGGTACATCAACTGGCAGCCTTTTAATTCCGCAATTAGCCTTAAATAATGTTGGTAAACTTTATGACATTTATACCAATGTAAATCAGCTTTCTATTTTTAGTCTAAATCCGTTTGTGGTTAAAAAAAAAGACAATAGGGAGTACGTTACCATTAATTACTTTACCACCTTATTACAATTCATAAAACGCAAAAGAACCTTTGGCGAAAGTGGTGCATTACGCCGCACTATTAAAAAGAATTTATCTCCAAAGGAGTTTCAGATTCTCAAAGAATCGAATAAAAAATTAGTAGTTACGGTTTCAAATCTTTCAAAAAATAGGGTAGAATACAAGCAGATAGAGGATTTTAGTTATGATGAGTTTTGTGATTGGATTTGGATTTCCTGTAATTATATTCCCTTTATGTCTTTGGTTACCAGAAATGGCTATGAATACGGCGATGGCGGTTTGGGTTGTGTAGTGCCAATTCGTGAAGCTATTAAAAGAGGTGCCACAGAGATAGATGCTATCATTTTAGAATCGGAAAACCTAAATCAGAATAAGGTTTTAGGTAAAAACCCTTTTTCATTGATGCTTAGTATTTATGGTTTTGTATTAGACCAAATAGAATACCGCGATATCTCGGAAGGAATTTTAATGGCTAAACATCATAATGTAAAACTAAATCTGTTTTACACACCCACTAAGCTCACCGAAAACTCTCTTGTTTTTAATAAAAAATTAATGAGTGCTTGGTGGCTACAAGGTTTTGGTTATGCTGAAAAAAAGTTCAATGCAGAAAGGGAAAATAATTGAAAATGTAAAATTGAAAAGTGAAAGTTGAAAAAGTCCATTTCCGTTGCTTAGTTTTTAGTTACTGGTATTTAGGATATTGCTTAAGCCAAAAAAATGCGAAAACTTAGGCTTTGTTCTGTCCAAGTACAAGCAAAAAAACCCACTAAAGACTAACGCCTATGCACGAACTACCACAAACTACTAATTTCTTTTTTCACAAAAGACAAGGCCGTTCCTGATGGAGAAGCTTTGTCCATCGTATCACTTAAAACATCTTCTCTTAATTTATCTGCGGACTCGGCACTCATCGCCGCTTTTCTTATGGATTGAATGGTAGCACTTTTCGCTGCTTTAATTATATTCCAACAATCATCGGTTAAATAAATTTGCTGGGAAAGATTGTGATCAAATTCCGTTTCTATACTTTTAATTAAAAGATTTTCATAGTCGTTCTTATTGATCGATTTTGGAGCTACACGAACCACTAAACTAGGAATAGCAATCCGCTCTAAAAATAAGGCCATGCGCTCATAAGCCTGCAAGCGAATGGGTAAAGTGTGCTTTTGAGTGTCTTTCTGCAAGAGATATCTTCTGCGACCTTCTTCATTTTTTGTGTGTAAATTAAAAAAATAATAAGCAACCACCCCCGTAACGACGGCTGGTAGTAAAAAAGCGAAAGCTTGAAGAATCTGTTCTCCATTCATAATACAATTGGTTTAATTTGGTTTACATTTTTTAAACGGTTGATTTTTTGAAAAAGTATAGTGCAAAGTAAAGAAGTTAAATTTAAAATATACTTTAATCTTTATGCCTTCAGAAAAACAACTTTAATTTGCAGAGACCGAAATACGGTCGGCATTGATGCTTTGTAACTTTAAAAACTTATTGACTAAATCACCCATCGTTTTTATTTATAGTCCATTCAGGTCTTTTCACTTTTAATCCCAAAAGTACACATACACTAACATAGGTTGTAATCCTAGGCTGGTGTAATATAAAGCCTATTTTAGCCATCCCAACGCTTGTTCCTTTTCACCAGTCCTACGTTAAAAAATGATCCCGTAGCTACGGCTATGTACTAATTTTTTGCCTTGACCTGGCAAAAAATAACGGCGGCTTAACCGACACAACAAACTTAACACAACATTAGTTAGTCTCTTTCATCTGCTCCCGAAGTTCAAAATAAAATGCGTCAAATTTAGGATATACTTTAATGCTCATACCTTCTGAAAAACCACCATCTTTGGCAGTTGCCGAAATACGGTTGGCATTAATACTATGTAATTTTAAAAATTTATTAACTAATAAAGTAGCTTGATTTAAAGCGACATCAAATTCTCCTGTATTTGTTGAGGCTTCAACCACAATATTACTATCTCTATACGTTTTTAAAACAGTAGCTATTTTATTTATAACGCCTTCTGTAATTGCTTTTTGCGTAGCATCTTTACTAGCCAAACCGTCAAGAGTTGCTTGGTTTAGTGATACAATTATAGCGCCACCCGAGACATTTATATTTGCATTTTCTCCTAATGCCTTTTTAAAATCGGTTAATACCAATAGTGCGATTGAATCGTGACTACTTAATTTATCAGAAATATTTTTTAACTGTGTTTCTTTGTCCCGTAACCTCTGTAATGTTTTTCCAATGTTTTCAGATTTTTCAATGGACGCTGACGTAAAATTATTGATGTTTTGCATCAACGATTTGTTTGTTTCTAATAATTCATTGGTTTGGGCTTTGTATGAATCCGCTTCGGTTTTACTTACTATTTCTTTTTTTCTTGAGATGGCTAATTGGCCTTGAACCGAATCGATAACGCTTTTTAAAGTCGTAATCTCATTCAATAAATCAGTCTTTTTTTGGCCTTGCGTAGCCGTAAAGCTCATTAAAAATGCTAAGGCTAAAAATATATTTTTAATCATAAGGTTTAAAATTTTTTAAAATTGAAGGTAATGATTTTTTTTCTTTAGATTATAGGATTATTAGATCTGAATTTCTAACTAATTTTTACTTTTTTGATGCACACGAATTTGACGAATTTTCACGAATTGTATTTCAAACTTACATGAGTTTTATTTAATATTTTTCATTTTTTTTTAATTTGTACGTGATAATAGCAGCTAATACTTTTATTTGAATTTGCAATTTCTTAACCAAATCAACCTTGCCCCGTCATCATTAAATAGGCCTTTAAAAACCTATCAATATTGCCGTCCATAACTGCATCTACATTACCAGTTTCTTCGGTTGTACGCACATCTTTTATAAGTTTATAAGGGTGCATAACATAATTCCGAATTTGTGAACCCCATTCTATTTTCATTTTTGAGGATTCGATTTCTTGGCGTGCGTCCAATTTTTTTCGAAGTTCTATTTCATACAATTGCGATTTTAGCATTTTTAAAGCGGTAGCTCTATTTTCATGCTGTGAACGTGAGTCGGAGCAAGAAATCTGTATGCCTGTTGGTTTGTGCGTTAACTGCACCTTAGTTTCTACTTTGTTTACATTCTGACCACCGGCACCACTAGAACGTGCTGTAATAATTTCTACATCTGCTGGGTTAATATCGATTTCAATACTATCATCTACCAAGGGATACACATACACCGATGCAAATGAGGTGTGGCGTTTGGCATTACTATCAAAAGGAGAAATACGTACCAAACGGTGAACACCATTTTCGCCTTTTAACCAACCGAAAGCAAACTCACCATCAATCTCTAAAGTTACTGTTTTAATGCCTGCAACGTCGCCTTCTTGGTAGTTGAGTTCTTTAACTTTATAGCCATTTTTTTCACTCCACATCATATACATTCGCATAAGCATTGAAGCCCAGTCACAACTTTCGGTACCGCCAGCACCTGCAGTTATCTGGAGTATAGCTGGGAGTTCATCGCCTTCCTCAGAAAGCATGTTTTTAAACTCTAGGTTTTCAAGAGTATCTAAAGTTTTTTCGTAATGTGCTTCTACCTCTTTTTCAGAAATGCCACCCTCTTTTTGAAATTCCATTAAAACCTCTAAATCGGCAATAAGGCTTTCAACATCAGAAAAATCATCAACCCATTTTTTTTTGGATTGGATGAATTTCATTTGTTCTCTGGCTTCTTGTGGACGATCCCAAAAATCTGGAGCCAAAGTTTTCTCCTGCTCGTTTTCAATTTCTATTTTTTTGGCATCAACGTCAAAGATACCTCCTCAACGCGCCAAGGCGATCTAAAAGACCTTTAAATAAATCTGTAGTTATTGTCATTTGTAGTATAATTTACGGGCAAAAATAAGCTTCTTTTTTGAACTTTAGACAAGATTCAAAAGTTTTACTGCTGTTGGCTAATTACTTGTACAGTATAAATGGTCTCATTCTTTCCAGTGGTATAAACTCCACCTTTTAAAGGAGAGCAGTCATTATAATCTTTTCCGTGGCATACTTTAATATGGTTGGTATTGACCATTAAATTATTGGTGGGGTCAAATCCAACCCAGCCTATATTCGGAATATAAGCTTCTGCCCAGGCGTGCATTTGCGAGTCACCAAAATAACCATTTCCTTGATGCAGGTAGCCAGAGATATAACGTGCTGGAATATTATTTTGTCTAGCTAAAGCACAAAAAAGGTGGGTGAAATCTTGACAAACGCCCTGTCTGTTGCTAATAATTTGATTTAATGTTGTGGTTACATCTGTTACATCTGCTTTAAAATAAATATGATTGTAAGTCCAAAGATTTAAATTTTGTAAATTCTCAAAGATAGATTTTGAATGGTCGAATTGAAAAATAGCTTTATAATTTTCCGGAATACTTGTGAAATGTGTTTTTCTTAAAAAAGGTTCAAAATCTACTTTAAAATTTAGGCTATTAACGCTAAGATAATCCTCATCAAATGCCAATGGAAGATCAAAGTCGAAAGGATTCACTTCTTTTTTTATCAACGAAATAGATGCTTCAAAAGATATACTTTTAAAAGACGTTTTTGGATGTACTCGAATGCTTTGAAATCCGTATCCATTAATAGAAAATTGATTTGTGGCTTTTAGAGAATTCTCAAAGCTTATGGTAACAAATTCCTGTGTTTCGTTAGTTTCGGGAATGATTAAAAATTGCCAATACGCACTATTTACTATATTTTCGTAATTGTTTGTAGTACTGTAAGTTATGTTGTATTCTAAGGGCATAAGGTAATGTATAACTAAGTACAAAGATAAACCAATAGATTGGGTTTAATAATTAAAAAATTCTTTTTCCATTTTAAGACTTATTTGCAACAAACTATCTAGTATTTTCTCAATAAAGAGTTGAATATCTCCTTCAATTTCTTCAATATTTTTATATTCAAATTCTGCTCTGACCTTACCTACTAAAAAGGCTGCAGAATTTTTATTATAGTTGGTCGTTGTATCTAAAACTTTTATGTTAACGTAAATTTGATTAAGACAGTTCATGATAGATCGAGGACAATTAGGATTTAAAATCAAGAACTCTAAGGTGCTGAAACTGCTGGGTGCTTTTTTATAGTACCTGCGCATCATGTCATACGATTCAGCGCATTTTAGTAAGGTGGTCCATTCAAAACTTTTACTAGATTTATCTCCGTAACTTCCTTGCGATTTTAAAGCGTCGTTGTATTTGGTATTGATAATTCTTATAATTTGGGTTGCCCGTTCAACATTTATGCCCAACATGATAATGGCATAGACGGAATCATGCAGCAAGGTACCTCTAATTTTACCTCTTAAAATATCTGTCATTTCTGTTACATGTACGGTAAAATCATGCAGACCACTTTTCACAAATTTTTCGGAGTCATAGTTCAGTATGAAATGATAAAACTTATTGATGGCTTCGTATAATTCTGTAGATATCAAATCTCTGGCACTATTGGCATTTTCTCGGGCTACTTTAACATTATTGATGATAGAAAAATGGGTATTTTGGTCTAATGCTATTTTAAATAAAACTTCTTCTTCTAATAAAATAGCATCATCTTCCTGCGGATCACCCACCATATATAGCATCGATTTTAAAACAAATTGCCTCGATTGTGATAATTGATTTGGCGCATCTAATGAAGAAAAATAATTCACATTTAAATACCTTGCAATATGTTCAGAACGTTCAATATAACGCCCCATCCAAAATAAATTATTAGCTACTCTTGCAAGCATATATTAGTCGTTTTTTAGTACCCAAGTGTCTTTTGATCCGCCACCTTGAGATGAGTTTACAATTAAATTTCCTTTTTTTAGTGCCACTCTAGTTAGTCCTCCTTTTAAGACAAATTCTTTGTCCACACCTAGAATACTAAAAGTTCTTAAGTCAACATGGCGCTGTTCAAACTCTTCGGTATCGTCGATATAAGTGGGATGTACCGAAAGAGACATGATGGGTTGGGCTACATATTTTCTCGGATTTACTAGAATTTGCTTTTTTACTGCTTCAATTTCTTTATCATTTAAACAATTTCCGATGGATATGCCATAACCTCCAGCTTCATCGACGGGTTTAATAACCAGTTCATGAATATGCGCTAAAACATAGGCTAATTCCTCTGGTCTTGAACAATGGTAAGTATGTACATTGTTCAAAATAGGTTCTTCCTTTAAATAATACCTGATAATTTCTGGCATATAAGTATATACTGCCTTATCATCAGCAACTCCAGTGCCAGGTGCGTTCGCCAAGGTTACATTTCCTTTTTTATAAGCGGCAAATAATCCTGGTAAACCAATAGAAGAGTCTGGCTTAAATTCTAAAGGATCCAAAAATTGATCATCTATTCGGCGGTAAATAATATCCACTTTTTCGGGCCCTTTAATGGTTTTCATATACACAAAATCGTTTTCTACAAAAAGATCTCGTCCTTCTACCAATTCAACACCCATTGTTTTTGCCAAGTAGGAGTGCTCGTAAAAAGCAGAATTATACATTCCCGGAGTAAGCACTACCGTTGTTGGAATATCGACACCATGTGGTTTTACGGTTTCAAGAAGATCCAATAGATTTTCAGCATAATTGGTTACAGAATAGGTTTGGTAGTGGTTAAAAACGCCAAATAGGGCTCTTTTTAAAGCTGTTCTGTTGCAAATTACATAGCTTACCCCAGACGGACAGCGAATATTATCTTCTAAAACATAATATTTCCCATCCTTGTGTTTTATGACATCAATTCCGGAAATATGATTATAAATGCCTCCTGGAGGGTCAATGCCAATCATTTGATGCAGGTAATTTTCCGAAGAACTAATTAAATCCATCGGAATAATACCATCTTTTATAATTTTCTTGTCATGGTAAATATCCCAAAGAAAAAGGTTTAAGGCTTTGCTTCTTTGTAAGGAGCCCTTCTCAATAATTTCCCATTCAATAGAATCTATAATTCTAGGAAAAAGATCGAATGGAAAAATCTTTTCTTTGGTCACTTTATCACCGTAAACTTGGAATGTAATTCCTTGATTAAAAAAGGATGATTTGGCTTTCGAGTTTAATTTTACGTAGTCCTCAATGGAGTGTTCTCCATAAAGATTAAAAAGTTTTTGATACACCTTTTTAATCTTCCCTTTTTTATCGAAAATTTCATCGTACAAGTCGCTATCTCTGTTGTAAGATGAAAATATTTTATTTTCAATATTTGTCATTCGATTTAATTTTTAGTTAAGTTATTGATTTTCATTTAATTTAATAACTATTTATTCATAAAAATTAAAAGTCAGTTTTACGATTCAAATAAAAATCGATTGTCAATTCTGGTTATTTGTTGTTTTGAGCTTAAAATTGATGCTATAGTTAATTTATGAATCTTTTTATTTACATTTAAAATCTAAAACTTTTAAAAAATGCGCGCATCACTTACCCTTTTATTTTTTTTACTCTACAGCATCATCACTTCAAGTCAGTTTACTGAAAAAAGCAAAGATTTTCAGAAATTCGAAGGTTTTTATAATTTTTTATATGATGTTAAAACCGATAAAATTTACTTAGAAGTAACCAACTTAAACGCAGAATTTCTATACGTGTATTCCTTAAGTAGCGGTATTGGAAGTAATGATATTGGCTTGGATCGCGGGCAGCTAGGGAATGAGCAAGTAGTCTATTTTAAAAAAGTAGGTAACAAATTGCTTTTGATACAACCTAATCTAAAATACAGGGCTTTAACCGATAATGCTTTAGAAAAAAAGTCTGTAGAACAAGCTTTTGCAAAATCTGTTCTATTTGGTTTTCCTATTGAAGAAGAAAAGAACGGAAAATATACCATAGAAATTACCGACTTTTTAATGCAAGATGCCCATGGCGTAGTTTCAAGATTGCAGAGTGCGCAGCAAGGCAGTTTTAGTTTAGACAAGTCAAAAAGTGCTTTTGACTTAGAACGCACCAAAAACTTTCCAAAAAATACGGAGTTTGATGTTATTCTAACTTTTAAAGGCGAACCAAAAGGGCGCGAAATACGTTCTGTAAGTCCAAACCCGGGTTTAGTTACGGTATCACAGCACCATTCTTTCATAGCCTTACCAGATAATAAATACAAAAAAAGAGACTTTGATACCAGAAGTGGATCTTACCCTTTTTCGTATTATGATTATTCAACTCCTGTTCAAGAACCTATTTTAAAACAGTTTATTACCAGACATCGTTTAGAGAAAAAAAACCCGAATGAAAGCATAAGTGAGGCAATTGAACCTATTATTTATTATCTAGATAACGGTACGCCAGAACCAGTGCGTTCTGCTTTGCTTGAAGGTGGTCGATGGTGGAATGCAGCTTTTGAGGCTATTGGCTATACAAATGCTTTTCAATTGAAAATGTTACCTGATGATGCCGATCCCCTTGATGTGCGTTATAATGTGATACAATGGGTCCACCGTTCAACAAGGGGTTGGAGCTATGGCAGCAGCATTACAGATCCAAGAACAGGCGAAATTATTAAAGGCCATGTAAGCTTAGGAAGTTTGAGAATCCGGCAAGATTTTTTGATTGCTCAAGCCCTTATGAACAAACCTTTTAAAGATAGAGATGATAATTACCAACCTATGTTAGATTTAGCGATTGCAAGAATCCGTCAGCTTTCTGCGCATGAAATAGGGCATACTTTAGGCTTTGCGCATAATTATGCAGCAAGTACAAATAATAAAGCCTCAGTAATGGATTATCCACATCCACAATTTGCTATTAAAAATGGGGCTATCGATTTTTCAAATGCTTACGCAACTGGAATTGGAGATTGGGATAAGGTTACCGTAGCCTATTCTTATGCCGATTTTAAGACTGGAATCAATGAAAAATATGAACTAAATTCAATTTTAGAAACTGCGGCAGAAAAAGGCATACGCTACATTACTGATCAAGATGCTAGGCCAGAGGGTAGTGCGCATGCGCTAGCTCATTTATGGGATAATGGTGCCAATATTGCAGAAGAATTAGATGAAGTTTTGAAAGTCAGGAAACTGGCAATAGATAATTTTTCTATTGATAATATTAAAAGTGGCGAACCATATACGGTCTTGGAAGATTTATTTGTTCCTTTATTCTTCTTTCACAGATACCAAACGGAGGCGGTTGCAAAGCAAATAGGTGGATTAGAATATAATTATGCCTTAAAAGGCGACAAACAAGAGGTTGTAAAGACTTTAGACGCTACCATTCAAAACCAAGCTTTAACTAGTATTTTAAATACTTTAGATGCTCAAGTAATCGCAATTCCAAAGGAAAAATTAGCCTTATTTCCGCCAAGAGCTTTTGGCTATGGTCCAAGTAGGGAATCTTTTAAAGGAAGAACAGGAGTGTCATTGGATCCTATTTCTGCCGCTGATACAAGCGCAGATATGACTCTGTCATTTGTTTTAAATCCTGAAAGAGCCTCCAGATTGGTCTTGCAAAAAAGTATAGATAAGGAGAATTTAGGTTTAGAAAATCTTATCGATAAAGTATTAACCAATACCATTTATCGTCAAGAAAATAAAGATGATTATTTAAAAGAAGTACAAAGAGCGATTAATTACAGAGTTTTACATCATTTAATGAATCTGGCAGCCCAAGAAAAAGTAATTTCTCAGGTTAATGCCGTTGCTAATTTTAAGTTAAATGAACTAAAATTAAAATTGACGCCCAAAAGCGATATGTTTTCGTTTGAAGTAGTAAAACGCATCCAAGAATTTCAAAAATACCCAGAAAAATTTACAGTGATACCGGCGGCTACAATTCCTGATGGTGCACCCATTGGTATGGATTGTTTTCATTAAAGAGTTGCTAGGTTTTGAGTGCTGAGTTTTTGGGGATTATCTTTAAGGTTTTAGTTTTTTTGCACTGAAACGGTTTCTTCTAAATCAAGCCCAAACCATTGGACTTGAAACCAGAACCCTTTGAGGTCCAAATAAAAAAAAGGAAATTTTCATTTCTTACTTTTTAAAGAGATGAAAAACCATAGCTCATTTTTAGACTGAATTTAGTTTATAGAATGCTTCTTGACAAACAAAAGGTATTTATACCATATACCATTTGAAAATACTATTAGCTAGCACATTATTCTTTAGCCTCTTTTGCTTTTTGAATAATTTCTTTTAGACGTATTTTACGCTTGTCTTTTTCATCCCTAAGCTTGTTGATTTTTCTACTCATGAGCTTGGTATGTTTGGCTTTATTCTTAGTATTTTTTTCTTTACCTTTTTTGGACATGATATTTTAATTATATGCTCTAAGTGCTCCCATATTTAAGGTAACTGGGCCAAGTTTGTGAGAAGAAGGCAGATAAGTGCCATTTTCCATTACTTTCCAATCTTCCCAAGAGGCTTCTAAACCGCCTATGGGAATAATCTTAACCCACATCTTAAAACTAATAGGAAGTCCATTGGATTGTAACTTCCAGAGATACGAATCTCCTGGGGTTGTGCCACCAGAAGAATACGTAACTAAGAGACCGTCTGAACCGTCTTCCAAGCTTACCAAATATCGCTTTGTACCCTTGTCAAAAACCTTAAAGGGAGCCACTAACCAAAAGGAATCATTATTAAAATTATCGGTAGCTTTCTGAATAATATTTGATTTAGCATCGTCTAATATTTCTTTTGAGTTTTTAAAGACTTTACTCGCATTCGGATTTGCAAGATTCAAGTTCACTAGATAATCATGCCATTTTACAATAACTTTTCCGTTTTCTTTATCCCATTTATACTCGTGTGCACCACCGGCAAAAGTCCATTCAATATTTCTTGTTTTTAGGTAAGTTTCGTTATTGATAGCACTCAACATTTTTTTCGCTAAAACATCTGCCTGCTCAGGGTTTGATCCTTTAGGTAATGGTTCGTTATAAATGAGATATACTATCGCAAATGCAGTTAAAAGTAAGCAGATTAATCCAATTGATATTTTCAGAAATATTTTTAAAAATCTTTTCATTTTTTTTTGTTTAATGCTTAAGGTTTAACGTTCAGCCCTTACCTCCAAGTATTTACAACTTTTCTCTTACAATTTAGTTCTACTTTATCGATGCGAATTTCACTAATTTACACGAATAAAATGCTTGATAATTATGATTTAAATACAATTTAAACTGGCATGAAGTCATTTAATTTTTTATTTTTTGGCTAATGGCTAATGGCTAATGGCTAATTACTATTTGCTAAATGAGGTTCGGCTATGGCAAGTATGCCAGTTGATAAGCAATTACTTCTCCGTCAAAGTCCGTAGCCAAATCTTTTACATTTTGTTTTTTCATTATTTTTCTGAAGGTCAAATCAAAAGATTTGGCGGACTTTGCAAACACGCCCAAGACTTAAATTTAGCGCTTTTTGCGTTATTTGGTGTCGCCATTTATAGCTTAAGTACTACTCCATAAGCATTTTATCAAATTCCGATTTATTCTTTATTTCCGATGGTCTTTTGGTATTAAAATCCATTACATTTCCAATATCATTTACTACCATATATCTTGGAATTCCATTTATTCCCAAACTATCAAGAAATTTTAAATTCTTTCCTGCGGTTAATTGAATCCCTCTTAAACCATACTTTTTAACAGTTTGTTGCCATTGTTCTTTTGAGTCCCAAATGTTAATACCAATAAATATAATTTTTTGTTCGTTAAGCTCTTTTGAAAGTTCATTGAAACTATCGAATTCTTGAAGGCAAGGCTTGCAAGAAGAAGACCAAAAATCGATATAAAGGTATTTGCCTTCAAAATCTTTTAAAGTTAAAACTTTGTCATCGGCATCTAATAATTCAGTTTTCATTAAAAAATCCCTTCCTCGGGTAGATTTTAAATTTTCGTAAATGTTTCTTACGTAGTTCAAATTTTTACTTTCGGAATTGAAAGATATATACGAATTATAAAAAGTGTCAATATCCTCAGTCTTCCCAAGCATCCATTCTGCAATTAGAAACGTTACTCCATTCCTTACTTTTTCATTTTTCAAATATTTTCCCATGAAGTTTAAATATTCAATGTATTGGTCACAATCAGAGCATTTTAACACATCAGTCATTGTATCAAAATTGACTTTATTTTTTAAAAAATAATACTGACTATTTGCTAAAAGTGGAATGAAAAATGGTATTTCTAAAAAACTTTCATCATTGAAATCGATTAGATTCTTCAGGTTTGGAAAAGAGCTAGAAACTTCAAACTCTTTTTGATTAGTAAGCAATCTTTTGTCAACCTCAAAATGCATTAAATTGTAAACCTTGTCCAATAATATCGATTTTTGCTCTAGGCTTACAAATTGTTCATTTTCTATTTTACTTTGATTTAACAACGATAAATATATTGAGCGAATTGAGTCGTTGGTTTTTAAAAATTGACTTTCATCTAATTCCGAAAAATGTTTATAGTGGTCAATCTTAAAAGTTCTTTTGCGCAACTCTTTTTTAGCTTTTAAATAATCATTCTCTTTTTTACCAATTCCAGAGTTTGTGATTAATTCGTTTTGTTGTTCAATTTTAAGCTTTAAATGGAATTTTGGTTCGAGATAAAGACCATAGGCATTATTGCCAGCCATTAGTTTATAATAACCGCGTCCTAAGTCTAGGGTATCGGCAAATGTTTGATTTATTGATATCGGAATTGCATGCTTGGCAAACTTTTCTGAATATCCGTCTTTTTGAAGGTAGATTGTATCAATTACAGCTCCAATAATTTCTCCGCTAATTATTATATAGTCAGTCTTTTTATCCTCCACACAGGCAAAGAATAAAGTAGAAATAAGCGAAATTGTTAAATATCTGACAATCATTTTTTGTATTTATGCTAACTATTTGCTAAGAGTTCCTAACTTGAATGAACTTTCCGTTTTAAATTTTAAATTAATAACCCACAGCCGCATCATCACCACGTTTATCTGCACCACCTTCCAATTTTCCATCAGGTAAAACTCTTATAGCATCAACTTTACCAATAATTGGCGTATTTTCTTCATTGATAATGTACCCTTTTGCTTTTAAGGCTATTATGGTTTCTTCTGAAAATCCGTTTGGTTCAAAAACAACAGTATCAGGTAGCCATTGATGATGAAATCTAGGAGCATTAACAGCATCTTGCATACTCATATTAAATTCGTACGAATTTAAAATAGTTTGTGCTACTGCGGTAATAATAGTAGAGCCTCCTGGCGTGCCGACCACCATCCAAAGTTTCCCATTTTTTTCGACAATAGTAGGCGTCATGCTGCTGAGCATTCTTTTTTCTGGCGCAATACTATTGGCTTCTGCGCCTGTAAGTCCAAACATATTAGGAACGCCTGGTTTAGCACTAAAATCGTCCATTTCATTATTTAAAAAGAACCCTAGTTCATCGTTATATAATTTTGAACCAAAACTTCCATTTAATGTTGTCGTTACCGCTACAGCATTACCTTCAGAGTCTACAATAGAGTAGTGGGTAGTTTCCATACTTTCAATAATTTGCACTTTACCATGCGAAACATCATCTGATTTTGTCGCTTTATCAAAAGAAAAACTCCGCATTCTTTCTTTTAGATAGGCATCACTCAATAACACGTCTAAAGGAATATCGACAAAATCAGGATCGCCCAAATAATAATTCCGATCTGCATATGCTCGGCGAGAAGCTTCAGTAAATAGCTGAATAGTTTTAACCGAATTTTGACCAAAACTGCTAATATCGTAGGGTTCAATCATCTTGAAAATTTGCTTAATAGTTACGCCACCACTACTAGGTGGACTCATAGATATTACTTTTAAATCTTTATAATTAAAGATAATTGGTTGGCGCCATTGCGCTTCATATTTTTCAAGATCTTTAAGGGTAACATAACCGCCTTTTTTCTGAATATGATTGGCTAATTTTTCGGCTATTTCGCCTTTATAAAAGCCATCTCGACCTTTTTCCATAATGGTTTTTAAGGTTTTGGCTAAAGCAGGATATTTTATAGTATCTCCAGTTTTATAAATAGTCGCAAATTTGGTGCTATCGCTATTTACTTCCACAAAAACTATTCTGTAATAAGCCAACCTTTCGGCTTGGTTTTCGGTTACTACAACGCCTCGTTCAGCTAGTTCGATCACAGGAGTCATAATTTCTTTTAAGGAAAGTTTTCCAAATTTTTTATGTACTTCAATAATTCCAGCAATAGTTCCTGGAACTCCTACAGCCGTTGCACCTTTGGTGCTCATATCGGGAATTACATTTCCTAGGGAATCTAAATACATATCTTTATGAGCAGTTAAAGGTGCTTTTTCTCTGTAATCTAAAGATCCAAAATCGCCATTACTTTTACGATAAACCATAAAACCACCACCACCAATATTGCCTGCAACGGGGTAAGCTACAGCCAAAGCTAATTGAGTTGCTACCATGGCATCAAAAGCATTACCACCTTTTTGCATGATATCCGCACCAATTTTCGAAGCTTCTTCCCGAGCAGAAACTACCATCGCTTTTTCTGCGATTAAACCAGTTGGTTTTGTAGTTTGGGTTTTACAATGGATAAAAACAAAAAAAAGTAATAATAAATAGTGAAATTTTCTCATGGTAGTTTTTAATTTTAAAGCGAATTATATTTTTGTTTTGAAAAATGAATTAATTCTCGAAAAAACGAACTGAACTCTATTTCGAATTCATCGTAATACTTTTCTAGATCTAAAATAGCGAAATTCATTTTAGATATATTTTTTGTTCTTCTGTTCATTCCGTTTAAAACTTGACCAATTCCTTCTAAATTCGCGTAATTTAAAATCCAATTATCAGCCATCATATAGGGCATCATATGTTTTGTTTTTTCAGGTAAAATAGCATAATTGGTCTCTAATATATTATAAAAATTATCTACGAAATCAGCTAGAGGAATGTCCGAATAATCCTTCCAGTTTTTAGCTAAAAAATGATCGTAAAAAATATCAACAATAACACCACTATAATGACTGTAGTTTTCGTGAAGTCTTTTTGTGCTTTGCCTTACTGTTGGGTGCGCATCTGTAAACGTATCAATAAAACGGTGTAGTTTAATTCCTTTTTGTACGCTTTCGGGCAAGTGTTTGTATTTATTTCCTCGAATGCTGTCGGCAATAAAATTACCGATTGTTACTTCCTCGTCATTGAAGGATAAATAAATGTGGGCTAAAAAATTCATATAATTCTTGAAAAAACTAATAATGTCGAATTTACGAATAAGAGCAATACCTTTTAGTATGAAGCGATTATATTTGCAGAAACTTTTTATAAAATTATGACACTAATTAAATCTATTTCAGGAATAAGAGGCACTATTGGAGGAAAACCAGGCGATAATTTAACCCCGATTGATGCGGTAAAATTTGCCGCCGCTTACGGAATTTGGCTTAAAGGATATACCAAAAGCGATAAAAAACTAAAAGTAGTTATTGGTCGTGATGCCCGTTTATCTGGTGAAATGATTCAAAATTTAGTAGTTTATACCCTAGTTGGCTTGGGTATTGATGTGATAGATTTAGATCTTTCTACCACGCCAACCGTAGAAATTGCTGTGCCTTTAGAAAAAGCAGATGGCGGTATTATTTTAACGGCTAGCCATAATCCAAAACAATGGAACGCTTTAAAATTATTAAACGAAAAAGGGGAGTTTTTAAACTCAGAAGAAGGTGCTTTAATTTTAGAAATCGCTGAAAAAGAAAATTTTGATTTTTCGCAAGTAGATGATTTAGGAGAAATCATAAAAAACGATTCTTATATTGATATCCATATTGATGAAGTACTCGACTTAGCTTTAGTTGATGCGGATACTATACGCGCAGCAAAATTTAAAGTGGTGGTGGATGGTGTAAATTCTACCGGTGGTATCGCCATTCCTAAATTATTAAAAGAATTAGGGGTTGAAGTGGTGGAATTGTATTGTGAACCAACAGGACATTTTCCTCACAATCCAGAGCCTTTAAAGGAGCATTTAGGAGATATTTGTGCATTAGTGATAAAAGAAAAAGCGGATTTCGGAATCGTTGTGGATCCGGATGTTGACCGGTTGGCCTTTATTAGTAATGATGGTGAAATGTTTGGTGAAGAATATACCTTAGTCGCTTGTGCGGATTATGTCTTAGGAAAAACCAAAGGAAATACAGTATCAAATTTATCATCTTCAAGAGCGCTGAGAGATATTACTCAAAAACACGGAGGAACTTACGAAGCTGCTGCCGTTGGCGAAGTAAACGTTGTCACCAAAATGAAG
Source organism: Cellulophaga sp. (assembly GCA_041738035.1). Lineage (GTDB taxonomy): Bacteria > Bacteroidota > Bacteroidia > Flavobacteriales > Flavobacteriaceae > Cellulophaga. Next base: position 57,114 of record JBGSQM010000056.1, read on the forward strand.
GCAAATAATGCGATTATTGGTGGCGAAGGTAACGGAGGCATCATTTACCCAGAAAGCCATTATGGTCGTGACTCTTTAGTAGGTACTGCTTTATTTTTAATGCTAATGGCTGAAAAAGGAGGAACTGCCGCGGAGTTAAGAGCTAGTTACCCATCTTACTTTATGAGTAAAAAGAAAATTGAATTAACACCTGGATTAGATGTTGATGCTATTTTAGAAGCAATGGCAAGGATATATAAGGACGAAGAAATTTCTACCATTGATGGCGTAAAAATAGATTTTGCTGAAAACTGGGTACATTTGCGTAAATCGAATACAGAACCTATTATCAGAATTTATACCGAAGCTAAATCACAACTAGAAGCGGATACCTTGGCAGATAAGATTATTGGAGAAATAAAGGCAATTGCTGGGTTATAATTTTTAAATGTTAAGTTTTAAGTTTTAAGTTAAAAAAGTATTAAGCATTAGGTACAAAGTATTAAGACCGAAAAAAATACGAAATACGAAATTAGATGAATAAAAAATGCAAGTTAAAATTGAGATTTGATAGTATTGAATTTTTTATTTACTTCTAATTTTAAAATTAAATATTTGAAATACGCTTAAAGCTTATAAAGTAAAGCAAAAAAAGCCGATTTTAAAAAAATCGTCCCTATTTAATGCTTATCAGACTTATTTCTATGTTTCCATCGCCTATGCGTCCATAAATAATACGCCGGATTTTCACGTATTTGTTGTTCAGTTAAGCGTAAGAATTTGTCTGTAATTTCGTGTTCGGCGGTACTTTTTCCTGCTGTGGTAATAGGGATAAAAGTGGCTTCATAATAGCCTCTTTTTACTTTGGCTACTTTTAAGAAAACAACGGCTAAGTCCAATTTGCGAGCCATGGTTTCTGGACCGCTAAAAACAGGGACTTTAATTCCCATAAATTCGGTCCAATAAGGGGCTCTGTGAGCTTGGGGAGATTGGTCGCTCACCATGCCGTAAATAGACGGAATATTTTCTTTTACATTTTTAACCACGGTTCTTACCGTTTCTTCCTGCGTAATCAATGTCGTTTTAAAACGCGCTCTAGTGCTTCGTATCCACTTATCAAAATAACGATTCTTAATTTTTTGATATACGGCATAGCCCTCCGATTTTACATAATTATTAATGCTTACATTCCATTCCCAATTGGCGTAATGCGAACAAACAATTAAAATACTATTGGTTTTTTCTATTTCAAGTAGAACTTCTAAATTGGTAACACGATATCGTTTTTTTACTTCTTGGTTAGATAAATTCATGGTTTTAATCATTTCCATAAACGTATCACATAAATGACCATAGAAGGTTCGCTGAATTTGTTTTAATTCCTTAATGGACTTTTCAGGAAACACCAATTTTAAATTTTTATAAACTACTTTTTTGCGATAACCAAATACGCTGTAGAGTAAAAAGAAAATAAAATCTGACAGCACATAAACTACCTTAAAAGGCAGTATAGCAATCATCCAAATAATAGGATACACCAAAATGAATACTAGTAACTGCATGCAAGAAATTATTTGGCAAATATAGCTATATTTGAACGCAAATAGAAGACTTAGTACTATGTTTGAAGATATGCATTATGTAACTATGGCCATTATCGCCATCAATGTTTTGGTTTCATTGAAAGGTTTTAACGACAATCATTTTTTTGAACGCTATAAGTTTCAAGTTAGTGCAATTAGCGCAGGTCAGAAAGAACGTATGTTTACCTCAGGTTTTCTTCATGTTGATTTTGCACATTTATTTTTCAATATGTTTACGCTTTTCTTTTTTGCTCCTGTAGTGATCGAATGGCTAAATCCTATTCAATTTGTTATTATTTATATTGTAAGTTTAGGAGCAGGGAGCTTGTTAGGCATAGTTTTTCACAAAAACGAACCTTATTATAGCGCAGTAGGGGCAAGTGGTGCTGTTACCGGAATACTTTATGCTGCAATTCTCTTAGAACCACAAATGCGGTTAGGCTTCATATTTATTCCAATTCCTGTGCCTGCTTATGTTTTTGGGATTGGCTATTTGCTTTATTCTATTTATGGGATGAAAAGTAGATTGGGTAATATAGGGCATACTGCTCATTTTGGAGGCGCTATTGGGGGATACCTAACAACCCTTCTTTTTTTTCCCAGTCTTTTAAAAACAGATCTTTTAATGGTTGGTTTATTGGCAGTTCCTATTGTAATCCTCTTTATATTGCAGAAAGCTGGGAAGTTGAATTAAATAGCTTAGACCTATTTTATATCTTTTTTTCGACCTGAGAAAAGTATTTCGTCGATAAAAATTAGGTATTAATAGCTTTTAGTTTATTTCGCGTTTTGGAAATAACCAAATCTCTAATTAAACCTAAACCTATTTACAATGAAAAAATTATCCTATTTATCAGTGGTAAATGGTATTATAAGGTGCTATAAGTTACTTAGCTTCAAAAGGCGATTATATCTTTTCGGCTTCTGGAAAAGCTGGTTTACAGATTGTAAAGATGAATAAGCCTCAACCAAGTCCGGTGAATAAATGTGTTGATTTATCTAGTGTTATGTTAAGACTGTTTTCGCCGGCCCAACCCTTGTTCTTTTTCACCTGTCCTGCGTTAAAAAATGATTCCGTAGCTACGGTCATGACTAATTTTTTGCCTAGACCTGGCAAAAAATAACGGTGGCTTAACCGACACAACAAACTTGACACAACACTAGGTATAATTGCATACAAATTTGAATTCTGGTCAGAAATTTGCTTTTATAGGTTCAAAAAGTTTAAACGCTGTAAATGTTAATGGTGAATTATTGCTTTGTGATTCATGTACAGTTTTGAATGCTATGAATATCAATTCAAATATTGTTTTTGAAATTAATGGCTCCTTAATGGTTGGCAGAAATAATGATAGAAAAAATATTACCCTTAATAGTAATGCAACTTTTAGATTAGAAGCCAGTTTGGTGATTTATGGAGATTTAATTGTGAATGATGTTGCTAATTTAGACTTTGTGGGTGAAAATTCTAATGTCCAAATCTCGGGTAACCTTAGAAAAGCCGAAACCGCTATAGCTAAAGTTAATTTTAAAGACGGAACTAAAAAGTTTTAAAAAATTAAAAAGGCTCTATTTGCTAAACAAATCGAGCCTTTTTTTATATCTAATATCAAGGTTTATCTACCAATGCCTTAGTTTTAGCAACTAAGGCTTAAAGCCTAAACCCTGGAGCTTAAATATTACTTCCTAATAGTTGAGCAATCTTATTTTCAAGTTCTTGACCTCTTAAATCTTTGGCAAGAATAACTCCGTTTTCATCTAAAATAAACATCGCAGGGATAGCATTTACGTTGTACATTTTTGCAATTTCATCAAAATAATCAAGATTAGAAACTTGATGCCAAGTTAAACCATCGGCAGCTATAGCATCTATCCATTCTTCTCTTGTTTTATCTAGTGAAACTCCGAGAATTTGAAGTCCATTTTCCTTATATTTATCATAAATACGAACTAAATTAGGATTTTCTGCTCTACAAGGTTTACACCATCCTGCCCAAAAATCGATAATGGTAATTTTTCCTAAAGCATCTTTCAAAGCCAACGAAGCGCCATCTGGTGTTGGGGCAGAAAATTCTGGAGCTTTAGATCCTAAGGCAGTTGCTTTATTTTTTTCAAGAAAACTTTTGATTCTTTTTGCAGTAGCAGTATTTTTTAATTCAGGTGTTAAAGCATCAAACATAGCATTGATTTCATTTTCAGGAACCTCTCCAGTTTGCTGAAAGCGCTCTATTAACATCACAGATATTAAAGCATTCGGATTTTCTTTCACAAAATTAATTTCGAAATTTTTTGCTTCTTCTCTAAATTCCTTCAACTCTTCTTGAATTGCTTCTTGACTTGCCATATCTCCACTAGCACGTGCTTTTTCATAATCTTGACCCATAGACATGTAGCGTTTGGAGAATGTTCTACTTTCATCTAAAAATTTAGAAAAGATATCATTTTGTAATGTTCCTTCAATTTTTGCAAATTGAAGACTGTCTTTTTGGAAAGAAATGTCAATACTACCATTTTCAATAATTACGGGAATATTTCCATTGATTTTATCAATAAAAATGTACTGTAGATCTAGGGAATCTGCTTTTCCTGTAAAACTAAATTTCCCGTTTTCTACCGTAGTTGTATCTACATCAACAGGTTGGTTTACTTCGTTTATTCTTTTTAAATACACTTTTGTTCCATTTTCTATTTCCCCATCGATAGTTGCGTCAATGGAAAACCCATCTGTTTTGCTATTACAAGAGAATAATAAAACAATGGCAAAAATTCCAAATATTATTTTTTTCATTTTTATAATTTTTTATAGCCGCAAATGTAATAGAAAAATTTGAAACTATTTAATTGTAGGCAGCATATCAACAAAGCTATAAATTGAGTAGCGTGAAATAAACCTTTTGGACTTAAGTATTGCGCCCTTTTAAAGTCGAAATTACATTTTAAATGTAAAACGTAGGTAGTAGTATTTACAATTAAATATATAAATTTGATCTTCACCTACTTTCACTAACAACTGTGCAATCTTATTTTTTATAGTTTCCAATAATTCAGAACGAACGGCAAATTCAATAAATTAGATTGATGTAACTATAATTGTCATCAATAAAATGTGTCACTAAAAAAAGCATAGCAATGAGGGTTTCTAGTTTGAGAGAATTTTGCACTTACATGAAGAATGGGCATTTAAGAATTTGTTTTTTTACCATTTGTTTAAAAGAAAAGTAAAGGAATAAGTTATTATCAATGGTTTGAATTTAAAAAACTCCTTAAAAACTCATATTTTTGATCTATAACCTCAAATTTGCTGAGCGTAAAAAACAAAAAATATACCGCTCGTAAATTTATTTAAAAAAGATTGACTTTCCTTGATTGTTTTAGACTTAAAAAGAAAAAGAAGTTTAATATTTATTTGATTTTATTCAAAAATTTTTCCTCGATATATATTAAGCAAAACAGCTTGTAAAGCCCTTTCGAAAGGAGCTAAATCTGCCCAAAGCACTTGAACTTCTTTTGAGTATTTATCTTTTCTAAATTGTTTAAGCGAATAATTAAATTAATTGATGTCCATTTTCTAACTTTTAATCCTAATTTTTTTGTTTATGTTATTTTCAAAAACTTACTTATATCGCGAATTTCATATAATCTGGCATAAACTGGATCTGAGAATTGAAAATGAAGCAGAAAATAATATCAAAATTCCAAGGAAAGCTGGAGAATCTTTTTTATTTGTTAAACATAGATATTTCACTATAATTTATTTTCCGATGCAGTATCTTCCTTCCCCGGTAAACATTGGGGTAGAGGCGTTCGAGATAAAAAAAAGTAAATACTTTTATTTTCTTTTGAAAGTATCATGCTTTCCATGATTATTATTATGTGTCCTCCATGGGATAATGAATGCTCTCGTATTCTTCAATTATATTTAAAATTTTAAAAAACTCTTTTGTTAGAGGATTGTCGGTTAGCGTATTTTTATCAACTAGATTAATTAATTCTTCTAAACTACTGATTGCATCTAGGTATTGTTTTCGAGATATTATTTTCATTACAAATACTTTCAACTTGGTCAATTGACAAATTTCGGGATATCCCTTCTACCATGTAAAACCCTTGCAATTAAGATATACCCTTCATGTATTTCATAAAAAATGATATGCTCCTGTTCAACAATACTTAAAATGCCTTTCTTTATTTCTTTTCTCTCTTTTCCGAGATTAGGACTTTTGACTAACTGCTCAAACAAGCATTCCAAATCGGATAAATATTTTATTGCTTGATTAAAACCATGTTCAGCTTCTGTATAGTCAAAGATTTCATCCAAATCTGCATCGGCATCATTGGATAATAGAAAGGATTTAATTTTGTCGTTTGCCATCAAGCAGTTTTCCTAGATTTACGTTTGGCTTCGATAATGTCTTTTACTGACCTTTTACTAATGCCGCTATTTAGGCCTTTCTCAATCTCAGCCCTTAAGTCTGCAATCACTTTATCGCGATAAATTTGATGTAATCGAAGGGCATCTCTTATGACCTCGCTATTGTTCTGGTACTCCCCAGATTTAACTTGTTTTGAGATATACTCTTCTTGTGTTTTTGTGAAACTTATGTTCATTTTATCTGTTTTTTAAAGTTAAAAATACATAATTTATCCATATATAGCAAATATAGATATTATAATGTTATTTTTATTTTTTCTGTTTGATTTATCCCAAATCTTATCCAAAAACTTGGCGCGTGGATCCTGTCCGGTTTTTGTAGTGTTCCGGCAGAATAGCGTTAAGCAAAAACCGGATAGGGACAGACTAGATTTTCCGTTTTTTAATCAATAGAATTCCCCGAGGCTCTGCCTCGTGTCTTGAATAAAGATAATTACTTTTGTGTTTATGAACGAACATATCCACAAGAGTCATAACAAAAGCTTGCTTTTGTATCATTCTGTTTGTCCTATTAAATATAGTAGGAAAGTATTGAGTAGAGGAGTTTCTCTGACTTTCAAGGAGATTTGCTTGAAAATAGAGGAGCGTTAAGAAATTCATTTTTTGGAGATTGGTCTTGATGAAGATCATGTTCATTTTTTGATTCAGAGCTATATCATGAATTCTCCGAAGAAAATCATCAGAGCTGTCAAAAGAATTACTTCTAAAGAGATTTTTCGACTTCATCCAGAAGTCAAAC